>JBDTYK010000023.1:0-18814 GCA_040005715.1 Actinomycetota bacterium | reverse complement strand
GAGTGTGTCGATCGGCGACTTCACCGACGAGCCACGGTTGCTCGCGGCGCTGGGCCTATCTACCCCAGAGATGACTAAGCCATGAACCAGCGTGGGCCAAGCCAGAGGAGATGACCTCCTGGACTACAGGCTCGCCGTCGCCCACGTAACACTGCAACGTCAGCGCCTGACGCAAGACCGCGGTCCCCCATGCGCAGACTCGAAGCTCTTCGCACGTTATGACGCCACCATTCGCCTATGAGAGTGAGTCTCGGAAGCCGAACCCGCCACTGGCCAATCGGGGTGACCATGGGAAGCGCCATCATTCGTTCCGATGACCCATCCTCGCGCAGGGCAGACCGACCGTTCTACCGGCTGAAAGTCGGTGAACACCTGCGGATGGTGAGTTGCTCAACCCGCGCGGGGACACCAAGTTCGCGACGAGCCGCCCGGTCGGCGGATTACTTGCTGGTGTGAGTGGGGCCGTCCTGCGTTGGGCGGTGGGGTGAGTAGCCGGCCAGGACGTGGTCGACGACCCGCTGAGCGAAGGCCCTGTCGACGGCGCCGGCTGAGACGAGCCGCCGGTAGAACACCGGGCCAGCGACCAGGTCGATGACTTCGTTCGGGTCTGTGCCGGGGGCCAGCTCACCACGTTCGATCCCTCGGGTGATGGCGACGGCTACTACCTCATGGCGCCGGGTGGCTTCCCGAGCGTGCAGGACGGCGAAAGCAGGGTCGCGCTCGGCCGCATCCATCAGTGCGGGCATCAGGGCGGCTGCGGGGCTGGTCGTGAGGGCGTCGACCAGTGCGCCGAGCAGGTCCAGCAGGTCACCCCGCAGGGTCCCGGTGTCGGGGTCCGCCGGAGTGTGCAGCATGGTGCCGATCGCGTCCAGGACCAGGGCCGGCTGGCTGTCCCACTGGCGGTAAATGGTGGTCCTGGCCACTGTGGAGCGGCCGGCGACGGCCTCGATCGTGGTGGCCGCGATACCCCGCTCGGCGATGAGGTCCAGTGTCGCGGCAATCACTGACGCGCGTGAGCGCCGCACGCGCGGGTCCACCCGCGAGGTCACGAGCTGGTCCAGACGGGGCTGTGATCGTGCACGTACTCCGCCAGGGTTCGTGGCGGGTGACCGAGGAGGCCGGCGAGGGTGGGGTCGACCGTTTCGGCCTGCCCGCGTCGCAGCCCGGTGTGCAGGATGGTCTGCACCATAATCAGGGGCACGGGCAGTCCTTGCCCTCGCAGATGGCGCAGGTAGGCCAGGACCGTGGCCGCCTCGTACCGGATCGGTCGGCCGAGCTCGCGGGTCAAGATCGCGGCGACCTGGTCGAAGTCCACGGCCTGGCCTCCGGTCAGGGTGTATCCGGCCCCACGGTGGGCGCCCGGGTCTGCGAAGACCGCGGCGCTCACCTCACCGACGTCGCGGACATCGATGAACGCCACCCGACCGCGCCCAGCCGGCAGGAAGATCCGGTCTTCGCCGGCGATGTCGGTGCGGTAGGCGCCGGCAAGGTTCTGGGCGAAGAACCCGGGCCGCAGGATCGTCCACGACAACCTTGAGGTGTGCAGGTGGGTTTCCACCCGGTGATGGGGCACGACCCGGTTGGTGTCGGCACCCGTCACCGAGGAGAACACCACGTGATCCACACCGCGATGCTGTGCGACGTCCAGCAGGGCGTTCAGGGTGGGCCCGACCCGGGAGATCGCCGGGGGGCGCACCAGGAACAGCCCGCCGGCCCCCTCTAGTGCTGGCGCGAACGTGGCCGGGTCGTGGAAATCCAGCCGGACCGCCTGCACACCCGGGTATCGGCGCTGTATGGCGCTCACGTCCGTACCCGCGGCCCGCACCGGGAACCCGGCGGTGAGCAGGGACCGCACGACCGCCCCACCGACGTTCCCCGAGGCCCCGACAACCAGGACCGGCCTGTTCACTCCGACCCTGCGTTGACGGTGAGGTGGATGACTGAGAGTCCGTCACGGCGGGCGGCCTCGACAAGCTCGTCGTGGGTAGGCATCCGATCGACGTTGATCCGGATACCCATCCGCCGCCCGGCCTTGGCGTACCCGAGGTCGGCGATGCGGGCGCCGTACACCTGCGCGACAGTGTCGGGGTCCTCCACGAGCTCCGCGCGGGCCGCCAGCCGCTGACCGCGCAGCGTCACCTCCACGTCGGGCCGTCCGCGCAGGTTCACCCGCCACCCCGAGCTGGTCAGCAACAGGAACCGCTTGCCGACAGCTGCATATGCGACCGGGACATCCATCCTGCGGCCTGTCTTGCGCCCGCTAAGGTGCAGCAGCAGCAGGCTCTCGCCCACCCGCCTCGCCCTTTGTGGTGAGGACAACAGCCACCGCATCACCCGGTTGACCACTTCGTAGGGAGCCTTCGGGGGCTGTGCCCGCTGTACGGCGGGTCGTTCAGTAAGGGACATGGCCGTCACACTACGCTACACAGTCGTAGCAGACCGGGTTCCCTCGCGATTCCGCGACCAGCAGACGAGCGAACTCGAATGTCGCGGCGACCGGGCCAGGGTGTCGAGCGAGGCCTCGAGCGCATTCCGCAAAGGGAACGGCAACCGGCGAGCAGAGACCGGCCCTCGGTTGCCGAGCCCTATGTCGTCGGAAGCGGAATCCCCCGGGCGGGTCGAAGGTTTGCGCTTCTAGGTGGAAGCCTGAGGGGCCTGCTCGCCGTTTGCCCCGCCCGCATTATTTCCCGGGACAGGGGCGCTTTACGACACTCCGACTACGACCTCTCGATCGTTCTCTCCCCAGTTGTCGGGGGGAAGCGCGCTGGCTGGGGGAGCCGACTGAGCGGCGCTTTGGTGGATCGGCAGCAGGCTTTGGGACTTGCGATCCTGGGCCGCGACTTTGAGGACGGTTAGGCCGGATGGCGCCTAACCTTGACTCGGAGAGCTCGAAGGCGTGTGCCGCCCGTTCGACCCATGCGACACAGCAGTCCACTTGCTAACGGATCTGCTAACGGCGGACCGGGACCGAGGCGGATGGCCATGGATGAATCGGACTGGCGGATAAGGCAGTTGAGCACGGGTTGAACCTCGCCGGACCGGCATGGACGGCTGCCGTAGTCCTTGTAAACAGGGGGTTGGGGGTTCGAGTCCCCCCGTCGGCTCTGTCTTTGCGGCATCGTCATCGGGCCTCTGAACTCGGCACATGCGGCGCTGATCGTGGCCCGGGCCGTTAAGGGCCTCGGCGCGGCCATCATGCTGGCATTCACCCCGGGGTTCGTCAGTCAGCCGATGTGCCGGCCAAGCAGGCTCAGGTCGGCGGGGCATAGACGATCGGCGGACGTCTTCGCCTGGTGCCAGAATGGGTAGAGCAGATGCTGGGCGCTGACTTCGTCCAGCCGCGAGACCTCGTCGTCGGCCAGCGCGAGCTGTGCCGAGGCCAGGTTGTCGGCCAGTTGATCCTCGGTGCGGGCGCCGACGATCACGGAGGTGACGGCGGGTTTGCCGACGATATAGGCCAACGCGATCTGCGCGGCTGATACGCCGCGCGCTGCGCCGATCTCGATAAGTACCTCAATCGTCGCGTACAACTTGTCCTCGTCATGGACAGGCGGCTCATCCCACTGGCTCAGGTGCCGGCTGCCCGCAGGAGCATCCACGCCGCGACGGTACTTGCCAGACAAAAGGCCGCCAGCAAGTGGGCTCCAAACCAGAATGCCAAGTCCCTGATCGACCGACACCGGAACCAGCTCGGTTTCGGCGTCACGGGCCTGCAACGAGTAGTAGATCTGCTGGCTGACGAAGCGCGACAACCCGGTGCGCTCTGAGACCCCCAATGCCTTCATCAGGTGCCACGCAGCGTAGTTCGACGCGCCGATGTACCGCACCTTTCCAGCCTGCACCAATGCATCCAGGGCACTGAGCGTCTCCTCCAGCGGCGTCTGGCCGTCCCATTCGTGAACCTGATACAGGTCAATGTGGTCGGTGCCAAGTCGGCGCAAGCTCGCCTCGGCCGCGCGGATGATGTGGTGACGCGACAAGCCGGCGTCGTTCGGGCCCTCGCCCATCGGCATGCGCACCTTGGTCGCGACAAGTACGTCCTCGCGAGCCTTGCCGAGAGCCTGGCCAACGATTTCCTCGGACAACCCGTTCGAGTAGACGTCGGCGGTGTCGATCAAGTTCACCCCAGCGTCACGGGCAAGCCCGATCTGCCTGCGCGCGCCGCCGACATCGATCTTCCCGACGTCGCTGGCCCATCCCGTTCCACCGAAGCCCATCGTGCCGAGCGTGATTGTCGAGACACGCAGGCCGGACCTTCCTAGCTGGCGATATTCCATGTCCCAAACCTATGGCGCCCCTGTACTGCTTCGTGCCGGCACCCTGTCGACGCCTGGGCCATCCTCTGGACGACTTCTCACGAGGTGCTCGTGAAACGGACCCGGAAAACGACCCAAATGAAGCCAACGCCAGGCGCAGGCATGATGAACGACCCGTAGTCCTTGGCTTGCTCGGTGGCCACCCACACCGCTGGCTACCATTTGACCAAATGGAGGTGAGCGGTAAGTGAGGTACGAAGTAATTGTGGTTGGTTCTGTGAACGCTGACTACGTCCTGGCTTTGGACCGGCGCCCGGTCGGCGGCGAGACCCTCATGGCGACCGCGGACATGGTCGTTTCCCAGGGTGGCAAGGGGGCGAACCAGGCTGCTGCCGCGTCGAGGGCCGGCGCCAGGTCAGCCCTGATCGGCGCCATCGGGGACGACCTTGCCGGCACCGAGCAGCTCAAGGCGCTCCGTCAGGCTGGCGTCGAGACGAGGATGGTCAAGGTGGTACAGGGCTGCAGCACCGGCACCGCGGTTGTCATGGTCACTCCCGATGGCGAAAACTCGATCGTTGTCGCCCCCGGGGCCAATGGTCACCTCGACCCGCAGTGGGTCCAGGACGCCCTCGAGCGTTTGGCCGTTGGTGCCTTGGTGGTCCTGCAGACCGAATCGCCCGCCGCCTTGATCGACGCCGCGGCGGCCACCTGTCGTGCCATCGGCGCAAGGGTGCTGATAAACAATGGGCCTTGGATGTCACTGCGCAGGTCGACCCTGAAATTGGCAGATCCTCTCGTGGTTAACGAACATGAAGCCCACGATGCCTGCGAGGAACAAGCTGGCGGCACAGCGACGCCCCAGCTCGCTCAGGCGGTCCGACTGCGGACAGGCGCCGCCTCAGTCTTGGTGACGCTAGGTGCCGCCGGTGTACTGGTCAGCGACAGTATGAACGAGCTCTCCATTCCTGCCAGCAAGCCGACGGCAGTAGTTGATACCACAGGCGCCGGGGATGCTTTCATAGGATCGCTTGCGGCCCTTCTTGCTCAGGGGCGTCCGTTGGTCGAGGCCGCCAAGGGCGCCACCATCGCTGCTGCCAAGGCAGTCGAGTGGTCCGGGGCTCGACCGCCCCAGGAAGGCACGGGCCAAGCGAGCAAATCCGACATCACAGGGAGCTGAGGACAAAGATGCTCAAGTCGATTCCAGCCATCATCACGCCCGAACTGCTCTACTCCATGGCGCTGATGGGCCACGGGGACATACTGGCGATTGTCGATCGCAACTATCCTTCGCATTCGGTCAAGAGACCCGTGCATCACCTCTCCGGCGTGGACACCACCACTGCGGCCGAAGCCATCCTGTCTCTCTTCCCGGTCGACGACTTCCTTCTCCCCTCGGCCTTTCGGATGACTCCCGACGGAGAACCCAACGTTCTCTTCCCAGCCCACGAGAGTTTCCAGCAGAGCCTGCGGCGCTGCGAAGGGCGCGAGATTGAGCTCCAGGGTCTTGAACGGACCAAGTTCTACGCCCTGGCTACAGCGGCCTTCGCCGTCGTGCAGACAACGGATGACAGGCCATTCTCGTGCTTCCTTGTGACCAAGGGAGTCGTTGCCCAATAGGGTCCCTCACCCTGTCGACCTGGTGCGCACCTGGGCGCCCCGCACGTCCTCTGCGCACAGCCGTGACCACATCGCAACTTGGCTGGGTTGCGGATTCATTGACACCAGCTTGCGGGGTCACTAATGTCGGCTATATTCAACGCACCTTGAATGACGATTCAATGGAGAATCATGAGGCGATGCATGACCCATCAGCACTCGTTCGCCGTCCCTCGCCGCGCCCGTTTAGGCTTGGCCTCGATCGCCTTGGCGCTGGCTACCACCGCCTGTTCGGTGCCCGGGGTCTACGTCGTCGAGCAGGGTGGCGCCTCGGGTGGTTCGGGCTCAGGTGCGACGGCGAAGTTCAGCCCCACCGCTTATGCGGACAAGGTCTGGGCGTCCAAGGTGGTGCCGACCGCGACTGCCAAAGCAGTGGAGGCGTCCACGCTCCTGCCGGCCCTCCGGGCCGATAGCGCCGCCGCCAGCAAGCAGTATGGCAAGCAGGCTGGTTCAGGAGCCCCCTACTCCTTCCTGGTCAGAGGTTCCGGCAAGGTCACCGCTGTGAGCAGTGGAAACGAGGTTGGCAGCATTCAGGTCGATGTCCCCGGCGTGGGAAAGACCGAGGTCCATCTCGCGGTTGGACCGGCCTTCGTGGGTAGCGCGGTCCGCGACGCGGTCGGGTTCATCGACTTCGGCCAGTTCACCAACCAGATCGATTACGCCGACGCGGCCACCGCACTCAACAGCAAGGTGAAGACGTCCGTCGTGAACAGCCTTGCCCTGAGCTCCATCAAGGGCAAGCAGGTCACGTTCGTCGGCGCATTCCAGTTGCTCGACCCTTCCAGCCTGATGATCACGCCGATCACGTTGCAGGTCGGGTCGTGAGCTCGACGGCGGTCGGCGCCAGCGGCTGGGATCTGGAGGCGCCGGCACTGCTGGTGGCTCAGGACATTGTGAAGTCCTACGGAGGCGTGCATGCCCTGCGTGGCGTGACCTTCAAAGCGCGCACCGGTGCCGTCAACGTCCTCGTCGGAGAGAACGGCGCCGGCAAGTCGACCTTGATGAAGATCCTCTGCGGGGCCGAGCAGGCGACGAGCGGTCAGATCATGCTGGATGGAGAGGTCGTCGACTTCAGCTCGCCTCGAAAGGCGATGGCGCGAGGAATCGGCATCATCCATCAGGAGCTGAGTCTCTTCCCCAACCTCAGCGTCGTTGACAACATCTTCGCCGGCCGGGAACTTCACAACCGGGGGCACATCACCGACGGCCGTGAGCAGCGCAAGCAGACCGAGGCCGCACTGTTGCGCCTGCGGCAGGCGGTCAGCCCAAATACGTTGGTCGGCGACCTCCCCATTGGAACACAGCAGCTGGTCGAGATCGCCCGGGTTCTCTCGCAGGACGTGCGCATCCTGATCATGGATGAGCCCACGTCGGCGCTGAGCGGAGCCGAGGTGGACGTGCTGTTCGAAGTGATGCAAGACCTGCGCAAGCAGGGCGTCACCATCATCTACATCTCGCACAAGCTCGACGAGTTTCGCCGTATCGGTGACTACGTCACCGTGCTGCGCGACGGAGGTCTCGTGGCTGAGGCGCCGATGTCCGAGACGGACACGTCCTGGATCGTCCAGCAGATGGTGGGACGCAGCCAAAGCAGCCTGTTCACGCGCTCGGCCAGCACCGTCGGCGAAGTCATCCTGAAGGTTGACAGCCTGACGGTGCCGGGCAAGCCAATCGCGCTCGTCGACGATGTGTCCTTCGACGTCAGGGCGGGGGAGATCGTCGGCATCTACGGCCTGATGGGGGCTGGTCGGACTGAGCTCTTGGAAGCCCTTATCGGGACCCGGGACCGTTCGGCAGGGTCGATCAGAATGGGGGGCAAGGAGACGACGAACAACCGGGTCTCGGACCGTCTGGCCATGGGACTGGCTCTCGTGCCGGAGGATCGCCAACGCGACGGTCTGATCCCGGTCCTCTCCGTCCGAGCCAATCTCTTGCTCGCCACCCTTGAGTCGCTGACCAAGCGGTTCCTGTTGTCCGACGCGCGGGAACGTGAAGTCGCCAACGGTCAGGTAAAGGAGCTCAGCATCAAAGTTCCTGGAATCGATGCACAGGTGACCGAGCTGAGCGGCGGCAACCAGCAGAAGGTCGTCCTGGCTCGGGCGCTGCTGACCAAACCCAAGATCTTGCTGCTCGACGAGCCCACCCGCGGGATCGATGTCGGAGCCAAGACTGAGATCTTCCGCATCATGAGCGGCCTGGCAGATGCGGGCCTCGGCGTGTTGTTCGTCAGTTCCGAGCTGGCCGAGGTGATGGGCATGGCCGACCGCGTAATCGTCATGGCCCGAGGCCGCATCACGGCCGATCTACCCCGCGACGAGGTCACCGAGGAGCTGCTCGTCAGTGCCTCAGCCTCCCCTGAGGTCATGAAGGTGAGCCAATGAACGCCAACACCCAGATCGATGCAAAGGCACCGGTCCCCACCAAAACTGACAAGAAGCCGAACACCGGAGCCCGCGTCGCGATGCTTCTTTTGGAGGGACGCACGCTCATCGTCCTGGTGGTGCTGATCGCCGTCTTCGCCTTCATCTCCGGTGACTACCTGACTCAGAGCAACCTGATTCTGATGACCAAGCACGTCTCCGTCACGGCTGTGCTCGCGATCGGTGTTACGTTCGTCATCCTCACGGCCGGCATCGATCTTTCCGTCGGCTCGATCGCCGGACTGGCCGGGATGGTCTCCGGCGGCCTGTTGTACGAGGGTCTCCAGCTTCCCGGCGGCCACACGGTGTGGTTCTCGACGTTCATGGTCGTGGCGATCGGCGTCCTCGTCGGCGGCGCCGTTGGCGCCGTCAACGGCCTGCTCGTCACAAAACTGAACGTTGCGCCGTTCATCGCAACCCTCGGAGTTCTGTATATTGCTCGAGGATTCGCCGATCTTCTCAGCGGCGGAGGCACGTTCCCGAACCTGGCGGGCACCGCGGCCAGGCACAACACCGGCTTCGACATTCTCGGCATACAGAGCTGGTTCGGCGTCCCCGTCTCCATCTGGGTCATGATCGCGGTCGCGGCGCTCGCCATCCTCGTCACGACAAGGACGCCGTTCGGACGGCGCGTGTACGCCGTCGGTGGCAACGAGCGAGCCGCCGAGCTGTCCGGCATTCGCACCGCACGGATCAAGATGGCGGTCTACATCATCTCCGGGGCCTGCGCGGGCCTGGCCGGCCTGATGCTCACCAGCGAGCTCGGTGCCGCCTACCCCAACACAGCGACGACGTATGAGCTCAACGCCATCGCAGCCGCCGTCCTCGGGGGGACCTCCCTCTTCGGCGGGAAGGGCACCATCATCGGCACAGTCGTCGGCGCCTTCGTCATCGGCTATCTCAGCGACGGCCTGGTCCTGGTCGGCGTGTCGGCGTTCTGGCAGCTCGTCGTCAAGGGCGCGGTGATCATCCTTGCAGTGATCCTCGAGCAGACCCAGGAGCGTGTCAAAGCACGCATGGCCACCTAAAAGCGGGACCCTGCAGCCGCCTGGACGACTCTCGGCGTGCGACGCAGCGAAGCCTGATCGTCACCCACTAGTTCACTTGCTCGCTCCTTACTCCCGTTGAAAGGAAGTCCTACTGTGTTCTCTCCCATCCTGCGTCGTTCGATCGTCGGCCTCTCCGCGCTGGCGTTGGCGTCGTTGAGCCTCACCGCGTGTGGCAGCTCGTCACCCGCAGCTTCGCCGTCAGGAGGGTCGACGTCCGCGGCGGGCGCCGGCTCCAAGCTGATTGTCATCATCACCCCGTCGCCCGACAATGTCTTCTTCAAGGCAGAGCAGGTCGCCGCTGACGCCGAGGCCAAGAAGCTTGGCTATACGACCCTCGTGCTCAGCCACGACGACGACCCGACCAAGCAGAGCCAGGCCATCGACACGGCCATCTCGCGCAAGGCCGCCGCCATCATCCTGGACAACGCCGGTGCCGACGTCACGGTGACCGCCCTGCAGAAGGCCAAGGACGCGAAGATCCCGAGCTTCCTGATCGACCGCGAAATCAACTCGACCGGCGTCGCTGTCACGCAGATCGTCTCCAACAACTCCCAGGGCGCCACGCTTGGCGGTCAGGAGTTCGCAAAGGACATGGGTCAGTCCGGGGAGTACTTCGAGCTCACCGGCAAGGCCACCGACACCAACGCCGGCGTTCGGTCCAAGGGCTACCACTCGGTGCTGGACCAGCTCCCCAAGATGAAGATGGTCGCGCAGCAGAGCGCGAACTGGGACCAGACCGAGGCTCTGCAGAAGACCGCGACGATGCTCCAGGCCCACCCGAACGTCAAGGGCATCATCGCCGGTAACGACACCATGGCTCTTGGCGCGTGGGCGGCGCTCAAGGCGGCCAAGAAGACGAACGTGATCGTCACTGGGTTCGACGGCAGTCCGGACGTGGCAGCCTCGATCCTGGCGGCCGGCATCAAGGCCACGGTCCTCCAGCCCGCCGCGCAGATCGCGCAGATGGCCGTGGACCAGGCCGACAAGTACATCAAGAGCGGATCGACTGGCCAGCAGGAGAAGCAGTCTGTCGACTGCGTGCTGATCAACAAGGACAATGCCGCGAAACTGCAGGACTTCGCCCTGACGCCGTGAGCTCGGGCGGGGACGGGCCTCGGCTCGTCCCCGCCGACCTTGGTCGATCCCAACAGCAGTCGAGTCAGACAACAACCAATCGGTCCACGACAAGACGCCCCCAGGAGTGGGTCTGCGTCCGCCGGGACCCCAAATCACTGGAGAGAGGCTCGTGTCGAACACGACCGCGGTCACGCAGAAGGGTGGCTCTGACGTCGTCCGAGCACCCGTCTGGGTGCTCGCGATCGACCAAGGCACCACCAACACCAAGGCGCTCCTCATCGATGTGGGATCCGGGTCGATCGGTGCTCGCGCCACGCGTCGTGTCACGATCGACTTCCCGTTCCCGGGGTGGGTCGAACAGGATGCAGCACAGCTCTGGGGTGCGACAGCCGAGGCGGTTCGTGATTGTCTCGCATGCGCCCCCGATCTTGTCCCTGTCGCGGTCGCCGTATCGAATCAGCGCGAGTCTGTCGCGGCATGGAGCCGCACGACGGGTGCGCCGCTAGGCCCGGTTCTCGGGTGGCAGGACGCACGCACGGCTCAGCAGTGCGCGGAACTGGGGCCATCGGCCGACATGGTCCGATCCCGGACCGGCCTCACCCTGGACCCCATGTTCTCCGCGACCAAGATGCGCTGGCTGCTCGACTCGGTGGTCGCCGCAGGCGTCGACGTCACCGACGTCTGCCTGGGCACGATCGATGCCTGGCTGATCTGGAACCTCACCGGTGAGTTCGCTACGGAGGCCGGGAACGCCTCTCGGACGTTGCTGATGGATTTGCGCGATCTGGACTGGCATCAGGATCTCCTCGACCTGTTCGGGATCCCTCTAAGCACGCTTCCCGAGGTGCGTGCGTCCAACGCCGGCTTCGGACTGACGCGAGGCAGCGACGGCATACCCGCCGGGCTGCCGATCCTCGCCGTCCTTGCCGACTCGCACGCTGCGCTGTTCCACCACGGCTGCACCCTGCCGGGGGCGGGGAAAGCGACCTATGGAACTGGCACCTCGGTGATGACCCCATGTTCGGGCCCGGATGCGGCGCCACAGGGGATCGCGACCACGATCGCCTGGCTCACCGACCGGCCTACCTACGCACGGGAAGGCAACATCGTCGCGAGCGGGTCGGCACTGGACTGGATGGCTCGCATGCTGGGTGCGGGGCACCATGAGCCGGGTGGCGCGTACCTCAGCGACCTGGCAGGCACAGTCGAGGAGGCCGGTGGTGTCACGTTCGTGCCAGCATTCACCGGGCTCGGGGCCCCTTACTGGGACCGATCCGCACAAGGCTTGCTCGTCGGGATGACCGGCGGCACCCAGCGTGCGCACCTGGCGCGAGCAGCCCTCGAAGCGGTCGCCCACCAGGTCGCCGACGTCGTCGAGGCGATCGAGTCCGACCACGGTGCCCGGATCGACGTGCTTCACACCGATGGCGGCGCAACGGCGTCAGGTCTGCTCATGCAGATTCAGGCCGACCTCCTCGGCCGGGCAGTGCACGTCTCGGACTCGACCGATGCCTCCGCCCTGGGCGTGGCTCTGCTCGCCTCATCTTCGCTGGGCGTGGCGCCCCGTCCACCTCCCATTGACGAAGCGACGTCCCCCTCACTGAGGGTCCCGACCATGACCCCGACCGACCGCGCGGCACGGCGGGCGGCGTGGGCTGCGGCCGTGGCCCGTTCTCGCGGACGAGAGGTCGGCCGGCCGTGAGCATCACCCGAGCGAGTGACCATCGCCCTGACTACCAACGATGACTGATCGGAGATCGAGAACCATGTCTGAATACCCCAAGTTCGGTGCCGGCCTATGGCACTTCGCCAGCTACGTGGATCGCTATGCCACCGATGGGTATGCGCCGCCAGTTTCGACGCTGGAACAGATTGCTCGCGCGGGCGCGGTCGGTGACCTCTCAGTCGTCGACGTGCCATACCCGTTCACCGAGGGCGTCACGATCGACCAGGTCAAGGCTGCCCTGAAGGAGCATGACCTCGAGGCGATCGGCGTCACGCCAGAGATATACATGCACCGGTTCAGCAAAGGCGCATTCACGAACCCCGACGCGGCTGTCCGGGCCGGGGCGCTCGAGGTCCTGAACGAGGCGGCTGACGTCGTGCGTGACCTCGGGGCCCGGTACCTCAAGGTGTGGCCTGGCCAGGACGGCTGGGACTACCCATTCCAGGTGAACCACCACGAGCAGTGGGAGCTGGCGGTCTCCGGGATGCGGGACTTGGCGCTGGCCAACCCCGACATCAAGATCGTCATCGAGTACAAGCCGCGCGAGCCGCGCAACAAGATGTTCTGGGACTCCGCGGCCAAGACGGTGCTCGGCATCAAGGCCATGGGTGTGGACAACGTCGGTGTGCTTCTGGACTTCGGCCACTCGCTGTACGGCGGCGAGTCCCCTGCCGCGGCCGCGCAGCTGCTCATTGACCACGACCTGCTCTGGGGCATGGATGTCAACGACAACTTGCGTGGCTGGGACGATGACATGGTGGTCGGCACCGTGCATCCGGTGGAGCTCTTCGAGTTCTTCTACACGCTGAAGATCAACGGCTGGGAAGGCATCTGGCAGCTCGACCAGTTCCCGTTCAGGGAGGACACCGTCGAGGCAGCCAAGCTGTCCATCCGCTTCCTCAAGGGCCTCCATCGCGCATTGGACGAGCTGGACATGGACGCGTTACGCGAGGCCCAGACAAGGCAGGACGCAATGGGAGCGCAGCGCCTGGTCCAGGACGTCCTGTTCGCCTGCCTGCGGAGCGAGCCGTGACCGAGAAAGACTTCGTCCCTGACGTCAACGATGAGGACCTCGTCCCCGAGGTCGACGCGCGAGCCCTGCCCTCCGACGTGTTGACCGTGCTCGGTCGCGTGCCGGCCGATGCCGACCGCGCCCAGATGGTCGCACACCTGGCCGAGGCCGCACGGCTCGTGCGACGTCGCGACATCCAGATGGTGCGGGCGGCGGGCCTGGGGCACATCGGCGGTGACTTCTCGGTCATCGACATCCTGGTGACCTTGTACCTGCACGCGATGAACGTGGCTCCGGACCGGTTCGACGACCCGGACCGGGACCGGTTCATCCTCTCCAAGGGGCATGCCGCCGCGGCGCTTTACTCGACCCTGGCGATGGCCGGATTTCTGCCGCCCGGGCAGCTCAGCACTTTCATGCAGCCCCTGTCGCAGCTCAACGGGCACCCCGCTCGAACCAAGATCGCCGCCGTCGAGGCCAGCACCGGAGCGCTGGGACACGGCCTGCCCGTGGCGGTAGGCACCGCGTTGGCTGGACGGATCGACGCCTCGGACCGCCGGACGTTCGTGGTCGTGGGCGATGGCGAGCTGCAGGAGGGCTCCAACTGGGAGGCCCTCATGACCGCGGGAAACCACGGGCTGTCACGCCTGTGCGTCGTCGTCGACCGCAACCGGCTTCAGCAGGGCGCAAGCGTGGTCGCCACGAACGACCTCGAGCCCCTGGCGGACAAGCTGCGTGCCTTCGGCCTCGAAGTCGTGGAGGTCGACGGACACGACCACGGGGCTCTCGCCGACGTCTTCGCGGCTGTACCGGCCGCCTCGGGCAAGCCGACCGCGGTGATCGCCCACACGCACAAGGGACATCCGATCAGCTTCATGAGCGACAAAGTCGCCTGGCACCACAAGGTCCCCTCCCCAGAGCAGGTGGCCCTCGCCCTGACCGAACTGGAGCCCTCATCATGACCGGGACACAAGCCCCTGCGCGGGTGCTGCACGACTGTCGCGACGCCTACGTCGAGACGCTGATCGAGCTCGCCGAGGCCGATTCACGGATCGTCGCAGTCGTCAACGACTCCGTCGGCTCGAGCAAGCTCGGACCGTTCGGCGAGCGGTTCCCCGATCGGCTGGTCAACGTCGGGATCGCCGAGCAGGACATGGTCGGCGTGGCAGCCGGGCTTGCGAACGGGGGCAAGATCCCTTTCGTCTCCGCCGCGGCGTGCTTCCTCACCGCCCGGGCGATGGAACAGATCAAGGTCGACGCTGCATACTCACAGCGCCACATGGTCCTGTGCGGCATGAGTCCCGGCATGGCCTATGGAGAACTCGGTCCGACCCACCACTCCATCGAGGACCTTGCCTGGCTCCGAGTGATCCCCGGCCTGACCTTGGTCGTCCCAAGCGACCCCATCGAGACCGCGCAGGCGATCCAGTGGGCAGCCGGTCACGACGGGCCGGTCTTCGTGCGTGTCTCCCGGATGGGCGTCCCGGACGTGAACCCGCCGGGATACAAGTTCGTACCCGGACGCGCGGTCACAGTGCGTGACGGCGCGGACGTGACCATCATCGCCACCGGAACCGTCGTCTCGCGGGCGCTCGACGCCGCCGATGCCTTGGCCGGCCAGGGCATCGAGGTGCGCGTGCTGTCGATGCCCACCATCAAGCCGCTCGACGACGCGGCCATCCTGGCCGCGGCGCGGGAGACCGGCGGGATCATCACGGTCGAGGAGGCCCTGACCTCGGGACTGGGCGGCGCCGTCGCGGAGCTCGTCGTCCGCCACCAACCCGTGCCGATGCGGTTCGTCGGGGTTCCCGACGTGTTCGCCCCCACGGGGTCTGTCGGCTGGCTGATGGATCACTTCGGGATCAGCGCAGAGGGGATCTCTGCCGCGGCCCACGACCTGTTAGGGCGATGAGGGCCCGGCGGGCCGGAGCAAGCGTCGTCGCCCGGACTTGGGCGATATCATTAGCCGCGTTCCGCCCTGCTGTCCAATGCAGCGCTGAGCGCAGTTTTCGGGCCAGACCAACGCCAGGGAGGTCCTATCGTGGAGCGTGATCCCGCTCCGGCGCGGGACCCTCGACGTGGTGGGAGTCCTGACGATCTGTCCCGGCTGATGGCCAAGATCGCCCGGATGTACCACGAGCTCGGCATGCGTCAGTCGGAGATTGCCGCGGAGCTGCACGTCTCACAGCCACGTGTCTCTCGGTTGCTCAAGAGAGCCGCCGAGGTCGGCATCGTCCGAACGACGATCTTCCTGCCGCCAGGGGTCCACACGGACCTTGAAGAGGCGCTGGAACAAGGGTACGGGCTTGTCGAGGCCGTTGTCGTCGACACCGGTGGGTCGGATGACTTCGTGATTTCGGCGCTGGGCGCTGCCACGGGCCAGTACCTCGAGACCACGTTGACCGGCGGGGACGTCGTGGGCATCTCGTCCTGGTCTGCGACCCTCCTCGCTGCCGTGCAGTCGATGCGACCGGGGCGCACGGCCGTCGTCGACACGGTCGTCCAGGTCGTCGGCGGGGTGGGTGACCCACGGGTCCAGATGGAGGCAACCCGGCTCATCGGTCTGTTCGCCTCGGGGACGGGCGCCAGCCCCGTCTTCATGCCTGCTCCGGGCATGCTCGGCACGGCGACAGCGCGCGACTCGCTCGTCGCTGACCCCACCGTGTCAGCGGTCATGGCCATCTGGCGCGACCTCACCATGGTCCTGGTCGGGATCGGCTCGCTCGATCCGTCCCCGCTGCTTCGCGCCAGCGGCAACGCCCTCGCGGAGCAAGACCATGAACTGCTCCGTGACGCCGGTGCCGTCGGCGACATCTGTCTGCGATTCTTCGATCAGGACGGGACGCCGCTGCAGTCCGCCGTCGACGACAGGGTCATCGGCATCGGTGCGGACCAGATCCGTCGCATACATCGCAGGGTCGGCGTCGCCGGCGGGGCACGCAAGCACTTCGCTATCCGGGCAGCGCTCCGAGGTGGTTGGATCAACGTGCTGATCACGGACGTGGACGAAGCCCGCCGGCTGCTGGATGATGCGGCGTCGGACGGCGGCGGCGTCACCGCCTCCAGCACGGAAGTGCCGGCGTGAGCGGCAGCACCGTCGCGGAAGCGGTCGCCGCGATTCGCGCCGGGGACGGCGTCGTGGTCGTCGACGATGAGAGCCGCGAGAACGAGGGTGACGTGATCTTCGCTGCCGTGACGCTCACTGAGGCACAGGTTGCGTTCCTCATGCGCGAGTGTCGGGGACTGATCTGCGCGGCCATGGCCAGTCAGCTCGTGGACGCGCTCGGTCTTCGGCTGATGGCGCCCGACAACGAGGATCCCTTCCGTACCGCGTTCACCGTCTCAGTCGATGCGCGAGAAGGCGTCACGACCGGCATCTCTGCGGCGGACCGGTCGCTGACGGCCCGACTTCTTGCGGATCCGGGGAGCACGCCTCGCGACTTCGTCAGCCCCGGGCACCTGTTCCCCTTGCGTGCGGCCCCTGGTGGGGTTCGATCGCGCCGGGGCCACACCGAGGCCGCGGTCCACCTGGCGGCACTCGCCGGGGTCCCGGAAGTGGGTGTTATCTGTGAGATCGCCGGAGCCGACGGCAGGATGCTTCGTGGCGCCGAGCTGGAAGGGTTCGCGGCATTGCACGGAATGCCGTTGATCTCGATCGGCATGCTCGCCGGCTGAGCCACCGGCGGCCAACACCTCAACAGCTCCGGCAGGTTGTCGAACTCGGGTCGCTTGGGTTTCACCCCGAACCGGCCGCCAACCGATCGGAAGCGCTCGGGTGGCCCGCGGGCACTCTCACCGCTCACTTCCGGTCTTGGACGGAACCTGTTGTGATCTTCGGGACCGCTGGTACCTGCCCGCATTTGACCTATTGACGGTTCTTCGATCACGTCGCAAGACTGAGTGCCTCATGTGGCACCCCTCATGCGGAGCGAATTCCACCTTGAGAGCCACTTCGTTTGACCAGCTCTTCCCAGGCCTGGGAACAGATCGTGCCGTTCTTCGTCGGCACAGGAATGCATTCAAGGAGGCGTCATGAAAACGCGTACATTCTTGTTGGCCCCGATGGCAGCCGCACTGACGATTGGCTCGTGCTTCATGCCATCTGCCTACGCCGACGGCAAAGCGATGCTTGGTTGTTCGTCGCCTTATCAGCTCGCCACAATCGTGCAGATCGACGCCTTCAGCCAGCCGTTGGTGACAGAGGGGTACTTCACCCAGGACAGCTTGCTCGCCTTGCTCAATTCGCTGGACCACAACGGTAACGGCTCACTTTGCTACAAGGTGCCGCCCGGGTGGGGCGGACCGCCGGCCACGAACGCTGCCAATCGATCCGGGTTCGTCAATCTGGTGGACGACAAGGTCCTCTAGCAGCTGACCCAACCGGCTGGCGACGTGCGGCGGCCGCATTCCGTCGCGCCGCAGACTTATGGAAGCGGGATCGACTCGAGCGAGGAGGAAGCGATGACGGTGGTGGTCGGTTACGTGCCGACAGAAACAGGGTTCTCTGCAGTGACCGAGGCCGAGCGCCAGGCACTGTGTCGCGACGTGGCGGTCGTGATCGTGAACATCGTCGGATCGGCGGGATACCGCGTCCCCACTGCCGCCGATCAGCGCGACCTCGACCTCATCACCAACCATCTGACTGCAAGCGGCGTCATTAACTCCTTGCGCCAGATCACGGACGACGCTGCGCCCGCCGACATCATTCTCCGCATCGCTCGCGAGGTCGACGCGTCGATGATCGTGCTCGGGCTCCACCAGCGCTCCTGGGTCGCGAAGCGAGCGCTGGGCAGCACGGCACTTTCAGTCGTGCTGGGCGCTCCGTGCCCGGTGCTGGTCGTGCCTGACGTTGACCCTCGTAGCAAGGAACCGCTGGTCTGAGGACAGCCAGGCGCCATCGCTGCAGGGGTACCCCAACTGCCAAGGGGAGCCGGAAGACGACGACAACGGCGACGGGACATACGCAGACAGCCGCAAGAGTGGCAGGCGGGCTGCCACTCTTGCAGCTGATCAGCTGGTCCGGACAGGCTCACGTGTGCCGACTTGTCATCCCATGGCGATTTCGCGAGCGGACGTTCCGGTGTCGGTGATGACTGGTGCGCTTGCCTCCTTGAGACCGATGCGATCGTGGAGCCGTCGCAGGGGGGCTGGTGCCCACCAGTTGGCCTTCCCCAGCAGGGTCATGGTCGCGGGCACGAGGACGCAGCGGACCAGGGTGGCGTCAACAAGGACGGCGATGGCTAGCGCGAGGCCCATCTGCTTGATGCCGAGGTTGTCGCCGAGGGCGAAGCCGAGGAACACGATCATGACCAGGCCTGCTGCGGAGGTGATGATCCGGCCGGAGCGTTGCATCCCAATGGCGACTGCCCGGTTGCTGTCGCCGCATTCGTCATAGGCCTCCTTGATGCGGGACAACAAGAAGACCTCGTAGTCCATGGAGAGTCCGAAGGCGAAGACGAAGACGACTACGGGGACCCAGACTTCGATCGCGCCGAAGGGCTGGAAGCCGAGCAGTCCGGAGAGGTGACCGTCCTGGAAGATCCAGACGAGTGCGCCAAAAGTGGCTCCCAGCGACAAGACGTTCATGGCCAGGGCCTTGATCGGCACCAGGACCGAAC
>JBDTYK010000022.1:0-18862 GCA_040005715.1 Actinomycetota bacterium | reverse complement strand
AGCCTAGTAGCCCGAGATGGCGATGCAACCCGCCATAACGAGTCCGAAATGGGACCGTCTACGGGCAGCTGTGCGGCCAGCAGCGACTACTGTGTCCGGATGACGGACGCACCCACGGACGCCAACCCGACAGCGGGAACGAGCACCGAACCAGCGACGCATCGGCCCTTGGTGGTGCTGGCGAAGGTCAACAAGCACTTCGGCGACCTGCATGTCCTCAAGGACATCGACCTGACCATCGGGGAGGGCGAGGTTGTGGTTGTCATTGGCCCTTCTGGTTCCGGCAAGTCCACCCTGTGCCGCGCGATCAACCGGCTCGAGACCTTCGAGTCAGGGTCGATCCAGATCGACGGGGTCTCGCTGCCCGACGAGGGCAAGGAGCTGGCCAAGCTCCGCGCCGACGTCGGAATGGTCTTCCAGTCCTTCAACCTGTTCGCGCACAAGACCATCCGCGAGAACGTCACCCTCGGTCCCATCAAGGTCCGGGGGATCGACAAGGACCTGGCCAACCGACGGGCCGACGAACTGCTGGAGAGAGTTGGGATCACCGAACAGGCCGACAAGTACCCTGCGCAGCTCTCTGGTGGTCAGCAGCAACGCGTGGCGATCGCCCGGGCGTTGGCCATGGATCCCAAAGTTATGCTCTTCGATGAACCGACCTCGGCGCTGGACCCCGAGATGATCAATGAGGTTCTCGACGTCATGACTGGCCTGGCCAAGGAGGGCATGACGATGATCGTCGTGACCCACGAGATGGGCTTTGCCCGCCGGGCCGCCAACCGTGTCGTGTTCATGTCCGAGGGCCAGATCGTCGAGGAGAACACACCCCAGGAGTTCTTCACCAACCCGAAGTCCGGGCGGGCCAAGGACTTCCTCAGCAAGATCCTCACCCACTGATACCACGCTTTCCCCAACCGTATCCGCGCACCCGCGCACCAACGGACCCAGCGCACCCGCGCAACCGCGCACCCGCGCCAACCAGGAGGAACACATGGGACAACATCGAACGGCCTTTGCGGCAAGCCTCGCCGCCGCCGCACTCATCCTGAGCGCATGTGGCTCCAGCACCCCCGACGCTGCGAAGGTGGCTGACAAGCCGACCTTCGAGGCGGGCACGACCATGGCCACCATCGCTGCCGCTGGGGCGATGAAGGTCGGCACGAAGTTCGACCAGCCGGGCTTCGGACTGAAGGGCCTGGACGGTGAGCTGGCCGGGTTCGACGTCGAGGTGGCAAAGATCATCGCCGGGGCGATGGGCGTGGCACCCGACAAGATCACATGGACCGAGAGCCCCTCGAAGCTGCGGGAGGAGCTGATCGAGAAGGGCACGGTGGACATGGTCGCCGCCACGTACACGATCAACGACAAGCGCAAGGAGCGGATCACCTTCGCGGGTCCGTACTACGTCGCCGGCCAGCAGCTGATGGTCAAGTCCGACAATGCCAAGATCACCGGCCCTGCCGACCTGAAGGCCAATCCCGACCAGAAGGTCTGCTCGGTCACCGGCTCCACTCCCGCCGAGCAGATCAAGCCTTACCTCGCCAGCCCCTCGCAGCTGGTGCTGTTCGACGTCTACGACAAGTGCGCCAACGCCCTGCGCACAAACCAGGTCCAGGTCGTGACCACGGACAACGTCATCCTGCTGGGCTTCGTCTCCAAGTCCGACAAGGCCTTCAAACTGGTGGGCGAACAGTTCACCAAGGAGCCATACGGCATCGGGATCAAGAAGGGCGATGTCAAGTTCTGCGACTTCATCAACAAGACGCTCAAGGACAACGCGGCCGCCTACACCAAGGCGTGGGCTGACACCGCCGGCAAGGTCGAAGGTGCCGCGCCGGCCGTTCTGCCCGAGGCCGCGCCCTGCACCTGAGCCTGCCGACAGGTGCGCTGGGAGCTCTCACCGAGCTCGATGAGAGCTCCCAGGCCCAGGGCCGTTGGGATCAATCGCATGGAAGCAATGGAGGAGGATCGAGTTGGACGCCATCACCCAGAACCTCGACCTGTTCTGGAGCGCGTTCCTGCGCTCACTGATCCTGTGCCTGTGGGGAGCCCTCGGCTCGCTGGTACTTGGGACGATCATCGCCACGTGCCGCGTGGCCCCCGTTGCGCCGCTCCGAACATTCGGCACGGCGTGGGTCACCGTTATCCGCAACTGCCCGTTGACGGTCGTGCTGTTCATGTTCGCGTTCGGGTTGCCCGAGATCGGGATCAACGCCGACTACTACGCGTTCGGGCTCGCTGCACTGATCATCTACACCTCGGCCTTCGTCTGCGAGGGATTACGTGCGGGCATCAACTCTGTCTCGGCCGGACAAGCCGAGGCCGCTCGTGCCGTAGGCCTTACCTTCACCCAGTCGCTGACCCAGATCGTGCTGCCCCAGGCCTTCCGGACATCCATCCCTCCGGTCGGCAGCGTGATCATCGCAATGATCAAGAACTCTGCCGTCGTCGGCGCCTTCGGCGTGGGACGCGACCTCTTCAGCGTCGGAGAGACGCTCACCAGCGCAAGAGGCTACGCGGCACTGCCCGTCCTGACCGGTGTGGCCATCGGCTATCTCATGATCACCTTGCCGGCTGGCCTGGGCCTAGGCGTGCTCGAACGCAAGGTGGCGATCGCCCGATGAGCCAGGCCAGCGTCCTGTATGACGCGCCCGGCCCGCGCGCCCGACGGCGGGCTGCCCTCACGGGTGGGATCGCAACCGTTGCGCTGTTGCTTCTGGCAGGGGTCGCTGCCAAGCGGCTCGCCGACCAGGGTCAGTTCTCCGGCACCCTCTGGGGTCCGATCCTGAACCCGTCGAACGAGAGCTTCCCGCTCGTCTGGCAGCTGCTCGGCAAGGGGGTCCGTGCAACCCTGACGGCTGCGGTCCTCGCAATAGTCCTCTCCCTGTTGATCGGCGGAGCGGTCGGCGTCGCCCGAATGATGCTTGGCCGCCGGTCGCGGATGCCGATCGTCGGTCTGATCGAGCTCCTGCGCGGCCTCCCTGTGGTCATCACGATCTACTTCGCCAGCCGAGTCCTGCCCGAGCTGGGAGTCGACCTGAGCGGGATGCCGGGCGAGCCGGGACTGTGGTACCTCGTCATCGGCCTCACCGCCTACAACTGCGTCATCATCGCCGAGATCATCCGCGCGGGCGTCGTGTCGCTTCCGAGTGGTCAAAGAGAGGCTGCCCTGGCAATCGGTCTCTCACCAGGCGCCACCATGCGGCTGGTGCTGCTGCCTCAGGCGGTCCGGGTCATGCTGCCCGCCCTGATCAGCCAGCTGGTCGTCATCCTGAAGGACACCTCGTTGGCCGCCGTGCTGGGTCTGTACACCGAGCTGCTTCGGGAGGGGAACCTGATCGCACTCAATCTCCACAACCCGATCCAGATCCTGTCCGTTGTCGGGGTCATCTTCATCCTGATGAACTACAGTCTCAGCCGGCTTGCCACCTGGGTCGACCGACGCTCCATCCGCAAACCCCGCTCGATGAAGATCGCGGCCGTTCCGTCGGAGGCAGTCTGAGCCAAAAGCAACGAAGGACCTATCTGGCGAGAGATAGACCCTTCGTTGTACGCGCGAGTGTACTCGCCTCGCGGACGTCATCAAAGTGTGATCGCCCGGTAGCTGGGCGCCACCTGAGAGAAATGTTCCGACAACGAAGCCGGTCCGACGAAGAGAGCGGTCGCCCACACATCGGCCCACATCAGGTTTGGTCCGACGACGGTGACCGACCCCGTTCTGCGGACCGGCTCCCCGGTTGCCGGATCGTAGAGATGCGCACCGCGGGCAGCCGTCCCGGACGTTGCCACGCCGCCATGATGGATCCCCACGACCTCAGCGATTCGCGACCGATCTCGAGGGTCCTCGATGCCGACCCGCCAGACCTGGGCAGGCTCGCCGTCGGCTTGATCGCTCGCGCCTCCAACCACGACGTCACCACCGGCGTTGAGGCAGAAGGACACAGCAGGGAGATCGGCTAGTCGCCTCGCGGCTCGCTCGGCGGCCCATCCCTTGACCAGACCAGTGGGGTCGAAGCCCAGCACGCCATCGTCCTCACCTGGCAAGAGGTCGGTGAAGGCGCCCAGGGTCAGCTCGCGTGCACGCCGACACATGGTAACGACCTGTCGGACCAGCGGATCGGCTCGCGCGGGGTCGAGCTCACGCCGGCGAATGCGACTGACCTCACTGTCATCCCGGTAGGTACTGAACAGCCGGTCCGTCTCCCTCAAGAGGTCAAAGGCCTCCTCGACGGCTCCAGCCACGACCGGTGAGTCGACGTCGTCGCCCCTGATGTGGATGCTGATCGGCATACCCATGACCTGTCTGACCCACGCCCGCCGGCTCAAAGGTGAGCCTGGTCAATCGCAGACTGCAGCGACTGCAGATAGCCGTCACTGGTGACCGTCGCCCCGGAGACTGTGTCGATGGCGGCGGTCTGCTGCTGGACGGCCTCCTGGTCAAGGATCGGGAGCGCGTAGCTGTTGATCTGCCAGTCGCGGCCGTTGCCCTGAGGGTACTGAACCGCCTTGGACGCGGTGACCTTGCCGCCTTCCACCGTGATCTGGACCTGAACCGGTCCCCACTGGGTGTCCGCGACGCCACCGGTGTAGGTGGCCGCAGAGGGTGCTGGAGGGTTCTTTCGGGGCGCCGAAGACCCACCTCCGCCCGACGAGCGGGCCTGTGAGGTTGAGCCGGGGGACGCGCCACGCAGTACCGCCGGGCTGGCTGCAACCGAGGCGCTGTCAGTGGAGGTGTGATAGCTGAACAGCAGCACCAGGGCGGTGATCGTGGACAAGAAGGCGGTGACGATGCGTCGCATGGCGCTCCTTTCGGGTCTCGATTCCCTCGGAGTGACAACTCAGTGGGACCGTGGTCAGAGGTCAGTAGGTGAAGCGCTCGAGGTGGACGTGGTCGGGTGGGACCCCGGCGCCGGCGACGGCCGCCTCGGCAGCGTCCATCCACCCCGGGCTGCCGCAGATGAACACGTCGCCCTCGGCCACCTCGGGAACCAGCTGGAGCAACGCAGGGACCTCGCCGAGACGGGCTGCGTGCTGCGGCAGCCAGCTGGCCCTCCCCTTTGGGCGCGGGCCGGCCACCACGAAGAACCGCGCGCCCCGGCTGGCGGCAAGGGCGGTCAGCTCGTCGACCAGCAGCCGGTCGTCCTTGGAGTGGGTGCGGTAGATCAACGTGACGTCCCCTGGCCGCTGGTCCAGCTCCTCCAGCAGTGCGCGCATCGGGGTGATGCCGATCCCGGCGGCCATCAGCAGGACCTTTCGACGGGTCCGGACCCCCTCATGCAGCCGCCCGTAGGGGCCCTCGAAGGCCACCCTGGTGCCCGGTCGAAGACGGGCCAGCGAAGCCGACCCCTCACCCAGATGGGCGGCGGTGATCCGCAGCGTGCGCCCGTCGGGGGCCGCCGACAGCGAGTAGGGGTGGGCCCGGGTGAACCCCGGACCGTCAAAGAAGCGCCACTGGGCGAACTGCCCGGCCCGGGCCGGGAGCTTGTCCAGGCGCCGCCCGGACATCACCACCGTGGTGACCGTCTTGCTTTCGGCCTGCACATCCTGGACGACCAGCTGGTGGCGGGCGGTGCGCCACAACGGCTGGGCGAGGCGAAAGACGAGCACTGCGGCGGCCGCTCCCGCCCACAACGTCCACCAGAACGCGGTGGCCACCGGCGAGGTCAGGAACTCCTTGCCGGTCCACAGCTGGTGGGGCAAAGCCAAACCCACCCCCAGGTAGGCGTACAGGTGAAGCAGGTGCCAGGACTCATACCGCAGCCGGCTCCGGGCGGCCTTGATCGAGGTCACCGTGACCGCCACCAGGGCCAGGGTCCCCCCGATCGCCAGCAGCATCCCCGGGTAGTCCAGCACGAAAGCCACGATCGTGGCCCATAACCCTTTGGGTGAGGCGGCGGCATACCCCAACGTGATCGCCACCACGTGGACGACCATCAGGTTGAACGAGGTGAAACCCACCAGGCGGTGGCGTCTGGCCAGCTCATCCTGACCGTAGGACTGCTCCACCCACGGGATCCGCGCCATCAGCAACACCTGGATCAACAACAGGTCCGAGGCCACCAGTCCAGTGAGCCGACCCACACTGGTCAACCCCGGACCCACACCGACCAGCCCCTGCACCCCGCCACCGGCCACCCACAAGGCCACGACCATCAGCATCGAGACCCACGCGAACGCCCCCGACACATCACGCCACCACCGCGGAACCGCACACCGCCGGCTGAGCACATGACGGCCCGACCTCTGCGGATCTGCCCCCGCTACCGCAGGCATCGACCGCCTCAGCGGCGCATTTCGTGTGGTCCCCACATCATCAAGAGTCGCCGAGAATCCTTGGAGGTTCCTGTGAGGTTCTCAGTGAATCTCCTGTGAATCGGATGCCGGTTCAGGTGAGGATTCTTCAATGGGCGGACGCTGTAACGGGGCATACTGCAACACGTGGACACAAAGGTGCGGCTCCTGCTCGTTGAGGACGACCGTGAGCTTGCGTCGATGCTCGCGAGGCTTCTGGATGAGGAGGGATATGAGGTCGAGCACGCCCCCGACGGTCAGCGCGGCCTCCACCTGGGACTCACACAGACGTTCGCGCTCATGGTCATCGACCGCGGGCTGCCGGCCATCGAGGGTCTGGACCTGTTGACCAAGCTCCGAGGTAAGGGCGTCACGGCGCCGGCACTGATCCTTTCGGCTCGGGGCACGATCTCGGACCGGATCGACGGTCTGGATGCCGGAGCCGAGGACTACCTGAGCAAGCCCTTTGACATCGGTGAGCTTCTGGCCAGGTTGCGTGCGCTCCAACGCCGTCACACCTCGACCTCACGTGTGCTCCACCTGGGGCGTCGCGTCCTGGATCTGGAAAGCCGCCTTGTCCTGGAGCCCGGCGCCGATCCGGCGACCGGGGTGTCTCTGTCGGAGCGCGAGTCCCAGCTGCTCGAGGTTCTGGCCAGACGACCCCGCCAGGTCTTCTCCCGTGCCGACCTGCTCGACCTCGTGTTCACCGACGCAGAGTCCGAGGTGGTCACCGACACGTACGTCCACTACTGCCGACGCAAGCTGGGCCGGGATGTGATCCGAACGGTCCGCGGCCTCGGCTATCAGCTCGGCCGCACATGAGGACCTCCCGGTCTGGTCATCATCGGGACGTCGACCTGGTCCGGGGCGCGGCTCGGCGACTGGGGCTGCAGGCGACGTCCCTGGTCGCGATGGCGGTCATCGTCCTGGTGGCGCTCAGCACAGCCCTGGTTCTTCGGCAGCAGAACTCATCCGCCGAGGCGCTGCTGCGTCAGGCGGTCACCCGCGCCGACGACGTTCAGGACCCCCCTGCCGGGACGTGGCTCGTTCTGAGTACTGCCGGCCGGCTGCAGGCCTCCCCCGGCATCCCGTCGGCTTTCCCCGACCAAGGTGCGCTCGAAAAGGTCACCCGCTCCGGGCACTCGGAGACGCAGACCACTGAGGTTGGTCCGTCCGACTACCTGGTGCTGACCGACCGGCAGGGAGGTCGAACCATCCAGGCGATCCTCGACCTCGGACCACAGCACCGCCAGCGAGCCGACCTCACCGGCATCCTGCTCGCGGTCGGGGCCGTCGGTCTGGCGCTCTCAGCCTTCGCTGGAACCGTCCTGGCACGGCGGGCCGTCCGCCCGCTCTCCGATGCGCTGACGCTGCAACGGTCGTTCGTCGCGGACGCCAGCCATGAGCTCCGTACTCCGCTGACCCTGTTGAGCACGAGGGCGCAGATCCTGCGAAGGTCACTGGCCGCCGGTGGCGCCGATCCATCGGTGATGGCGTACGCGGACGGTGTCGTCTCTGACGCCGCAAGAATGACCGACGTGGTGGAAGAGCTCCTTGTCGCAGCCGACCCCTGGACCAGCTCCGAGCTGGCTCCGGTCGAGCTGGTGACGCTGTGTGCGGAGCTGCTGGAAAGCGCCCGTGACTATGCCGACAGCCACCAGGTCAGTCTCATCCTGGACCGGCCCCAAGAGGACAACGTGACGATCAGCGGCAACGCGGTGGGGCTGCGCCGAGCAGTTCTGGCAATCCTTGACAACGCCATCGAGCACACGCCACCGTCAGGAACGGTGACCATTTCGGTGGGCCACCAGGCCAAGGTCGCGGTGATTGACATCGCCGACACGGGTCCTGGAATCGCGCCAACCGAGATCGACCGGGTCTTCGACCGGTTTCACTCGGGTCATCACAACGCGAGCAGGCGAAGCTACGGCCTGGGCCTGGCGCTGGCCCGCGAAGTCATCACCCGGCACCACGGAAAGCTGACCGTTGAGACGACCTCCCAGCTGGGGACCACCTTCCGGGTCTGGCTCCCGTGGACGTGAGAGAGGAGCATCTCGGCCCGGGCCGCCATCAGGTCAGTCCGAGGTTCTGCGCTTCCTCCCACAGCTCCGCGCGGACCTTGGGGTGAGCGGCGTGCTCGATCAGGTGACGCGCCTGCGTCTTCTCGTCGTAGCCCCACAGCCTGGCCACGCCCTGCTCGGTCACCACAGCAGTCTGCTGGAACGACGTCACCGGCTCATCAAGCAGCGGTACCACTGTGGAGACGTCAGCGCGCGGATGCCAGCTGCGAAGGGCGATGAACGCCTGGCCGCCGGGTGAGTGCAGCGCGCCGACGATGAAGTCGGTCTGTCCCCCGTATCCGGAGTGGATCCTCGCGTTCAGTCGTGAGGCATTCGCCTGGCCGAACAGGTCGACCTCAAGGGCTGAGTTGACGCTAGTCATCGCACGGTTTGCCGCGATCAGCGTCGGGCTGTTGGTCTTCTCCGTCCGAAGCATGTGGATGCGGGGGTTGCCATCCACCCAGTCGTACAGCTCGCGCGAGCCGAAGCAGAAGGACGCGGTGATGGGATGCCCCTCGTCGAGGGCGTCCGCCTCGATGAGGCCCAACAGCCCGTCGGAGAACATCTCCGTCCAGATTCGTAGCCCACGCCGCTGCCGTGCCAGAGCCTGAAGGGTGCAGTCGGGAACGACCCCGATCCCGAGCTGCAGGGTCGCCCCGTCATCGATCATCGCGGCAATGCTCTCGGCGATGACCAGACTGGAGTCGTCCACCGGACTGGCATGGCCGGCCGGCAGCTCCAGGTCGACCTCCACTGCCAGGTCGACGAGGTCTTCCCCAATCTGGGAGTCCCCGAACGTGTACGGCATATGCGAGTTGATAACAGCGATCACCAGACCGCCGCGGGCGCGACAGGCTTCAAGCGCGGCCGGGAGCACGTTCACCTCGACGCCCAGGCTCAGCTGTCCGTCGCGGGCCGGAGCGCAGTGCAGCACCACGATGTCTGGAGGCAGGGTCCGCCCGAACAGCAACGGCGCCATCGACAACCTGCTGGGGACATAGGAAAGGGCTGGGTGATGACGCATGCCTGGACCGACGAAACAGGTCTCGGCGATGACACCCGGTCGGTCGGGAACCCCGACGAGGGCGTTGAGCATGAACAGGCGGTAGTGCTCAATGGATCGATCGATCGCGTCAACGACCAACCACGGTGTCGCCGAGTTGCCACCGGACACGACTCTCGGAACGCCCTCAACCTGGGCCAGCCGAGTCTGAAGCTGTTCGAGACTTATCGTTCGCAAGAGGTCATGGCTCCAATGGTCGTCCCCGAATTGCCCGAGGGCGACATGGGATCGGTGCCAAGTATTTCACGTGGCTCTGATCATTGGCGCTTCGGCATCCTGAATCGGGGTCACGCAAACTTCAGCTGGGCGTGCCTACCCTCTGGAAGAGCGCCCAGGTCTGGTTGGATGGGTCACCGCGAACACCGCAGCTTGGGTCCGGCGCTCCATGCCGAGCTTGCCCAGCACAGCGGTGATGTAGTTCTTCACCGTCTTCTCCGCAAGGGACATGGCCTCACCGATCTGGCGGTTCGTGAAACCGCGGGCAACATAGTCCAGAACGCGTCGCTCCTGCGGGGACAACAGCCGCAGCCGGGGGTCGGTGTCCGCGCTGTTCTGCCACCCGTTTCGCACCCTGTCGATCGTCGCCGGGTCGATCAACCGCTGGCCGGCAGCCACTGCGCGAATTGCCTCGATCAACCCGTTGCCCTTGATGTCCTTGAGCAGGTAACCAGCCGCTCCGGCCAGGATGGCGGTGGCGAGCGCCTGCTCATCGTCATAAGAGGTCAGAATCAACCCCGCAATCTCGGGGTCCACGGAGCGGACCTCCCGGCAGACGTCGATCCCGGAACCGTCAGGCAGCCTGGCATCGAAGATCGCCACGTTGGGGCGTAATGCCGGTATCCGGCGCCTCGCCTCGACGGCCGAACCGGACTCCCCAACCACCTCGAAGTCTTCAACGGTCTCCAGCAGCTCGCGCAGACCTCGTCGGACGATCTCATGGTCGTCAAGGAGAAATATGCGAATCGTCATCTGGTCACCCCGTCATCATTTCCGGCTCTGTGCACGCAGACCTGTTCGCAGACATTCTTCCACCGGCCTTACGGGCCACAGTGCCAGTGGTCCCTTGTCGTCCCCGAAACGTGCCGTGATCGAAGCAGCTCAGTCTTCCGGCTCCATCGACACGACTCGGCGGACGCCCTTGACCGACTGCGCGATCGAGGTGGCGGCGGCTCGATCACGCTCTGAGGCCGTTCCCGTGATGCGCACGACCCCGTAACTGACCTCCGCGTGCCAGGACTCCAGGCCGATCTCGGCGAACGCCTTGGATATCTCGGCACGAATCTCGTTGTCGGGCCTGGCAAGTGCCGCAATGACGTCACTTCGGCTGACCACGCCCAAAAGCACCTCGCCCCGAACCACTGGCGCGCACTTCCAGCCCGTTCTCGCGAAGATCTGGGCCAGCTCAGAGACATCGTCGTCTTCGCGCACGGTGTAGGGATGCGCCGTCATCACCTGACTCACCGTCGAAAGCATGGGCGCGGACGGCGGAGCCACCAGTCGCATGTGGGCTCGGGGGTCGGGCTCCAGGAGCTCCTTGAGCAGGTCGGCCTCGCTGATGATGCCGACCAGGAGTCCGCCCGGGTCCACGACCGGAAGGCTGCTCACCTTCGCACTCGCCATCACCTGTAACGCGGCTTCAATCGACGCACGCTCGTGCACCTTGAATGCCGGGCTGCTCATGATCTCGCGAACGAGCATGTCGGAACTCCTCAGAACGCAATGACATCTCAGTATCGCCGGCGACTGGCCGGCCCCGCACACTCGCGGCGCCCCTATGCTACCGAGGCGGAAATCTGCGCCGTCAGCCGCGCTCCGGCAAAACCTGCCATACAAGCGAAGTCCCATGAGGCGACCTCTGTCGAAGGGTCAACGACCCCCCATGGGACTCTGCCCGTTGACGCAGGTTGCCCAGCCCGCTCTCCAGCACGTTCGCCGCAATCCCGACCCCGTCGTCGGACACCTCGATCCGAATGGCATCAGCACTTCTGACCCGGACACTGACGCTGGACGCGCGGGCGTGTCTGGCAACGTTGGCCAGGCCCTCTCGGATGACGGCAACCAGATCTCCTTCGAGATCGGGCGCGAGGTCGTTCAGAGGCCCGTCGATCGTCAGCTCTGGTGCGAAGCCCAACGACTCCATCGAGCCACGCACCAGATCCGCGATCTCCTCTCGAAGCTCCCGGATGGGCCGTTCCCGGTGCAGCTCGAAGATGGTCTGCCTGATGTCCTTGATGGCCGCGTCAAGCTCATCCACCGCCTCGTTGAGCCTCGCGGCGATGGTGGGGGTGTCTGCCTGCCGTCCCGCCGCCTGCAGCGAGAGTCCGGTGGCGAAGAGTCGCTGGATCACCAGGTCATGCATGTCGCGGGCGATCCGCTCGCGATCCTCGAGCATGGCAAGGCGTGATCGATCCCGCTGACTGCGTCCCGCCACGAGAGCCAGCCCCATCTGCTGGGACAGCGCGGCCAGTAGGGGTATCGCGTTCTCCACCAACGCCTCGGCCTCCATCGCCCAGGCAACCGCGATCACACCGATCTCATCGTCCCCAACGACAATCGGCAGCAGCGCGGTCGGGCCATGGGGGTCCGAAATGCCCAGATGACGTACCTCGGACGAGAGGTCGTCCTCCGTCGGGTCGCCGGGTCTGGTGAGCAGGAGAACCGGCTCCCGGGCCGTGACGATCTCGCGCCAGTGACCCCTGTGCAGGTCGCTCCCGAGTGCGCGTTTGGCCCGCGTGAGCGCTTCCGAGGACTCACCGCATCGAACTGCCCTCACCAGCAGGTCGTCGTCCTCGTCGTACAGGGCAACCATCGCCAGCTGTGCCTGCGACAGCTCCAGGAGGCGTTTGGCCAGTACATCCATCGCTGACCCCTCCCCCCTGCCCTCGAAGAGAAGCTGGGTGACATCCCCTGTTGTCTCAAGCCAGCGACGCTGTCGCCGGCTCCACTCGTACTGCCGTGCGTTCTCGATGGCGATCCCGGCAGCTGCCGCGAGAGCGACCAGGATCGCTTCGTCATCCATGGTGAAATCCGCGGCACCGTGTTTCTCGGTCATGTAGAGGTTGCCGAAGACCTCGTCCCGGATCCGGACCGGAGTGCCAAGAAAACTGTGCATGGGTGGATGGTTTGGCGGGAAACCGAAGGAGTCGGGGTGAGTCTCGATGTCACTCAGTCGCAGGGGACGGGGCTCATGGGTCAGCAGCCCGAGTACCCCACGGCCGGTTGGCAGGTCCCCGATCGCCTCACGCTCCTCCTGGCCGATCCCTTGCGACACAAACTCCACAAGGTGCTCGCGATCAGGGCCCAGAACACCCAGCGCGCCATACTTCGCGTCGACGAGCTCACAGCCTGCGCGAACGATGCGGGCGAGGACCTCGGACAGCTCAAGATCGGCCGTAACAGCCATCACCGCGTCTAGCAGTGCACTGAGACGCTCTTGTGCCCGGCCCGATGCCTGCGCGCGACTTCGCAGCTCGTCGAGCAGCTGGTCGGGGCTCAGTGCGACAGTCGCCGGCTGGGAAGCTGCGCCTTCGATGTCGCGCTGGGACTCCACGCCGTTGATTCTAGGGCTCTGCCCGGTCGGGGACTCAGCTCACCTACGAGCGGTCGACACCGTCGCCTCGCCCGCTGGCTGAAGCTCATAGTCCGGGCCCGACACGGTAAGGACGTCGCACAGCGCGTGTTCCTGACAGTACTGACCCACGCGCACAACGGCAGCGGGCGCATCTCGCCCCACCACCAGGACGGCCGCACCATTGCTGCGGTCCACAAGCATCGGAGCCGCATCACCCTCAACGGTCTCGAAGGTGCATGGCACTCGCCGCTCCCGATGCAGGGCACGCAGAGCGACGCCGAACATCGCCCCATCCATCTCGGAGCGGTCCTCAGCAGTGAGCCCGGGCGGTAAGACCTGAACAAAGCGAACCCGTGCCCCCCTGTGCACGGCTTCGCGTACGGCGGCCGTGGCAACAAGGGTTGCCATTCCGTCGTTGACCAGGCCTGCGACCACATCACGCGGGTGCCGCGGCGACTGGCTGCCGCCATGGCTGTCGACGGTGGATGTCTGCATGAGCCGATCGTCGCGCCGATACCACTCGAGGGGCCAGAGCCAAAGGTCCCGTCACAGGTTGCTTCCACCAGCAACTGCGCAGGACCAAGTTCCCTGTTCATCGACCCGAGCAACCGCCAATGTTCACCGCAACTGAACCAAGATGCCGAGGAGAACGCCATGAGCACGAAGCCCGTTCCGTGCGGGGCCATCGTCGTCGGCGTCGATGGCTCACCGACCAGCGACCTGGCTTTGACCTGGGCAGTTGATGAGGCCGCGCGAAGAGGTAGACCACTGCACATCATTCACGCGTTCTCCTACGGCTACCCGATGACGAACTTCGGGCTCGGATACGCGATCAACGGCTTGCGCCCGCTCGCAGACCAGGTCCGAAAGGATGCGGTCTTCCACGCCCGCCGGGCAGCACCAGACCTGGCCGTCACCTGGGGCGAACCCGCATGCCGGCCGGCGCCTGCGCTCCTCGAGGCATCAGAGGGCGCAGACACCGTGGTGTTGGGCGCCCGTGGGATGAGCGCGGCGCGTGGTGTCTTCATCGGGTCAGTATCGGTGCAAGTTGCGGCACACGCCCGCTGCCCAGTTGTCATCGTGCACGACACACCGACCCAGATGGACGCCATAGCCCCCGTGGTCGTCGGCGTCGACGGTTCAGAGGTATCGGGCAGCGCCATTGCCTACGCGTACGAGCAGGCTTCGTCACGCGGGGTGGGCCTGACCGTCGTCCACGCGTGGTGGCTGGACAACATCGAGGATGCCGCTGCTGCCGCCATCTGGGCCGTCAACTGGCAGCGGTTCGCCAAGGAAGAGCAGGCTCTGGTTGCCGAGTCGCTGACCGGCTGGCAGGAGAAGTATCCCGAGGTCGCGGTTCGCCGGCACAGCGTCCGAGGGCTCCCGGTCGAAGCCCTGATCCGGCAGAGCGAGAGTGCCTCTCTGGTGGTCGTCGGCACCCGCGGCCGCGGTGGCTTCGGCGGACTCCTGCTCGGCTCGGTGAGCCAAGGCGTCATGCACAGGGCAAAGTGCCCGGTGGCCATCGTCCACGGGGAGAAGGGCCCCCAGGCGTACTGGAACAACGTGGTCCCCCCAGTGCGCGAACACGACTGAGCACCATGTGAACGAATCCCGCTGATCGGGCACGTTCCGGTTTGACCGCATCCGTGACGAATGTTCGTGTATTGCCTCGGCCAGCACCTCAGATTGCCGGTGATTCCTAGGGCCGAACCTATTGGCTCAGGGACCATAGCGGGCTTACTTTGACTGAATCATGATCAAGGGGCTCAATGCGGCCCTTATCCAGCAAAGAGGGTATCCAACGTGAGTGCCTTTAGTGTTGTGACTGAAACCGCCGGCCGGTATGTGCACTGGGGCGTCGTGTTGATATCCCTGACCAACCTGTTGATCATTCTTGCGATGGTCGCCCTCTTCATCCTCGCGCTGGTTGTGCCCTTCCCGTCAGGGCACGACGAGGCGGACGACCGTGAAGGCCGCCAGTCATGACGACCCACGCCGACCCGGCGAGTCCTGCCGACACCAGCACAGTCGGCAGCTGGACCGTCCGAGTCCGTAGCTGGATCGTGGGACTGGTGCCCGAGGGTCAGGCGCTTCCTGACCGTCAGCCGATCTATGTATCCTCGTGGATCTATGTGTTCGGCGTGCTTACCCTGGCCGCCCTGGCGGTCGTGATCGTCTCCGGCGGCGCCCTCTCGCTCGGCGGCGTCAATTGGTGGCACGTCTCTTCGTTGGGCCTGTTCATCAACTCAGTTCACCTGTGGAGCGTTGAGCTGTTCTTCGCATTCATGGTGATCCACCTCTGGGGCAAGTTCTGGATGGCCGCCTGGCGCGGGAACCGGGCTCTGACCTGGATCACCGGCGTCGTGCTCTTCGTCATCTCGATCGGGACGGCCTTCACCGGCTACCTCTCACAGACCAACTTCGACGGCCAGTGGATCGCTGCCGAGGCCAAGGACGGTTTGGACGCAGTCGGCATCGGCGCGTTCTTCAATGTGCTCAACCCCGGACAGATGTTGCTCTTCCACGTGGTGCTCCTACCCTTTGCCGTGGGCTTCCTCACAGTGGTGCACGTCGTCCTGGTCCGGCGCCACGGAGTGGTACCCCCCATCGATGCCGAAGACCCTTCCGCTGACGGCGAGGTCTGAGTCATGACCACATCGACTCCAGCGCCTCCCAAGACATCGCGGCGTGGCACGACGCCAGACTCACACGTATTCCCGACCCGGCCCTATGACCTGGTCAAGGAGTTCACCATCGCCCTGGTTGCCATCCTCCTGCTCAGCATGGGGTTGGCAGCAGTCTTCTCCTCACCTGATGAGAAGGCGATCACCATGTCGACCTGGGCAAAGGCCGATCCTGAGAACGTGATCCTCACGGCCGCCGGAGAGCTTGCGGGGACCACGACCAGCGCCACCTACGGGCCGCCGTACAACAGCAACGGCGACGGTCTGAAGCTTGGGCCCCTGTCACTGCAGAAGTGGGCGGGAGTTCGACTCCCGGTGGACTCGGCGGCTTTGGTCCTTGACCCCCTCAGCGGCGTGAGTGGCGACTCAACGCTCACCTCGGCTCTGTCCACGTGGAAGGCGGCGACGCCCGAGCAGCAGACCAAGTGGGCTACGGCCTACGTCGACGCCATCGGGGAGGCGGCCTCCGACGCAGGCCCGGCGACCGGAGCCGGGGGCGACCCGGCGAAGGTCGCGGCAGGTGACTACGGCCCGGTGCCGGTCCTGGCAGCCAGTTTCCTGACCCTCGCCGGGAGCGGTGGTCTCGAGGGAGCGCTCACGTCCTCTGGCAACTTCTACGGCGGTGACCAGACCAGGGCGCTGCTGCTCCTCTCGGACGGGTCCTACCTGGAGGACCAGGCGGTTGCGCGCAAACTCGGCGGCGACCAGTGGGGCATGATGAACGAGACGGGCAACTACCCGGGCCAGCCCTGGATGTGGCTCTACACCTTCTGGTACCAGGTGGCGCCCTTCACGACCACGCACGCCGACAATGCCGACGCCGAGGTGTGGGGCCTGATGATGCTGCTCACGCTCATCCTGACGCTCATCCCCTTCATCCCCGGGCTGCGCTCGATCCCCCGCTGGATCCCCGTCCATCGACTGGTCTGGCGCGACTACTACCGCCGCAGGGACGCCCGCCGCTGACTCAACCTGCAGGAAGGTGGCAATGTCCGGAGAGCGGGACGTGTTTGGACGCAAGGTTAGGTAAGCCTTACCCTTGTTCCGGGCAGTCCCGCCCTGCCGGCGATCGGAGTGAGTAGCCCGTGAGTTTGACGACGACCATGATGCTCGGCTTCATCGCCGGCGTGACCATCCTTCTGGGGTTGCCGATCGGTCGGCTGCGCAGACCAGCCCCTTCCCTGCGGGCGCTACTGAACGCGACCGCCATCGGCATACTGCTGTTTCTCGTCTGGGATGTGTTCTCGGCCGCCTGGGCTCCGATCGACGAGGCACTGGCTCTTTTCCACGAAGGCAAGGGTGGGCTCGGCACCGCGGCCGGCTACGGCGCGCTCTTCGCGGCAGGTCTGTCAGTCGGCTTGCTCTCCCTGATGTACTACGAGAGCTGGATGGCGCGAGCGTTCGCCAGGGCGCCGGGAGCCGAGACCCTCGAACGCCCGCATGGCCCCGGTGCAGCGGCCATAGATGAGCTCAAAAGAGGGCGGCCCAGCCGAATCGCCACATGGTCCCCCGCCCGGCGACTTTCGCTGCTGATCGCCGTGGGCATCGGCCTGCACAACTTCGCCGAGGGACTGGCAATCGGCCAGTCCGCGGCCAGCGGGGAGATTGCCCTGGCTCTGCTGCTGGTCATCGGCTTCGGCCTGCACAACGCCACCGAGGGGTTCGGCATCGTCGCCCCCCTCGCCGGCGACGTGGACCTCGAGGGCAACATGCGTCGTCCAAGCTGGGGGTTCCTGCTCGCGATGGGCGCCATCGGCGGCGGCCCGACCTTCGTGGGAACCATCATCGGCCACGGGTTCATCAACGAGGCCGTCAGCGTCGTGTTCCTGACCCTGGCCGCGGGATCGATCATCTACGTCGTGACTCAGCTGATCACGGTCGCTGCCAAGGCCCGCCGCCCGGACCTGCTCGCCTACGGACTGCTCCTCGGACTTGGCGCCGGGTTCCTCACCGACGCGATCGTGACAGCGGCCGGGGTCTAGCCGGTTCGGCCACTCTCAAGAGCCAGGCGCGCCAAAGACGGCTCGCTATATCCAGCCGCGCCGACGAAACATCACATAGAGAGACGTGGCCAGGGTCGCGATCACAACGGTGCTCGCGAACATGCCCGAGCGCTGGCCGAACCCTGGGTAGGCGACGTTCTGACCGAACCATCCGGTAACCGCGGTCGGTACGGCGATGATCGCGGCCCAGCCAGTGAGCTTCTTCATCACCGTGTTCAGTCGCGCATCCTGCAGGGACAGGTTGGTCTCGAAGATGGTGGTCACCATGTCACGCAGCGACTCGGTCCACTCCGAGGCGCGAAGGACATGGTCGTACAGATCGGCGTACCAGCCGTCGAGATCCCCGCCGTGCGCGGTGTCGTCCGCGTGGTGGCGTTGCACGGCGTTGACAACCTCCCGCATCGGAAGGATGACCCGACGCAGCTCGACCAGCTCCTTGCGCACCCGATAGGTCCGCTGCTGAATGTCCTTGGTCACGGCCCGGTCGTCGAAGAGTCCGTCCTCGAGGGACTCGATCACGTCGTCCATGTGCTGGATGGTCTCGAAATGGCCATCCACGATGACATCGAGCAGGCCATGCAGCAACGCCCCGGAGCCCAGCTTGAGCAGGTCGGGGTTGTCCTCCCAGCGCTCCACCACCAGGTCCATGTCGAAGCGCGGATCCGAACGCACCGTCACGATGCCATTCGGCAGGACGAAGGCGGAGACGCGGGTGAAGTGGAGACGGGACGCAAGCACGCCGAGCCCGGGGTTCGCACCGGCGACGGCGCTGGTTGCATATACGGTCACGAATGTGTGCGTCGCATGCCGCGTTGCCTTGGGCCGCTCGCGGGCCGCAATGGCGTCCTCGACTGCGTGGGGGTCGAGGGTCAGCTCGTCGGCCAGCTGGAGCAGAAGCTCGTGGTCGGGCTCGCACAGATCGAGCCAGACCAGGGCGTCACCCTCACCAAGGTGGTCAGAGACCTCCTCAATAGGGAAGTTCTCGGCCTGGAGCTCGCCATTGCGCCAAAGCCGTGTACGGGTGCCCTTGCTGCCATCGTTTGTCACGCAGACAGTCTGCACTCCCTGGCTCGAGGCAGGGGGTACTAGCCCTGACCGCCGGTGTCGCGCTCATTTGCGGCTCGCCGGCGCAGCTGCCGGGGGGACGGCGGGCTTGCCGGCCGGGGGGACGGCGGGCTTGCCGGCCGGGG
>JBDTYK010000021.1:0-19165 GCA_040005715.1 Actinomycetota bacterium | reverse complement strand
CGGCGACACGGATCGCGGGGAACGCACTGGCCCACAGCACGACCACGCCCAGCCCCGCGAAAGCCGTGCGGCGAGAGCTGGGCATCCACCGAGGCTAGTTCGACGCAATACATCATGTCTACTGACTTTTGCTTGATCTAAAGGTAACGTTTCCTGATGTGATGGACCTTCGGAAGCTGCGCATGCTCGCTGAGCTCCGATCACGGGGAACACTCGCCGCGGTGGCCGAGGCACTGCACATGACGGCCCCCGGTGTCTCGATGCAGCTCACCGCCCTCCAGAAGGAGTTGGGGCTCCAGCTGACCCAGCGACACGGTCGCACGTTGACCCTCACCCCGGCGGGTCGAATGGTCGCGCGCCATGCGGTGGTCATCATGGATGCGGTGGCGGCAGCCGAGCTGGAGGTTGAAGGGCTCCGAGATGGTTCACGCGGGACCTATCGAATCGCGGCTTTTCCCTCGGCCGCTCGAACCATCGTTGCCGGAGCCTGGGGCACACTCCTTCACGACCCCGACAATCGCCTTCAACTTCAGCTCCTCGAGATGGAGCCGCCCGACTCGATCCTTGCCCTGCAACGCGGCGACGTCGACCTCGCGATCACACACGCCTACTCCAATATCCCGGTCCGCATCCCCAGCACCCTCTCAGCAAGCCGTATTGCGTCCGAACCCGTCTGGCTCGCCACCTGCACGCAGTCAGGGTCAGCTGACGCGGTGCAACCGGCGGCGGACCTGCTCGACTACGCCGAAAGTGACTGGGTCGTCCCACACCAGCAGTGGTCCTGTTACGACATGGTGCAACGGGCTTGTGCCAGTGCCGGGTTCGCGCCCAGAACGATCGCGGAAGCCAATGACTTCTCGGTCCTCCTCTCCCTGGTTTCTGCAGGTGTCGGCATCGCACTCGTGCCACAGCTCACCATCGCCCACCTACCCAAGAACGTGGCTCTGCACCCGCTGGCCAAGCCAGTCCACCGACACGACTTCGTCGTCACCCGACGATCAACCAACGCCGACCCCGGAATCCGTCAGGTCAGCACTCTGCTGAACCAAACCGCTCAACGATTCGTCTCCGCTGTATCGCCGGAGAACGGGCAGCGACCAGGCCGAACGCCGAACCCCCCGGTTGCCATTATGACAAAGGGTGAATAGCGGGTATGTCCAAGCTCCAACGCTGAATGTCTTTCGCGGTCTTCCCCTGGCTATGGGTGTGTCACCGAATTCTCGCGCTTGCCCTTCGATCCGGGACGACATCGCGTTCCAGCCGGGTCAGGCGGCGAACGACTCGGCGCTGTCCCCTGTCAGCCTGCTCGTCGGTCGGCCGATCTCTTGCGGGAGTGTCCTGTGGTCTTCATGATCGGGCTATGAACATTCGCGCCATCCAGCCCAAGGATCGGCTATGACCACCATCCAGCCCGAGCTGTGGGTTGATCAGGGGGCTGCAGCCGTCACGTTCTACGAGAAGGCGTTTGGCGCAACCGTGCAGCATAGTGTTGGCGAGGGTGATGACATCGTGGCCCAGCTTGCTGTCGGCGATGCAGCCTTCTGGGTCGGGTCCGCGGGCTCCAGCACGACGCGGCTGGTGCCTCGAGCAATCGGCGGCGCAACCGGTCGGACCATGTTGATCGTGGAGGATCCGGACTCGGTCTTCAGGCGGGCCGTCGATGCCGGGGCAACCGTCAGTTCGCCCGTCGACGACGAGCACGGCTGGCGGGTGGGCCGCATCGTCGATCCGTTCGGCCATGAATGGGAGATCGCGAAGCCGCTCGGCGACTGGCCACCGCCCGCTAAGCAGCCTGGCTAGCCGCCCCGGAGAAGGACGGCACCGGCAGCTAGCCTCTTACCCATGGACCAGCCGACGGACACGAACGCAGCCATCTGGAAATCGCAGGACGCAGTCCAGAACTGGGCTGAGGGGGCGGATGAGCGCGAACGAAAGCGCGCAGGGCGCTGGCAGTTCATGGGCGAGCTGTTGCCCTTTGGTGAGCAGGACGCCTTCACGTTCCTGGATCTGGGAGCCGGCACGGGGGCCGCGGCGGGTGAGCTCCTGCGTCAGTATCCACGGAGCACCGCCATCCTCGCCGACTTCTCACCGCTGATGATGGGTGAGGGCGAGCGAGTGATGCAGCCGTTCGCAGGGCGCTTCCAGTACGTCGAGTTCGACATGTCGACCGGCGCCTGGCCGGCGGCGATTCCGACCACGCTCGACGCGGTGGTCACCTCGATGTGCATCCATCACCTGCCCGATCACCGCAAGGAGGGTCTGTTCGCCGAGATCCTGGAGCACCTCGCCCCGGGGGGCTGGTACCTCAACTACGACCCGGTGACGTCCGCAGATCCCTTGGTGGAAGCGACCTGGGAGCGAGTGAACGACAGCCATGACCCCGAGCTGGCGACCAAGCGCCTCCACCGCACCGCCCAGGAACATTCCAGGTACGAGAACCACGTCCGCTTCATGATCCCCCTCGAGCAGCAGCTGGGGTATCTGCGGTCTGCTGGTTTCCAGGGGATCGACGTCTACTGGAAACATTTGGAGAACGTGATCTACGGAGGTTGCAGACCGACCTGAGATCCGCAGATCTCAGGCGGCGAGCTATCTGCGCCGGAGGGAACGCCCCACGGCCTTGGGACCGCGGCTGAGCTTCATGGCGGGAGGCCTGTAGTGCCCAGGAGTTCACGTCTGGGTCGCTGAGTCCTGGCTCCCCTCATCCCTGACGGACGCAGGGACGCCGTGTCGAGGCGACGACCACAGCTTTGGGCCCGTTCTCGTCGGTACCCCCTGCACTCGACTGTTCGTATGGACGCTGCGACAGTTGGCTCCATGTCCATAGAGGTGTGGTGGTCCATGCTGCCGCCCGAGACCCGGGACTGGCTCATTGCGCACAACGGCGAAGTCGTTCCCGCATCGGTCATCTCGGAGATCACCCGAGCTGGAGGCTCGGTCACCTCGGACGCATGGTGGGTTGGCCGAAACGAGGCAACGGGCTTCTACTTTTCCGACGCGGCGATCGACTGGGTCGAAGAAGTGGCAAATGGGGAGATGCCCGAGTCCCGGTAGCCACCCCCGCCCCCGATCGCGATAATCGCGGCGGATCAGTCTGCTGGCTGGGAGGCTGGTCGGGTGACTGACTTCATCAGCGAGAACCTGACCGGATCCCGGTTCGAGGACGTTCACCTGTCCGGATCGCGGTTCCACGACGTCGACCTCACCAACGCGCGCTTCCACCTGGTTGATCTGACCGGGGTCGTGATCCGTGGTGCCGCCCTGGTGAACGTTGATATCAGCGGCGAGATCGAGAACCTGCGGGTCAACGGCGTCGACGTGGCGCCGCTCGTGGAGGCGGAGCTCAACCGTCGATACCCTGACCGGGCCAGGATGCGGCCGACCGATGCCGAGGGGTTCCGCGAAGCGTGGGACATCCTGGAGCGGCTGTGGGAACAGACCACCGGGCGGGCTCGCGGGATGGCACCGCAAGCGCTGCACGAGAAGGTCGACGGAGAATGGTCCTTCATCGAGACCCTGCGTCACCTGGTGTTCGCTACCGATGCATGGGTGATGCGCGCGATCCTGGGCGAGCCCTCACCCTGGGACGCGCTGGACCTTCCCCATGACGAGATGCCCGACCAACCCGGCGTCCCACGCGACCGCGACGCACAGCCGCCGCAGGAGGTGGTACTCGCCCTGCGCGCGGAGCGGATGGCCACGGTCCACCAGGTGATCACCGATCTCACCGACGAGACGCTCGACGGCATGACCGAACCGGTGACGGAGCCGGGCTACCCCGAGTCGAAGAGCTTCGCGGTACGCCGTTGCCTGCGGGCCATCCTCAACGAGGAGTGGGAACACCGGCTGTATGCCGAGCGGGACCTCGACGTGTTGGAAGCCGCCAAATCTCGGTCAGCTCCGGATGGGCCTGCTGGCCGCCAGGGCTAGCTCAACTGCCTTGGCGTCCGTGTTGACGGCCAGGTCACGAGCGGTCCTTGAGGCAAGCAGCTTTACGGCGGCCGCGGCGTTGGCAACTTCTCGCTCGAACACCTCCGCCGCTGCGGCCGCCGCGAGCGCTGCCTGGGTGGCAGCAGAGGCGACGGCAGTGGCCACTGCGGCTGCTGCAAGCGCTGTCTCCTCGGCGGTGGCGATCGCCGCCGCGTCAACGGTGGCAGCGAGCTGAAGGGCCGCGAGGGCGCCTTCCTCCTCACTGCCGGATGCGATCGACGCCGAGACGACGTCGGCGGCCTTGATCGCGGCGGTGGCCACTCGCAAGGCGAGCGCGTCGGCCTGAGTCTGGATACCGCTAGCCGTCTGGGCTGCGGTATCCGCCATGTTGAGCGCTGCGCGGGCAGCGGCGCCTGCCTTGACCTCACGGGTGTGCGAGGCAGCTTCGGCAGCCATGAGGGCCGCTGCTACCACTGACCTTTTGGTGGCGGCGGCGGTTTTGGCAACATATTTCGCTTCGCGGGCAGCCGCGATGTCGACCTGTGCGCCGGCGACAAATGCCTTAGCCTCGGCCAGAACAGCGGCGGCCGTGGACGGTTCCCGAGAACTCACCTCAGAAACCCCCCGGAGCAAAGCAATTCGCAAGGCGTCGAGCCCGGAGCCATGCCTTGCGCTACGGCTGATCAGCGTGGCCAACGCCTTGGCCTGCATCGGTGTCATGGTCAGCGACACATTTGCTGAGGAACCATCGCCCCGGCCCGATGAGCCTGTCCTGCCCTTGGTGCGCATTCTCAGCCCCGCGAGCGGTCGCGGAGGGCCGTCGAATGGATGTTCACCATGACCGTCCTCCGGGAGTCGCAGGCAACCCGCCTCTCCGGTGGGTTGCGGCGACAGCTGAGTGGGCGCCGAAGAGAGCCGCTGCGGTCTGAGCATCATAGGCCCCGCTGACCAGCCATCCGGCGGCCCTGTAGGCAGCTCCCTCCAACCGGGACGTCCTGGACCAGGTCCAGGCATGTGCCCGGTCAGGGCATCAACACGAGCTTCCCACGAGCGTGGCCTGCCTGGCTGATGCGATAGGCCTCATCGGCCCGGTCGAACGGGAAGGTCGCCACCTTGATCACCAGCTTGTTCTGGGTCAGCAGCTCAGCGATCTGAGCAAGGGCCTCCATCGGCTGGCTGTCCCCAGTTCCGCCGGTTACGCGAGCTCCGGCCTGAGCAGCCGCGAAGTTGGCAATACTCACCACCTGGGAAGGCTTTGGCACCAGGCTGATCAGATCCTCGATCGGGGTCTTGCCGACGGCATCGAAGACGGCGTCCACCGGCCCTCCGGCAGCCGCCCGGACGCGTGCAGCCACGCCCTCGCCATACAGCACAGGTATCGCCCCGATCTCCCGCAGGTAGTCATGGTTGGCCTGGCTCGAGGAGGCGATCACCCTCACTGCCCGAGCGACTGCCATCTGCACGGCGACCGCTCCTACGCCACCGGTGCCGCCGTCCACGAAGAGCGTGTCGCCGGCCAAGACGTCGAGCAGACGAAGACCTCGTTCGGCGGTCTCACCGGACACACCTGCGGCAGCCGCCACTGCCCAGTCAACGGATGATGGCTTGGCCGCCCAGGAGTCCAGCACGGCGTACTCAGCCTGCGAGTTCGAGCCGAGGCCCAGCACCTCATCACCTACGGATACTCCCGTAACGCCCTTGCCGAGCTCATCCACCACGCCGGCGGCGTCGTATCCCAGGTAACCCGAACCGACCTTGGGCTTGCCGCCGGCAAACGCCCCGCTGAAAGCCTTCCAGTCGATGGGGTTCACGCTGGCCGCGCGCACGGAGACCCGGATCTGCCCCGGACCCGCATGCGGCTCAGGCGCATCTGCCACCCGCAGGACCTCGGGACCTCCGTAGGTGTTGAACTGCAGTGCCCACATCTCAAAGGTCCTTCCGCCACCCGGTGAACCCCTAGGCTTCCCGGTCGTTGACCAGCGCATGCCAGACGACAAGTGCCATCACGAGCAAGCGAGTCGCGACGGAATGTATTCCGGTAGGGAACCGAGTCTGGATCAGCTCGGACGAGTCGCTCAATCCGCGCAAAACGCTCGTTAAGCGTTACCGTTGTGACCATGGACTGGAGCCCGTTCGAGGCAGCCCTCTTCGACCTGGATGGGGTGCTCACCCCCACCGCCGACCTGCACATGCGGGCCTGGAACCGGTTGTTCGCGAGATACCTGTCAGAAGCTGATGTGACACCGGCCTACTGCGACGCCGACTACTTCACCTACATCGACGGCAGACCGCGGTACGACGGAGTACGGGCACTGCTGGCCTCACGGCGAATTCGACTCCCCGAAGGCGATGCGAGCGACCAGCCCGGCGATGAGACCGTCTGCGGTCTTGGCAACACCAAGAACGCCTTGTTCGACCGCATGCTGACCCACGACGGCGTCGTGGCGTTCCCCGGCACGGTTGCGCTGCTGGACGAGCTGGCCGAACGGGGGGTCGCCGTCGCGGTGGTGTCGAGCTCGCGGAACGCGCGAGCAGTGCTGGCCGCCGCCAACCTTGCGGCCCGCTTCGCAGTCGTCGTGGACGGTGAGGTCGCCCGGCAGGCCGGCCTTCGCGGCAAACCCTCGCCGGAGACGTTCGAACATGCCGCATCAGCCCTCCGTGTCCCGGCAGCACGAGCCGTGGTGATCGAGGACGCCGTCTCGGGTGTCGCGGCCGGCAGGGCGGGCGCGTTCGGCCTCGTGGTCGGGGTCGACCGCGGCGCAGGCGCGCAGAGACTTCGTGAAGCCGGCGCGGACCTGGTAGTGAATGACCTCGGTGAGCTGATGACCGCGTGAACGCCATGCCCAGATACGGGGACGGGGCAGATCCTGAGCCGGGCCAGATGCCCGAGTACCTGGACCGCCTGCGTTTTCCGGCCGATCCGTGGCGGCTGACCGAGTCCTCCTACGATGCCGAGGACCTGGGAATCACCGAGACGCTGTTCGCGGTCGGCAATGGCTATCTCGGCATGCGCGGCAATGTCGAGGAGGGTCACGACAGCCACAGCCACGGCACCTTCATCAACGGTTTTCATGAGACCTGGCCGATCCGGCACGCCGAGGAGGCCTTCGGCCTCGCCAGGGTGGGGCAGACCATCGTCAATGTCCCCGACGTCAAGACCATGAGGCTCTTCGTCGATGATGAGCCGCTTCTCCTCTCGGTCGCCGACATCATCAGCTACGAGCGCACTCTTGACTTCGCTGCCGGGGTGCTGACCCGGGACATCCTGTGGCGGACCCCCGCAGGCAATCGGGTGCAGCTGCGTTCACGGCGCATGGTGTCCTTCACCCAGCGACATCTGGCGGTACTCACCTTCGAGGTCACGGTGCTTGACCGTGCCGCGCCTGTTGCCATCACCTCGCACATCCTCAACCGCCAGGACGGCTTGAACGAGTATCGGACGAAGTTCGTGGACAAGGGCGCTCCTGACCCCCGAAAGGCGGAGCAGTTCACCGGGCGGGTCCTGCAACCGGTGGAGCATTCGGGCTCCGACAGAAGGGCGACGCTGGGCTACCGATGCACGAACTCGGGCATGACGCTGGCCATTGGCATCGATCACCTCATCGAGACCGAGAACGAGTACGAGCACAGCACCGAGGTGGAGGAAGACTTCGCAAAGGACATCTTTCAGATCTTCGCCCGACCGGGCAAGAAGATCACGCTCACCAAGACCGTGAGCTACCACACCTCTCGCAACGTGCCCCCGCGCGAGCTTTCCCACCGGTGCCGCCGAACTTTGGACCGCGTGCAGACCCAGGGCGTTGAGAAGCAGTTCGCCGATCAGCGGGCCTGGATGGACGAGTACTGGGCCCGGTCCGACGTCGTGGTCGAGGATCAGCCGGAGGTGCAGCAGGCGATCCGGTGGAACCTCTTCCAGCTTGCGCAGGCTGGCGGCCGCGCCGAGGCCAGCGGGATCGCCGCGAAGGGGGTCACGGGCTCGGGTTACGGCGGTCACTACTTCTGGGACACCGAGGTCTACGTCGTCCCCTACTTCGTCTACACCTCCCCGGACATCGCCCGGAGCGCGCTGCGGTTCCGCTACTCCATGCTCCCCGCCGCGCAGCGCCGGGCCATGGAGCTCACCCAGAACGGCGCCCTGTTTCCGTGGCGCACGATCAACGGTGAAGAGGCCTCGGCGCCCTACGCCGCCGGCACCGCGCAGTACCACATTGATGCCGACGTCTCCTATGCGGTGAGCAAGTACGTCCAGGCCACAGGGGACGAGGACTTCATGGCGCGAGAGGGCATCGACATCCTCGTGCAGACGGCGCGCATGTGGGCGGACCTGGGGTTCTGGCGCAGCAATGGCACGGAGGACTCGTTCCGTATCCACGGCGTCACCGGGCCCGACGAGTACACCACGGTCGTGAACGACAACCTGTTCACGAACGTGATGGCGCGCTTCAACCTGAAACGTGCCGCAAGGGCGGTTCAGAGCCTCGAGGCGACGTGGCCCCAGGAGCACGCCCGTATGGTCGCGCGGCTGCGCCTTGGCCATGACGAGGTCGCAGAGTGGAACCGGGCCGCCGACGCAATGGCGATCCCGTACGACACCAACCTTGGCATCCACCCCCAGGACTCAGCCTTCCACGAGCGGGAGGTCTGGGACCTCCCCAACACCCCTGCGGGCAAGCGACCGCTGTTGCTTCACTACCACCCGCTCGTCATCTACCGTTTCCAGGTTCTCAAGCAGGCCGACGTGGTGCTGGCGTTGTTCCTTCAGGGTGAGCAGTTCACGGCCGCGGAGAAGCGGGCAGACTTCGAGTACTACGACCAGATCACCACCGGGGACTCGTCGCTTTCCGGTGTGGTCCAGTCGATCATCGCGGCGGAGGTGGGGTACCACAACCTGGCCCTGCGATATTTCCACGATGGCGTGTTTCTGGACCTCGCCGACCTGCGGAGCAACACCCCAGAGGGCGTTCACGTCGCCACCGCCGGAGGGATCTGGAGTGCCCTGGTCTACGGGTTCGGCGGGATGCGCGACCACGCTGAGACGATCAGCTTCGACCCTCGACTGCCCGAGTCATGGACCGCCTTGTCCTTCCGAATCACCGTCCGGGGCACCCGCCTGCGCGTCACGGTTCGCCCAGACTCGATGGACTTCACCGTCGAGGTGGGGCCAGGGGTGACGGTTGGGGTCAGAGGTGAGGAAGTCGTCGTGACCAGCCAGAGCCCGGTCACCGTGCCACTTGACGGTCAGGGTCCCAGGATCGACGGCGAGCCGGATGCGTCGGCGCTTCGAGGCACAGTGCGGGCCGACGGCACGCTGATCACGGCCTCGGTGCCCCACCACTCGGGGATCAACCGCTGACCCGGGGATCAACCGCTGACCCGGGGATCAACCGCTGACTCGGGGATCAACCGCTGACTCGAGACCACGACGCCGACCGCTACGGGCCTACCTGAAGGGTGCCGGATCCCCCGCCCCGACCCGCACCACCTGCGGGTAGCCCTGCGACCAGTCGACCACCGTGCTGGGTTCGATTCCGCACTCGCCGCCATCCAGCACGGCGTCGATCGCCTGGTCGAGCTCCTCCTTGATCTGCCAGCCGTCGGTCATCGGCGCCTCGGCGTGGGGTAGCTGCAGGGTGCTTGACACCAGCGGCTCCCCCAGCTCGTGCAACAGCGCCTGAACCACAGGATGCTCCAGGATGCGGACTCCGACGGTCCGCTTCTTCGGATGCGCCAGTCGCCGCGGCACCTCCTTGGTGGCCGGGAGGATGAACGTGTAGGGGCCGGGCGTAGCTGCCTTGATCGCCCTGAATGCCGCGTTGTCCAGCTGGACGAGCTGGCCGAGCTGGGCGAAGTCCGCGCATACGAGGGTGAAGTGGTGCTTGTCGTCCAGGACCCTGAGCTGGCGGATGCGCTCCCCGCCCGCAACGTTGTCCAGTCGGCAACCTAGGGCGTAGCAGGAGTCCGTGGGGTAGGCGATCAGCGCGTCGTCACGCAGGAGCGCAGCGACCTGCCCAATCGTGTGCGGTTGCGGGTGCTGCGGGTGAACGTCGAAGTACCGGGCCATTTCTCGAGGATACGAGGCTTTGGGTCGGGGAGTTCTCCCCATGTGCCGGAGAACCTCAAACGGCTAACGTCCCGGCAGATGGAACTCACACCGGCAGGGTCGCCATGACCGAGCTGCTTGGCGCGAACACGGACACGCTGGACCGTATGGCGCAGTCCCTGCGCGTCGACTCCCGAGCAGTTCAGGACATCCGCGCCCGGGCCCAGCAGGCGGTGGCAGAGCTTGAGGCCGCCTGGAACGGCCCCGACCTGTGGCACCTGACCCAGCAGTGGGAGCAGCAGACGTTGCCACAGCTGGCCAACGCATCGACGGGTCTTGAAATGGGGGCCTGCAAGCTCCTGGCCCAGTCGAGCGCGCAACGAGCTGCCAGCAGCGCTGACGATGGGGGCGCCGTTCCCGGATGGCCGGCACCATTCGCCTGGATGGCGCCAGGTGCCGCTCTCGGCATACCAGGGGGTACTAACCCGGCTGGCACTGCACCGACCGGACCTCCCACGCCGACGAGCGCAGCTGGATCACCCCCGCAGCATGCGTCGCCGCGCGAGAACGCCGACTGGTGGAGGTCACTGAGTGCACGGGAACAACAAGACGTGATCAGGGGTCACCCCGACTGGGTCGGCAACCGCGATGGGGTGCCGTTCACGGTCAGGAATGTCGCCAACCGGGCCCTGCTCAGTCTGGATAAGGCTCGACTCGTGGTCGAAGGGGCGCGCCTGGCTGCCCGCCTGGCTGACGACTGGTTCGACGGCACCTTCACCAACGACGACGTGGCGTTGGCCCATGCCGGGGACAAGCTGGCATCCCTTGACGCCATCGAGCAGACACTGGCCCGGGACGGCGAGCGCCAGCTGCTCCTGCTGGACCTGTCGCAGGAACGCGCGCAGGCGGCCATTGCAAGAGGCGACGTCGACAACGCCGACAACGTGGCCGTCCTTGTCCCGGGGATGACCGCCAATGTCAACGACAAGATGATGGGTTACGACCACGAGATGGACCACCTTCAGCACAGGGCCGAGCTGGAGAACAAGCGGGTCCACCCCACGGGGAGCTCGACAACCGCAACTGTCACGTGGATCGGTTATCAGGCTCCTCAGCTTGGCTGGGACCTCATCGGCCAGAACTCGGCTGCCGACGACCACGCCGCCCAGGTGGGCGCCGCTCACCTCGTGCCCTTCCTCCAGGGGATCGGCGCCGCCCGAACACGCGACGCTCATCTGACCCTGCTGGGCCACTCCTATGGCTCGACGACGGCCGGACTCGCCCTCAGACAGAGCACAGGCGTTGACGATGTCGTGTTCTTCGGCTCTCCCGGAGTCGGCACGAGCAACGTCAGGGACCTGGCGGTGCCTTCGGGTCATACCTACTACATCGAGGCGCGCCTGGACCCGGTCGGCGATCTCGGGCACTTCGGCATCGACCCATCGCATATGGATGGCGTCGGGCACGTGTCGGCACGGGAGTCGACCGTCGTGGACCCCCTCACGGGGGAGGTCCGGCATTTCGCCGGGATCAGCGGCCACAGCTCTTACCTCGTCGATGACAGCACCAGCCAGTTCAACATGTCCGTGGTCGTGGCGGGCGTGCCGGAGCGGCGAGTGCTCGACCCCGGCGAGGGCTTGGGGGACCTGTTGTCGTGGCCAATACCCGGGACCCACTCGTGACCAGGTTTCCCATGACCAGGTTTCCCATGACCAGGTTTCCCATGACCAGGTTTCCCGTGACCAAGGTCCTCACAGCTGCCGCCATCACGCTGATCCTCTTGCTGGTCTGGGGCTGCAGCTTGGCCGACAAGGAGAGCGAAGACATGAACCAGGCATTTGAGGCGCTGATGAAGCGCCCCAACCTCAGCCAGGTCGACGCCGACTACCAGTCGATGTTCAAGACCATCCGCGAGCGCCTGGTGGCGGAGGTGGGCGTGGCCCAGTGGGTTCCCGATGACGAGCCCATGAGCGGATCGTCCTGCGGCGGAGGGATCTCCAACCTGGAGGGCGCGGAGGTGCGCCGATACGACGCCGGAATGTCACCCGGCAACCTCCCGGACGCCGCCTGGGATCGAGCCGTCGCGATCGTGACCGACGTGGCCGGGCACTATGGGTTCGGGGCGCCGAGGGTGATCGTCAGCGGTCCCAGCGACCATGAGGTCTCGTTCAGGAACACCTATAACGGGGAGCTGCTTTTCGGCACGGGGGCCAACACCATCCTCGGAGGAAGCACCGGGTGCCACCTCACCCAGGCGGCGCACCTGCGCGGCATCCCGGCGCCGCCCCGCAAGTACTGAGCATCAGACTTCCGGCAAAAGCGGCGCACCTGCGCGCCATCCCGGCGCCGCACCGCAGGTACTGAGCATCAGACTTCCGGCAATCCGCTTGCGCTTTGTTACTGGCCGGTAGCATCATGGATGTTACTGACCAGTAACCGACTTGAAGAGCCGGGCGGTAGCGGTCTCGATCTCAGCACGGAGGACTCTGATGGGCCACTACAAGGCAAACCTTCGCGATCTCGAGTTCAACCTGTTCGAGGTCTTCAACCGCCAGGAGATCCTGGGTCAAGGCCCCTACTCCGAGGTCGACGAGGACACAGCGCGGGACATTCTTGGCCAGGTCTGCCGCCTCGCCGAGAACGAGCTCGCCGCGAGCCTGCTCGACTCCGATCGCAACCCGCCCGTGTTCGACCCGGCCACCAGCTCGGTGACCATCCCCGGGTCGTTCACCAAGTCGTACAAGGCCTACCTCGACGCCGAGTGGTGGCGTCTGGACGTTCCACCTGAGCTGGGCGGCACCGTTGTGCCACCGTCGCTGCGCTGGGCCGTGGCCGAGCTGATCCTGGGTTCAAACCCGGCGGTCCACATGTACTCCGCCGGTTTTGCCTTCGCCAAGGTTCTCTACCACCTGGGCACGGCGGACCAGAAGAAGATGGCACACCACATCGTGGACAAGAAGTGGGGTGCCACGATGGTTCTCACCGAGCCCGATGCCGGCTCCGACGTCGGCGCCGGGCGGACCAAGGCCGTGCAGCAAGCCGATGGCACCTGGCACATCACGGGCGTCAAGCGCTTCATCACCTCGGCCGAGGCAGACTTCTTCGACAACGTCGTCCACTTCGTCCTCGCCCGGCCAGAGGGCGGCGGCGCCGGCACAAAAGGTCTTTCGCTGTTCGTCGTGCCCAAATTCCACGTGGACCTCGAGAGCGGCGAGCTCGGTGAGCGAAACGGCGCATACGTCACGAACGTCGAGCACAAGATGGGGCTGAAGGTCTCGACCACCTGCGAGGTCACCTTTGGCGAGAAGGCCCCGGCCGTGGGTACCCTGCTTGGCGACGCCCACGACGGCATAGCGCAGATGTTCCGCATCATCGAGTTCGCTCGAATGATGGTCGGCACCAAGGCCATTGCGACCCTTTCGACCGGCTACCTCAACGCACTGGACTACGCCAAGCAGCGGGTCCAGGGCGCCGACCTGACCCAGATGACGAACAAGATCGCGGCGCGGGTGAGCATCACGCACCACCCCGACGTCCGACGTTCGCTGATGCTTCAGAAGTCGTATGCCGAGGGTCTGCGCGCCCTGGTCATCTACACCGCCTGTCAGCAGGACCTTGTCGACCAGGCACAGCTGAGCGCCGGTCATGACGTGCTCGAGAAGGACTCTCCTGAGGCGATGGCGGGCCGGGTCAACGACCTCTTGCTGCCGATCGTCAAAGGGGTCGGCTCCGAGCGGGCATGGGTGCTGCTCGGGACCGAGTCGCTGCAGACCTTCGGTGGCTCCGGTTTTCTTCAGGACTACCCGATCGAGCAGTACGTCAGGGATGCCAAGATCGACACCCTCTACGAAGGCACGACCGCCATCCAGGGACTGGACTTCTTCTTCCGCAAGATCATTCGCGACAGGGGAAAGGCCGTGAGCCATCTCGCCACCCAGATCAAGGAGTTCGCCAAGGCCGATGACGGCTCAGACTTCCTTCGCACAGAGCGTGAGCTTCTGAGCAAGGGCCTGGAGGACGTGCAGGGCATCATCGGCTTCATGGTCGACGAGCTGATGAAGTCGGACCCGACCAGGGGCGGCGACCCGACCAACCTCTACAAGGTCGGCCAGAACACCTCGCGACTCCTGCTTTCTTCCGGCGACCTGGTCGTGGGGTGGCTGCTGCTGCGACAGGCCGAGGTGGCCAAGGCGGCCTTGGACACCGGCGCCGCCTCGGTCAAGGACCAGAGGTTCTACGAGGGCAAGATCGCGGCAGCGTCGTTCTTCGCCCGCACGGTCCTGCCCAAGATCGCGGCCGAGCGCCAGATCGCGGAAGCCACCGACAACTCCCTGATGGACGTGTCCGAGGACGCCTTCTAGCGCCCCTATACCGGGCACAGTAGACGAGACAGGTCAGCCAAGGGCACCGTTAGCTGACTTGTTACACGCTAAGCGCAATTTTGAGCGCCGGCCATGCAACTAACCCGCCATCGGACCGTGTGGTCAGGAGGTTGTCGCGGCCACAGCCGGCCCGACGTGGCTCACCCGGGCGTCAACGGAAGCCGGCGGTCGCTCAGGACGGGGAAGCTGACGCGATAGGCACTGACGACACTCATGTCGACGTCGACGCTCAGGACCTGCTGGCCGCCACCTGCCACGGCTGATACCTCACCCGTGGGCAACACCACCTGGCTGTGCCCGCCCATCTCGACGCCCGCGTGTGTGCCCGCCGTGTTGCAGGCGACGACGACGCACTGGTTCTCGATTGCCCGCGCGTGCGCCAGCAATGTCCAATGCCGCACCCGGGCTGCGGGCCACGCCGCCGGGATCACGAACAGGGTTGCCCCGGCGTCAAGCTGGGCTCTGTACAGCTCCGGGAACCGCAGGTCATAGCAGGTCGACAGCGCCGCACGGGCGGGCTCGGCGCCCGGCGAGGAGTCGGGCACATCGACCAGCGAGAGCTCGCTGCCGGCCTCCAGGAGAAGCGGCTCGCCCCGGCCGAAACCGAACCGATGGATCTTGCGGTACGTCGCCGCCAGCGAACCGTCGGACGCGAAGACCAGCGACGTGTTCCACAGGTCCTTGCCCTCGGGCCCCGGTGCGCCATTGGCGGGATGCTCGATGATCGACCCCGCGTGCAACATCACACCGGCGTCCCTGGCAGCAGCCGACATCGCCGCCGCGACCGGACCATCTACTCGCTCGGCACGCTCGGCCCAGCTCTGGTAGGAGAAGCCGCCCGGCGCCCAGAGCTCCGGCAGGACGACGAGGTCGTGCCCCGCCTGGGCACGCACGAGATCGGCGGCCCTGGTGACCCTGTCGGCGACCGGCTCCCGGTCGTCATACCCGATCTGGATCACGGCGATACGCATCTCAGTCTCCCGGGGTCGAGGTTGGCCCAGTGCTGTCGGCCCGTCGCGAGATCGCGGCCAGGTGGGCGTTGTAGGCCTTCAGCTCTGCATCGTCGTCGCGGTCGGCCTGTCGGTCGCCGCGCGTGGTCTCGGCCGCGTCCGAACGCACCCACGCGAGGGTGACCAACATGGCCAGGATCAGGGTGGGGAGCTCCCCGACTCCCCAGGCCACCGCACCGCCGTTGCGCTGGTCGGCAAGCAGATCCACGGCCCAGGGCAGGTGAAGGGCCTGGTAGAAGGCCGGCGCCAGCACCGTCGTACCGGTGGTGAGGGCAACGCCGAAGAAGGCGTGGAACGAGATGGTGGCGAAGAGGATGACCAGCCTCAGGGAGGGCGGCCAGCGCCGGGGCCCCGGGTCGATGCCCACGAGCACCCAGGCAAACAGATAACCGGCCAGCAGGAAGTGAGTGGTCATCAGAACGTGACCGGTGTGGGTCCGCAGCGCCAGCTCGAACAACGGGGAGAAGTAGAACGCGACCAGGCTGCCGAAGAAGATGACGGCCGCGACGATCGGGTTGCCAATCGCGGCAAGGAATCTGGAGTGGAGCACTGCGAGCAGAAGCTCGCGAGGACCCAAGGTTCTGTCGGCACGCGGCGTCAGCGTGCGCAGGGCAAGAGTGGCTGGAGCGGCGAGCACCATCAGGATCGGCGCCGCCATGGACACCGTCATGTGAAGCAGCATGTGGACCGAGAACAGGACCCGCCCGTAGACACCGGGCGCCCCGCACGTGGCCCAGATCAGGATCGCCCAGCCCAGGACCCAGCCGATGGTTCTTGAGAGGGGCCATGAGTCGCCCCGGGCGCGCAGTCGCCGGACGCCGCTGAGGTAGAGCGCCACGGCAACCACGGACACCCCGAACCAGAGCCAGTCGATGCTCCAGACGGTGAGCCAGTCACTGCCGGAGAGCGGGCCGGCCGGGGCGCGATAGCCGGTCAGTGAGAATGCCGGATCCAGACTGGGGGGCGTCTCCGGAACCGGCGGCTCACTTCGTGAGAGCGCCGTGCCCAGTGCGAAGGCAGCGCTCATGATGACCAGCTCGATCACGGCCAGCCGTGCGAAGAGCCGGCCGGCAAGGGGATCGTCGGCGATCCGGCTGACCACTCTGGTTCGCTGCTGCCAACCCGCGACGCCCAGTGCGAGCAGCGCAGCCACCTTGAGGATCACCAGCGCTCCATAGCTCGTGGCGAGGTGGCTGATCGAGCCGAGCCGGATCCAGGCGTTCGCCGCCCCGGACACCGCAACGGCCACGAAGCACCACCCAGCGAGCCTCGAGTATCGCTGGACGCTCACGGCCATCGCGGTACCGAGCAGGGGTCGCAGCATCGTCAGCGCCAGCAGTCCTCCGACCCACAGGAGAGCCGAAACCAGATGCAGGGCAAGGGAGTCCACGGCTGTGTCGTGACTTCCGGAGCCGGCCGCGTGTCCGGATAGGGCCAGCGGGAGAACCGCGATGATGCCCACTGCGGCGAGGGCGACCATGCCCGCGCGTTGCCGGACCACCGCCGCGCCGACGGCAACGACCAAAGCCATCGCCGAGCTGATGACGGCGACGCGAAGGACCTCGATCTGCAGGGCGAAGGTCTGGAGCTGGGCCGCAAAGGATGGGTCGGTGAGCTGGGTGCCCGAGATCGTGGCGAACGAGAAGACCAGTCCCAGCAGTCCGGCCATCACCCACACGATGCCTGTGGCGCTTGCGTATCTGGCCGCGGTTATCCGCCGAGAAGTGTCGCTTGCCTCCGGGATGATCGTGGCCGCGACCACGAGCAGGCCAATGGTGCTGGCGGCGGCAAGGTCGTGGATGGCCCGGGTGATCGGCAGCCCCCAGCGCACGATCTGACCGGCATCGGGCAGCCCGGCAACAGGCGCGGCGAAGACCCCGACGAACAGGCCCGCAGGGACGAGCACGGCGACGACAACGGCCGCAAGCATCAGGGGCAGCCTCGCGGCCCGTGCGCCTGGGCCCCGTGCTGTGGTCATGGCAACAGAGTAGGGAAGAAGCCCGGCCAGATCAGCACGCGGCGGAAAGTGTCTCGCGAAACTTGGTTGCGCCACACAAGTTGTTCGTGATATTTGTATGTCACAAGCAAGTTCTAGGTGACGTGGAGCAATGATGGCAATTTCCCTTGAGAGCGCGACCCGGCTCAGTACCGAGCTGGTCCGCGTGATGAAGCTGTTCCAGTCCATGCGCCAGCACGCCCCAAAGCTTCACCCGGGAGTCGAGCCTGCGTCGTACCCGATCTTGTTCAACCTGGTCGAGGAGCCGCGGCGCGTGTCGCTGCTGGCTGACTGCATCCACTCAGATGTGTCCACGGTGAGCCGCCAGGTGACGAGCCTGGTATCCCACGGGCTACTAGAGAAGGTGGCCGACCCCCTGGACGGTCGCGCCTTCATGGTCTCGCTGAGCGCCGAAGGCAAGGACCTGGTTGAGCGACTCAAGGCCGGACGAGGTGAGTGGTTCTGCGAGATGCTGCACGACTGGGAACCTGCCGAGGCCGAGGCCTTCAACGACCAGCTCGACCGCTTCGCCACGTCTTTCGAGGCCTCCAGGGACCAGATCCGGTCCATCACCTTCCCGCCTGCCGCGACTGTCGCACTCTCCGGCCACGCCGCACCGCACCACATCCAGAAGGAGAACTAATGGCCACCGCTGCCACGATGCCGGCGCCTGCCAACCAAGGGCCGCTCTCGCACAAGCAGATCCTGACCATCATGGCCGGGCTGATGATGGGGATGTTCCTGGCCGCGCTCGACCAGACCATCGTCTCCTCGGCCATGCGGGTCATCGCCGACGACCTCCACGACCTCTCCGGGCAGGCCTGGGTCGTCACGGCCTACCTGATCACCTCGACCATCGTGACTCCGCTGTACGGCAAGCTCTCGGACATCTACGGCCGCAAGCCCTTCTTCACGGCAGCGATCGTGATCTTCCTCTTCGGCTCGATTCTGTGCTCCTTCGCCACGTCGATGCCCATGCTGGCGGGCTTCCGCGCCGTCCAGGGCCTGGGTGCCGGTGGCCTCTTCTCCCTGGCCCTGGCCATCATCGGCGACATCGTGCCACCACGGGAGCGCGCCAAGTACCAGGGCTACTTCCTCGCGGTCTTCGGCACCTCAAGCGTCCTGGGCCCGGTCATCGGCGGCTTCTTCGCCGGACAGGCCACGATTCTTGGCATCAGCGGCTGGCGCTGGGTCTTCCTGGTCAACGTGCCGATCGGACTGGTCGCACTCCTGGTGGTTCACCGCACGCTGCACCTTCGTCACACCCGCCTGGACCACCGCATCGACTTCGGTGGCGCCGCCGCGCTGACCGTTGGACTCGTCCCGCTCCTGCTGGTCGCCGAGCAGGGCCGCCAATGGGGTTGGGCCTCGGGCTGGGCGCTCCTGTGCTTTGGCATCGGCCTGATCGGTCTAGTCGCGTTCTTCTTCATCGAGCGGGCGATGGGCGCTGAGGCGTTGCTTCCGCTGCGACTCTTCACCATCAAGACGGTGGGCGTCTCCTCGATCGCCTCGGTCATCCTGGGCATGGGTATGTTCGGCGGGCTGGCCTGCCTCCCGCTCTACCTGCAGATCGTCAAGGGCGCGACGCCGACCATGGCCGGCCTGATGTTGCTGCCCATGACCCTGGGAATGATGGGCGGGTCGATCATCTCCGGCCAGATGATCTCCAGGACCGGCCGATACCGGCATTTCCCGATCATCGGCTGCGGCCTGCTCGTGGTCACGCTCTTCGGCTTCCACTACGTAGCAGCTGACACCCCGCTGTGGCAGACCATGATCCTGATGCTGTTCTTCGGCCTCGGCCTTG
>JBDTYK010000020.1:0-19389 GCA_040005715.1 Actinomycetota bacterium | reverse complement strand
TGGGGAACACAAAGGTGGCGCCGAACATGGCGACCACGTGCTGGGCGCCCAGACCCACCGTCTTGGGCCAGGACAACCGCTCGTCGGGAGCAACGACATCATTCGGGCCGAGAGTTCCCTCGTGAAGCTTCCAACCGACTGTCATGTTGTTCTCCTAGGTGCAACCGGTGGGTGACGATGGTCACCTCTGTCGCGGTTTGAAGGAAACCTATTGCCATCAGCCACCCGGCGCATAGGGGGATGTTGTGGACATCCCAAAATGGGCGTTGCTTGACAAGATCGGCAATGATCGCGACCGGGACTGAAGATAACGCGACCGGGACTGAAGATAACGCGACCGGGACTGAAGATAACCTGATCCAAAGGCCTTCGGGCCAACCGGCTTGCACGACCACCGCGCCCAGAGACGGGACCGCTCAGTGACACCTCTGGCCCGGCCGCGCGAGGTCCCGGGCGCTGCCTCACCGCTCACCCGAACGGTTCTCACCGGGCCAGCGCGACAGGCAACGGTCGTTGCGAGCTTCCCCAGCGCGCTGTATCTGTTGGCCGGCGGACATCACGAAGTCCTCCCGGTCCTGGCCTCAGACGCGTTGATGCTCCCGACCGGAACCCGTCTGTCCGCACCCGGCCGCGAGGTCAGCTGGGGGGTCGGGCCCGGGGATCAGGTGACCATCGGAGACTCCCGGATCCGGCTGCCGAGCTGGCAGGTCAACGTGGTCCGCGAATGGCGTCCTGCGCATGTGCGCGCCGTGTGGACACTGCTCGAGTCCCGGTCGCTGTCCTCGTGGGCCGACCAGCTGTGCCGGCGCGCGAGTGCGCCCGCCCTTGTTGACCAGGCAGATGCGGTATGCCGCGTCGCTCGAGATGGCGACGAAGCCGGAGTCCGCGACCGCGTTCGCGGCCTGCTGGGCGCAGGGCAGGGGCTCACGCCGAGCGGCGATGACGCCCTGTGTGCCGTGCTCCTGGTCCTCAACGGCATCGGCGAGGCGGAGCCGATCGCGCTCCTGAGCAACGCCGTCCGGGAACAATGGACCGGCACGACGAGCCTTTCAGCGTCATTGCTGGAGGCAGCAGCAGGGGGCTACGCGGTGCCACAGCTCGTCGCCCTGGTCGATGGCGTCCTAGGCGGTAACCTCGATGCGGTGAGGCAGGCGCTCACCTCGACGCTCGCCATCGGCCACCAGTCCGGAGCAGACCTGGTCGCCGGTCTGGCCGGTTCACTGCGCGCCCTCGCCGGCGCCCCAAGCGGCACCGCGCCGACACTGTCACCCACCGTCAAGGAGCCCGAGACCATGTCGAAGCGGTGTTCGGATATCTCATTCATTCCGCGCAGACGACCGGTGTCAGGTGCCCATCCGGGAGGGCTGAAGTCGCTCACCGATCCGAACGCACTGAGCTCGCTGAACGATCCAGGCCCACGCAAGAGGGGAAATCCGTGACCGATCTTGTCGAGGTGCGCCGCGGCGCCTACTACGACTCGGTAAGCCTGATGCAGGTCTCCGCCGCCGTGCGCGCTGCGGCGGGCGTCAGCGCCGGGCTCGTGGCGATGGCCACAGACCTGAACATCGACCTCCTGTCCGGAATGGCTTTCACCCTGGATGAGGCCGTCGGGCCCAACGACCTGCTGGTGGCCATCAGGGGCGAGCACGAGGCTGCGATCGCGGCGGGGCGCTCGGCCCTGGATGCCGCTCTCGCCGGACTCAGGGAAGCCGGTGCGTCGGCCGGTGCCTTCGGGGACGCGCCGCCACCTCGCACCGTCGGAGCCGGCGTTGCCAGAAGCGGGGCCAACCTGGTGCTCATCTCGGTGCCGGGAGCCAACGCCTTCGTTGACGCGATGGAGGCCGTGACCTCGGGCGCCTCGGTCATGCTCTTCTCCGACAACGTCAGCGTTCAGGAGGAGATCACCCTCAAGGACGCGGCCGCAGCAACCAACGTCCTGGTGATGGGCCCTGACTGCGGCACTGCTGTCGTCGCGGGGGTGGCCCTCGGGTTCGCCAACAGGGTGCGCCCCGGCTCGGTCGGGCTGGTGGCCGCTTCGGGCACCGGCGCGCAGCAGGTCATGTGTCTGCTCGACCTGGCTGGCGTCGGGATGAGCCACTGTCTTGGAGTTGGCGGGCGGGATCTGTCCGCAGCCGTGGGGGGCCGTTCCACCCGCCAGGCCCTGGCCGCACTTGCCGCCGACCCGTCGACCGCGTCGATCATCGTCGTGTCCAAGCCACCGGCCGTCGAGGTGCTCACGGCGATGAAGGAGTATGCCGCCGGGCTGGGCAAGCCGGTTCACTGGGCGACGCTGGGCCCGGGTCGACCTGACCTGACCGCGGCCGTCGAAGCGGCGCTGGCAGCTTCGGGTGTCGGCATACCGGCGTGGCCGCAGTGGCTGGCTCCCTCGTCGGCGCAGCGGCTGAGCGCGTCGTCGCCCCAGTTGGTGCAACCATCGTCGGCGCAGCCGGTCGAGCCCGCCCCACCCGTCAAGGGGTGCCTGCGAGGGTTGTTCTGCGGCGGCACCCTGGCCGACGAGGTGATGATGATTGCTTCCGGTCAGCTCGGCCCGATCCGGTCGAACATTCCCCTCTCCCCTGAGCTGGCCCTAGGACCTGACCTTCGCGGGCCGTCCCATCTGATCATCGACTTCGGGGACGATGCCCTGACCCAGGGCCGGCCGCACCCGATGATCGACCCGTCGCTGCGGCTCGAGCGCATCACTGTCGAGGGCCATGACCCGACCTGCGGAGTCCTGTTGCTGGATCTGATCCTCGGCTTCGGCTCCCGCGCCGATCCGTCCGACGAGCTTGCCGACGCCATCGTGCTGGCCCGCGCGGCAGCCGCAGTGCGAGGGCTCGAGCTTCCGGTCGTCGTCTCACTGATCGGCGTGGAGAACGACCCTCAGGTACTGACCCGATGCGCCACGACCCTGCAGGCCTCTGGCGCCTCGGTATTCGTCTCGAACGCCCAGGCGACCCGTCATGCGCTCACCCTGCTTTCCAGCGTCTCGGACCAGGAAGAAGCCTCGCGATGACTGACGACGACACCCCTTTGACCCCGCCACTGCGCGGGCTGTTGAGCCGCGAGCCGTCGGTGGTAACGGCAGGGGTCACCCTGTTCGCCGACGCCCTTCGCGCCCAGGCGTCGCAGGTGACAGAGGTGGACTGGCGACCGCCGATGGCGGGCACACAGGCGGACCTGGGAAGAGTGATCAGCGACCCACGGCGCGAGGGTGCAAACGCGAAGGCCGTATCGGCGCTGATGACAGCCGGCGCCGAGCTGGTCGATGTGCGTCCCGCCCATGAGTGCCTGGCCATGGAGAAGGGCACGTTCTTCCACGCGGGACCGCCCATGGACTGGGAGCAGGCATCGGGTCCCATGCGCGGAGCCCTGATGGGAGCGATGCTCTATGAGGGTCTGGCCGACACCCCCGAGCAGGCCGAGAAGGCTCTGGCATCGGGGGCTGGGATCACGCTGGACCCGTGCCACCACCACCACACTGTCGGGCCGATGGCCGGGATCGTCTCGCCCTCCATGTGGATGTTCGAGCTCAAGGACACGGTGCACGGTGGCACGGCATACTGCTCGCTGAACGAGGGCCTGGGCAAGGTGCTGCGGTACGGCGCATACGGCCCTGAGGTCATCGACCGCCTTCACTGGATGTCGCGGGTCCTCGGCCCCCTCCTGCAAAAGGCGGTACGGGCCCACGGACCCCTGGACGTCAAGGCGATCATCGCCCAGATGCTGCAGATGGGCGACGAGGGTCACAACCGCAACCGGGCGGGATCGCTGATGGCCCTGCGCGACCTCCTGCCCTCCCTGATCACGGTCGACGCCCCGGCGTCCGATATCGCCGACGCGGTTCGTTTCGCCGGAGCCAACGAGCACTTCTTCCTCAACCTCGGAATGCCCGCGTGCAAGCTGGCCACCGACGCCGCCCGCGATATCCCGGGTTCGACAATGGTCGTGGCAATGGCCCGCAATGGCACCGACTTCGGCATCCAGACCTCGGGCACCGGCGACCAGTGGTTCACCGGGCCCGCCGACACACCGGTGGGTCTGTTCCTTGGCAACTTCGGCCCAGCGGACGCCAACCCGGACATCGGTGACTCGGCAATCATGGAGACCGCGGGCGTAGGCGGTTTTGCCATGGCCGCGGCCCCGGCGATCGTGCGGTTCGTCGGCGGGGACGTCCCCTTGGCACTGAGGACCACCCGCACGATGTACGAGATCACCCTCGGGGAGCACCCGGCATACCAGATCCCGATCCTTGAGTTCCGTGGGACGCCAACGGGGATCGATGTCACCAGGGTCGTGCGCACGGGCATCTTGCCTCAGATCAACACGGGTATGGCGGGAGCCGTGGCCGGTGTCGGACAGGTCGGCGCCGGGCTCGTCAACCCGCCTGAGCAGTGCTTTCCGGCCACCCTGGCGGCCCTTGCGAATGCCGTGCCCTGAGCGGAGCAGGGAGACCCCTCAGGTTAGCCGGAGTGTCCCGATATGCCGTTTGCGCTCGATTTGCGTGAATGAGGCATCGTCCGTTCGACTGAGGGCTTATCATCCGTTCGGGCGGGCTTCTGGTCCAGTTGGCGTACTCATGACCGAATACTGGCCAGTTCTTTACATTTACAAGACCATTGGATGAATCCGGGGCGGCCCGAGGGGAGGCGCATTCGTGAAGCACACCCTGATGATGCCGTTTACACGTTTGACGGATCTCCGCCAGCGCCGTGATATCCGGGGCCTTCGCATCGTCACCAATGTGCGTCTGATCATCTCCGTGCTGTGGATCATGTTGCTTCTTGTGTGCGTCACCGCCGTCGGAGCCCTTCAGATCCAGGCCAACGAAGTTGCCTACCTGACCCTGGCCGTCAGCCCTGCGTTTGAGGCCAATGATGAGGTTCTTCAGGTAATGACCGACGCCGAGACGGCACTCCTGGGGTATCAGGCCTCCCATGACCCGAGGCTGCTGCAGCCCTACCGCGACGCCAAGGCGCAGGCGACGACAGCGATGACGAAGGTCCAGGACAAGCTCGAGGTCTCGAGGGGTTACGACAAAGAGAGCTCTTCAGTTCATCAAGGCCTCGAAGCCAGTCAACGCCTCGCCGTGGAGAAGTGGTGGGCCTATGCCGTAAGGGCTCAGGTACCCGGGGCTCGAGACGAGCAGAACACGCTCGCCCAAGGCGACGCCCTGTTCGCTGCCTTTCGCCAGGCCAACGCGGCGCTCGGCAGGCACCTCACCAACGAGCGTGACGAGGCCCGGAGCGCTGTACAGACATTTCGGTCACGGGGGATTGCAGCGAGCATCACGGTCACTCTCATGGCACTGGTGCTGGCGTTGCTCCTGGGGCGCAAGGCCACGCGATCCATGAGCCGGCCAATGGCTGAGCTGCGCGACACGATGGCCCGTCAGCGTGGAGGCGAGTCGGATGCACGAGCCCGGGAGGATCAGGGGTCTGCCGAGCTCAGGTCCCTTGCCGCCGATTTCAATGCGCTCACCGGACAGAACCTTGACCTCAATGCCGAGCTGACCGGCCGGTTGACCGAGCTCCGCAAGGCCAATATCAATCTGCGAGAGACCCAGCACCTGCTGACCCATCAGACACTGCACGACCCGCTGACAAGACTGCCCAACCGCACCCTGTTTCTCGACCGCCTTGACCAGAGTCTCGCCGAAGCTCAACGCTCTGGTCGACCGATTGCGGTCTACTTCATCGACATTGACGACTTCAAACAGGTGAACGACACGCATGGGCACAGCGCAGGCGACCAGCTGCTTCGGGATGTTGCGGCCAGGCTGACCGCAGTCGTCCGACCCGGCGACACCGTCGCGCGGTTCGCCGGCGACGAGTTCCTGATGCTCACTGTGGGGGCGAACGAGGGGCAGCTGCCCGTCGACCTGGCTGACCGGGTCATGGTTTCCCTGCTCGACCCCCCTTTGCGAGCTGGACAGAGGACCGTGACCGCCAGTATGGGGGTGGCATTCAGCGGTCACGGGGCCACCGCCGAGCAGCTGCTTCGCCAGTCGGACGCCGCCATGTACCAAGCGAAGCGGGCTGGCGGGGCGCGTTGGAAGCTGTCTGGTTCAGAGCCAGGCGGCCAGCCTGCAGCGGCGGATGCCGCAGAGCAGCGGTTGTGACTCGCATCTGCAGTGCCGCCGATGCGCCCGCGGCGCAAAGGTCGTGTTCACGTTGAGGCGAACAGACTGGTCATCCGGCTCGGCTTGGCCGAGATGCGAGACCCCGCACCCAGCTTGCGCCAGACGGAGCTGTCAACAACGCCGTTCGCCGGAAGACCCGCCGAGCGCTGGGAGGCGACAACCTTGGCCCGCGTCAACAGCCCGAACTGACCGTCGGCCACAAGTCCACCCAGGCGGCGCTGCAGCGCAGCGACCGCCGCACCGTGCGAGCCCAGAACCAGTCGGGTGTTGAGATACGGCGTCAGGATGCTCCCGCCAGCGGCCTGCCCCGTGATCCCCGGGCAGGTGAGGTCGTAGTCGCGCGAGTCGCCGGTCCACTGGGCGATCCAGGTCGGACCGCCACTGAAGCTCTTCACAGCGCATCGGGCGGCGGCTGCGCTGCGTCCCCTGGGTCCAACCGGGACCCAGGTCGGCAGGCTGGGCAGCAGCCGGCTGCCGGTGATCAGCTTCCAGCCACCGTCGTAGGAGTAGATACCGGTCCGAAGGCCCGCCGCCTTGTAGCCGGCCAGAACGCCACTGATCACGGCATTGTTGCCCGCGGGGCTCTTCGACCAGGGCGCCACCCGGTACGGCTCGACGTCCACCCAGACCATCGGGACGTCAAGACCGGCCGCGCGCATGGTGGCAACGTTGAATGCGGCCTGCGCTGAGCCCACCCGCCAGAGCCGCGTTGAGAGCGTCCCGGTGCCGCCGTCCCTGACCAGCTGGGCAGGGGTGGGGTAGGTGATGACGCTGTATGCCGCGGCCCACAGGTGGCGGGCCTTGACCCAGGCGACCTGAGCTGCCAGACACGGGTTCGGGTAGAACCCAGGTCCGTTCGTCAGGCCCATCACGACGAACTGGGCGCCGGATCGCGGCATCGGCTGACCCTGACTGCGTCGCGTCGGGATGCCCATGCCCTTCGGGCACTGGGGCCACGAGATGTCTCCGCCGGTTGCACTGACTCCGGCGGACGGCTGGGGTGATGCGCCTGCGCTGGGGGCGATCATGACCGAGCTTGTGACGGTGGCCAGGGCAAGGGTGAGGGTGCCTGCGAGGATGCGCGAAAGGCGGGGGCGTGGGGTCAACGGAGCTCCTGGCGGGTGAGGTTCATGGTGTTCAGTGTGCGGGCTGCCCCTTGAGAACTCGGGACCACAAGGCGAGTCGACAGTACTGCGCGCAGAACAGCCTGGGAGGCAAAACGGACAAGGACACCCGCCAGCATGGGTCAGGCCGCTGCAGGCCCGCCGTCGGGAACTGCCGTGACTGGCATGGCCGCGGGCCGGCCGAAGTAGTAGCCCTGGCCGCATTCCCATCCCTGGGCGCGCAGGATGTGGGCCTGCAACTCGGTCTCGATCCCCTCGGCGATGCCAGTCAGGCGCATGCCGCTGACCAGGCCGCTGAGGCCCTGGGCCAGGGCGTTGGCCTGGCTCTTGCCGGGGGTCAGGTCGTGGACGAAGCGCAGGTCGAGCTTGACTCCGGTCACCGGCAGGTCCCGCAGCACGGCGATGGAGGAGTACCCGGTGCCGAAGTCGTCCAGGTGAATGCCCACACCAAGTCCGCTCAGGGACTCCAGCGCCTGCAAAGCGGTCTCGGTCAGGCTCAGGACCGCGGTCTCGGTGACCTCGATCACCAGCCGGGCGGGATCGACCCGGTAGGCGGTGAGGGTGTCCGTCACCGAGCTGAGCCACTCGGGTGCGCTCAGCTGTACAGCCGAGACGTTGACGCTGACCGGGCCGGGCAGCTCTGGGCGCGCCGCGAGCAGGGCACAGGCCTGGTCCAGGACCTGGGCGCCGATGGGGGTGATCAGCCCGCTGTCCTCCGCGACGTCGAGGAACTCCCCGGGGCCAAGCAGCCCGCGGGTGGGGTGCGCCCAGCGCACCAGTGCCTCATGCCCGACCACGCGGGCGTCGGCCAGGGCCACGATCGGCTGGTAGTGCACCACGAACTCACGCCGGATGATCGCGTCACGGAGCTGGTCCTCCACCGTGAGGCGAACCACTGCCTGGGCGTGCATCGCGGCGTCGAAGAACTGCCAGCGGCCCCGCCCGCCCGTTTTGGCCCGGAACAGCGCAGAGTCCGTGTCGCGCAGCAGGCTCTCGGGCGTGGATGTCGCTGTCGACACGGCGATACCGATGGAGGCGGTCGGCACGATTCGATGCCCCTGCACGTGCAGATCGCCGGCAATCGAGGCCATCACGCGTGCGGCGAAACGTTCGACGTCGCGGACGTCCTGGACGTCCTGGACGTCCTGGACCACAATCACGAACTCGTCACCGCCAAAGCGTCCGACCCGGTCACCGGGCCGCAGCGCGGCCACGATCCGGCCGGCGACGGTTTTGAGCACCTCATCCCCGGCCGCGTGCCCAAGAGAGTCGTTCACAAGCTTGAAGTTGTCCAGGTCGACGAACAGCGTCCCGACCGAGGTCCCTTCTCGTTTCGCCGCGCGCAGGTCGGCGTCCAGAATGTCCAGGATCCACGCGCGGTTGTGCAACCCGGTCAGGGGGTCGTGGATCGCCTGGTAGGCCAGAGCCACCTGCGCCTGGTGCTCGGCGGTGATGTCCTCCATCTGGACCATCAACTTGTTTGGCTTGCCGTCCCCGCCAGGGACAAGGACCACCACACGGCGCACCCAGACCGTCGCCCCGTCAGCCCGCACCAGACGTAGCGACGAGACGCTCGTATCGCTCAAGCCGGCCAGGAATCGGGTCCGCTCCTGGAGCACGGACTCAAGGTCGTCGGGGTGGACCATGTCACGTATCCGATGGGCCAGGAACCAGGATTCGTCGAACCCCAACATGTCGCACATCGATCGGTTGACCATGTGGAAGAAGCCGTCCAGGCTGGCCAGGGCAATACCGATGGATGCCGACCCCATCACGGTCTGGACCAGGTCCTCGGCCGCGGCCAGGCTGCGGGCGTTCTGGGCGGCCTGAATCTGTTCGGTCACGTCGCGGGGTATGGCCGTTGTTCCGATGACCGCGCCGGTCGAATCGCAAATCGGCGCGACCGTGACCGAGACAGGGAACACAGTTCCGTCCTTTCGGACCCGGAAGCTCTCGAGATTGTGGACAACCTCGCCGGATCCGACCCTGGCCATGACCACGCCGGTCTCCTCGACCCGGTCCTTGGGGCTCAGGACGATCCCGCGCTGGCCAATGATCTCCTCCCGCGTGTAGCCGAACAGCTTCTCGGCGGCCCCGTTCCAGCTCGTGATGGTTCCGTCCAGCGTGCTGCTGATGATGCAGTCGCCGCTGAACTCGACAACCGCCGCCAGCCGGTCTGCCCTGCGTCGATCCTTCTCAGCCTCAACGGCTCCGGTCAGATCCCGAACAGCCGCAATAACCAACGAGCCGTCTCCGGTGTCGGCGTGCGCGATACTGACGTCAACCGGGAACTCGCTGCCATCCCGCCGCCTACCGTGCAGTTTCAGGTCGGTTCCCATCAGCCGGGTTCTGGGGTCCTGGGAGTAGCCCGCCCGAAGCCTGAGATGAGCGGTCCTGAGCGAGGCAGGCACCAGCGTCTCGAGGGGCTGGCCGACCAGATCACCACGGCCATAACCGAACAACGACTCAGCGTGGCGATTGACGAACTGGATCGCGCCGGTCTGATCCACTCCCACCAGGGCTTCAGGCATTGCCTCAAGCAGAATCTCGAAGTTGGCCGGATGCCTGCCCAGGGCGACGCAAACCGCGGTGAGCTGCTCACTCTTCAAAAGCATCCGTTCCTCCGATCGAAGCGGCGAAGAGACTCGAGCAGCGGATGAAATGCCGCAAGGTGGGTGAAACGGTTCGCGACCAGGCCGAGCAGGGCGACGCCTCGAGTGGGCGCACTGTCCCCGGCGCCCACAGGGATGGCGACCTGTTAAGTCTTGCACGGGACTTGGACGAAGTATGGCAAACACGCCAAACGGTATGCGTGAGCACAGCTGCCCGAAGAGCGACGCCGTCCTTCGTGGTCATCCGGGGCTCGCCCGTTGCCCAAGACCAGCACCCGACCGTCAGCCGAACACACACTGTCGCCGGCGCCCACCATGGGGTAGTCATAGGCCATGGACCGTTACAGCGAGGTTGAGCGCAAGTTCGATGTTGATCCTGGCGCCTCACTGCCGGACCTGTCCGCGTGCGCCGTGGTGAGCGAAGTGCTTGAGACAGAGCTTGACGCCACGTACTTCGACACCGCAGACGGGCGACTGGCGCGGCACCAGATCACCCTGCGCCGCCGGACCGGAGGCCAGGACGCAGGTTGGCACCTCAAGCTGCCGGCAGCGGTGGATGAGCGCACCGAGGTCCGTCTGCCGCTGGGTCGCGCGACCCGCAAGGTGCCGGTCGCGCTGGCCCGCGAGGTCCGGGCGTTGGTCCGCGACCACCCGCTGGTCCCGATCGCACTGCTCCAGACCACGCGTATTGAACGACGGCTGCTGGACGCTGATGGAAGCACACTGGCCACGGTCGCGGACGACACGGTACGCGGCAGGCGGCTGGGCGAGGGTTCCGTGCAGGTATCCGTCTGGCGCGAGGTCGAGGTCGAGCTCGTCGACGGAGACAGGCCCTTCCTGGACTCCATCAGCGAGCTGCTCCGTACCGCCGGGCTCAAAGGGTCAGCGTCAAGCTCGAAGCTCGCCCGCGTGCTGGCAGAGAGCGCGCCGCCGAAGCCGAGCGCTGGCCCGGACACGCGGAGGAGCGGCCGGCGAGCCACCGCAGGCGCGGTGGTGCAGGCCCACCTCCTCGACGAGGTGGACAAGCTGGTCATGCACGACCGCGGCGCCCGGCTGGACGAACCCGACGCCGTGCACCAGATGAGGGTCGCCACTCGCCGGTTGCGCAGCGCGCTGGCAACCTTCCAGCCGCTGCTGGACCGCCAGCGCGCCGACGAGCTTTCCGAGGAGCTGAAATGGCTCGGGCAGATCCTGGGTCGTGCACGCGACGCAGAAGTGCTGCACTGGAGACTTCAGGACCTTGTGACGGCCCAGCCCGACGAGCTGGTTCTGGGCCCGGTCGGGCGCCGGGTGGACCTGGAGCTTGGGGAACGGCATCGGGTTGCCCACGCCGACCTGGTCGCTGCCCTCAACGGCGCGCGCTACCTGGAGATGCTGGACCGCCTCGACGATCTTGTCACCGACCCGCCCCTGACCACCCGGGCGGGCAAGCCTGCTCGCCAGGCGCTCCCACCCCTGGTCGGCCGGGCCGCCGAACGCGTAGATCGGGCTGCGCGCGCCGTTGCAGATGACTGGACGCCGCAGGCGCGCGACCAAGGGCTGCACGAGGTCCGCAAGAAGGCGAAACGGGCCCGGTATGCCGCCGAGGCGGCCGTTGCGGTAGCCGGCCGCCCGGCCATTGCGCTGGCTGACCGAATGGAGGAGCTGCAGGATGTGCTCGGCGAGCATCAGGACAGCGTCGCCGTGCGGACTCTGCTGCTCGAGCTCAGCGCAGCCGCGCAGGCGGCCGGGGAGAACGGGTTCACCTACGGGCTGCTGTACGCGCGGGAAGGAACCCTCGCGGACGAGGCGCGACGGGCATACAGACGCGCGTTGAGACGGGCGTCATCCGGAAAGGCGCGACGATGGACCACTTGACCTGCGGTCGGTCGGGAACTGGCCAGGCGCTCGCCGAACTCCTGGCGGAGCTGGACAGCGACGTCCTGCAGGTCCGCGTCGCATAGCGCCGAACAAGGAGCGGGACGAAGGAACGACCCATGTGTATGCCGATAGACCGCGCCTTTGCGGTCGTGACGTTGAACCGTGAGTGAGAGGCAGCGGCCAGTGGCCGGGGCGACTCCGGGACTCAGCCTGAGCTGTGTGAGTCCGGATCCAACGCGAGCTCGCGATCCGGTCGCGGGTCGTGTCGTTCATAGGCGCTGATGGCTCCGGCCCGATGATGCAGGAGCCACCACCCGCCTTTCCTGACCTTGGTCTCAGTCGGCGGCCCCACTGCGGAGCCAAAGCCGAGAGCACTGACCAGACCCGTGATGACTCGTTGCCCTCCACAGACCACCAGGGCCTGGCTGAAGGAGGCCTCACGTCGAACCCTGTCCGCCACAACCTTCTCGTTGCCTTCGAAGCCTTCGCGGGTCAGCTGTGGCTCGCGGTGAACGGTAAGACCGGTGCTCGCCGCGAACGGGGCGAGCATGTCGACGCACGAAGCCAGGTCGGCGCTGAGCAGGTCAGTGATCCCGAGGCCGGCGAGGACCGGGACCAGCGATGCGGCCTGATCCCGACCTGACCGGTTGAGCCGCCGGCCTTCGGGCCGCCGGTTTGGTCGGGCCGGGGGTCCAGCGGTGGCACCGTGCCGGATCAGCAGCAGGGGCTCGGTATCCCGGCGGGTGTGGGCGAACCTGCGCAGAACGAGACGGTCGGATGCGGAGCTGAGGCGCCACGTTGCCTCGTGCAGCGACAGCCACTGCATCTCGTCGACCTCTCGGCTGGCCAGGAACGAGCCTCCCGCACATCGCATTGCCCAGTAGGTCACGACCTTGTTCGACAACCCGGAGCCAGAGGTGACCCGGTAGCGCACCGTGGTCAGGTGGGGTCCGATGCGGGGGTGGTGCCCGGTCTCCTCCTTGACCTCGCGCAGTGCGGTAACCAGAAGGTGCTCCCCGGGATTGGCCTTGCCCTTCGGAATGGACCAGTCGTCATACTTCGGGCGGTGGACCAGGGCCACTTCCGGGCTCAGCCCGTTCTGACGCCAAAGGACTCCTCCGGCGGCCAGCACGGTGGGACGGCTCACGTCGGGCGCACCTCCGCCCACAGGTCTTCGTAGCAACGGGCCGCGCGGCTGTTGGGAGCGAATGCAGGAACCGGGGCCCGGCGCTCGGCCATCTGCTCGATAATCGACAGTGCCGGGATCACCGTGTCGGCCACCCGGGTGCCGCCTCGCGGGATGGTGTCGATGACCTCCCTGTGTAGCCGTTTTCGCCGGTCCGCCATGGAGAAGAAGGCAACCACCTCGGGGTGACTGCCGCCCGAGTCAGCAACGAAATGGGTGAGCTGGTCGAACGTACGCAGGGAAAGCGTCGCCGGGATCAGTGGCACCAAGAGCGTGTCAGCGGCGTGCATGACATTCTCGGACACCAGCGAGATGCTGGGCGGGCAGTCCAGGAAGACGACGTCGTACTGGTCAGCGAGGCTGTCGAGCAGCTGGCCAAGACGGCGGGTCCGCTTCTTCGTGTCGTCGAGCTCAAGGTCCATGTTGCGGTAGCTGAAGTCCGCGGGCAACAGGTCCAGGTTGTCGAAATCGGTTGCCTTCAGGGCCTCCTCGATGGGACGCCTCCGGGTTACCAACCCGAGGCTGCCGCCCTTGACCCGCGGTCGGACACGGAATATGTAGGTGGCGGCAGCTTGCGGGTCGAGGTCCCACAACAACGTGCGCCGGCCCTCCCGTGCAGCGAGGTAGGCCAGGTTCACCGCGGTCGATGTCTTCCCGACACCACCCTTGATGTTGTATGTCGCGAGGACCTTCACGCCCTGCCCCCTAGCTGGTCCATCAGCCGGCGGCTGGAGGGACGTGCGAAACGCGCGAATACGTCGCCGAACTCGCGGCGAGCCCGGTCCTGCTCAGCGTCGAGGTGGCCGATCAGCTCGCCCATCGCCAGCACCGCCGAGGCAGGGGTCCCGTCGGCCATCATCTCCTCGGCAAATCCGCGCAGGCCGCGGCGCTGCACGTCGGAGTCCTGGAAGCGGCCAAGGACGTCCTGCAACGACTTGAGCTCAGCGACCATCCGTTTGCGCGGGCCCTGGGCGACCACGGGGGCGCACACCTCGAGCGCGTAGCGCAGCTCCTTGCACCTCTTACGCAGCGTGTGCAGCTCCTCAGGTGCGGAGCTGCCTGAGATAGCGGCACCGCCACGCACGACCCGCCTGTATGCCCGCGAGATGCTGCTGTCGGCCAGCTCGCCGGCCGACAGCCGTTCATGGTCAGCGCCTTCGGGCATACCCCCGAGCTGGGCCAGCTCCTCACCCCACTCCTTGACCAGCCGCCGAAAGCTGGCGGACCTCAGACGGCGTACCAGCGCACGGCGTTCAATCCCGCGCCGAGCTCGCAGGTGTGTCACGAAAGGCTCCAGGTCTGTGGGGTCCGCGGCCACCAGCCAGCCTGTCATGGTGGGTAGGTCCAGCTCGTAGACGTCCAGGTCGCGAAGCGGCGTGGTCAGGTCGCCGAGCCCTTTGAAGGCCGGCTCCCACGAGCCACCGATGGCGGTGGGCAGGGCCGAGCGCCCCAGCTTCAGCGTTGCCCGCGTCCGTCGCACCGCGACCCTGAAGTCGTGCAGGAACTCTGTGTCCACATCGTCGAGCAGACCGGGAAGGTTCTCGCGCATGGTGTCCAGGAAGTCGCTCAGCGCCGTCCATAGGAGCAGTGTGGCCGGCGCCAAGCGGTCCATGGCCGCCGCTGGCGCAGGCCCGGGGTCCTCGCCCTCATCGCGATCGACCACGCCATGGCCCAGCCCGGCAAGGAGACGGGAGACCCGTCGTGCCTGTTCCTCATAGCCGCGCATCGTGCGTACCGTGAGCTGAGCCGGGGCGCTGCCGGGCGAAGCCGGCTCGTCCAGCTCGACCCGCGCCACGGTCTTGCCCTCCTCGTCCTGCAGCTCCAGCTGCTGCACACGTCGCCGCTGGTCCGAGGTCACCAGCAAGGCGCGGATGCCTGTCACGGAAACGATGAGGTCACGGACCGGACCCGGCAGGATGCCGGCGAAAGCTGGCCACCTCTGGCCGGTCACCGGCACAGTGACGATCGACGACCCGTCACCTCGGCTGAGAACCAGCCGCTCATGGGAGGCAAACCTCTGGTGCTCCAACCCGAGGCCTACCGCACGAAGTCGGCGGTCAAACGTGTCGAGCCGCGCGCTTCGGACAAACCTTTTCGCACCGGAGGCTACGGTGAAATGGTCCGACAGCGCAGCAAAGATCCCGGGGAGATCGAGCCCCTCCCCATTGGCTGAATGCAGTGTGGTCGGGCTGGTCATGGTAGCGACACTTTAGCGACCGCAGCTGAACACAGGCCCCTGCCACCACGACGCGCGATCTTCAGCCTCGAACCCGAGCCGGCTGGGAACGGCCGCTCGGACGAGCTGTTCCCGACTGCGTCGAACGGCGCGGACAGCGCCCGGACGATCCGCGGCGGACCGCTCTCCCTAGGGTGGCGGTCATGGTCACCATCAAGGAAGCCGCCGACGAGTTCCTCGCCACGAAGAGGATCGCGGTCACCGGAGTATCCAGTACCCCTGCCGGTCACGGCAGCAACGTGGTCTACAAGCGCCTGCGCAAGAGGGGCTATGAGGTCTTCGCCGTCAACCCGAACGCCGAGGAGGTCGAGGGGGATCGCTGCTATCACGACCTCAAGTCGATTCCTGGCGGGGTCGGGGCCGTCGTGATCGGGACCAAGCCCGAGACGGCGTTAGCCACCATGCGCGAGAGTGCCGAGCTCGGCATTGACCACGTGTGGATGCATCGGTCCTCCGGCGCCGGCAGCGTCTCGCCAGCCGCTACCAAATACGGTCGGCAGCACGGCATTACGGTGATCGACGGCGGTTGCCCGTTGATGTTCGGCCCAACCGCCGACTTCGGTCACAAGTGCATGCGGTTCTTCCTCAGTCGCTCCGGGGTCGTCCCGAGACAGGTGTAACCCTCGACCTGCTCGACGGGCCCGGCTGCTACGGCGTGCCGGCGAACAAGGCCAAACCCTGGCGAACGTTCTTGCTGTTGACGGCCCAGGCAAAGTCGCCACCCACGAGCAGCCCTTGCGGGATCACCGCAAAGGACCAGACTCCCATCGGGGAGCTGAACTGCGGGCTGTCCGGGAGCAGCGCACCACTGGTTGCGTCGAACACGGCATACCTGCTCTGCACGACCGAGGTGTGGTTGGTGGGTGAGGCCCAGCAGCGGCCGCCACTGCCCTTGTCTCCGCCATGGGAGCCGTAGTAGAACCTCCCGTTGACCTCGAGGGCACCCTGCATGCCGCCGTTGCACCAGGACTTCCAGATCAGCCCGGTGGGGTTCTGAGACGTCGTCAGGGCCACGGCGTCCCATTGGTAGATCCGGTCGGGACAGATGTCGCCGCCGTAGAGCCGTCGACCGTCGGGCGATATGGCCAGGCGGACGATCCACGGGCCAAGCGAGCCGCAGGCCTCCACCGAGCCGAACGACGCCAGCAACGCACCAGTCGTGCCGCTCACGGCGACCACGCCGTTTGCCACGCTCGCGCCGTTCACAGCGTTGAACGGCCCTCCGAGGAAGAGCTTCGAACCATCCGGTGAAACCACCATGCTCTGGACCATCCCGTTGGCGCGCAGAGGCCCGGACGGCCCGTTCGTGCTGACGTTGAACGCCGGGTCAACCGCCCCGGTGAGCGGGTTCAGCTTGACTGCGTGGACGGCCGAAGTGCCGTTGACCCGGATGAACTGGCCGGACGCAAAGAGAGCTCCACCGGCAAAGCCCAGCGACAGGACGTCGTTGTCGGTGTCCGCCTTGAAGGCGTTTGCCACTGACCCGTCCACGCTCGAGACAGCAGCGATGGACTTTCGGGACAACCCGTTGACGGTCTGGAAATGGCCTGCCAGGAAAAGGGTGCTGCCGTCCGGCGACGGCTGCAGGTCCAGGACGAGGTCGTCGGTGTCGGCTGTGAAGCCCGGGTCACCGGCGCCGGTGGCCACGTCGAGCGCCGCAACGCCCTTTCGCACCAGACCGTTGAGGCTGGTCAGCTCTCCGCCGACGAAGATATTGCCGGACGACGCGCCGAGAGTCAGGACGCGGTCAGAGGCGATCGGGTCCCAGCCGGTCAGGCTGCCAGTGGCCACATTGAACGCTGCGGCGTCGTGGCGGGTGCTGGTGCCCGACTGCCCGAACCGCCCTCCTACGTATAGGGATCCGTTGTCCACCGAAAGAGAGGAGACTTCCGGGGTGCAGGGCGGGTTTGAGTGCGCGTAGTTGATGATGTGCCTGGTCTGACAGCCGCTCAAAGCCGCATCCCAGGAGGCGGTGACGCCACCAGCGTCGATCGCAGCCAAACGCGCCCGCGCGGCACCACCCACGGACGTGAACATGCCGCCGGCGTACACCGTTCCCGAGGCCGGGTCGGTTGCTACTGCCTCGACGCTGGCGTCCGCGACCGGGGCCCAGGCCTGAAGCGCGCCCGTTGAGGTCGACCAGGCGGCCAGCCGTGAGCGAGCTTGCCAGGACCGGCCATAGGCCTGGGAGAAGTCGCCACCGGCGTAGAGGGTCAAGCCATCGGGCGAGAGCGCAAGGGACCGAACGGTGGCGTTGGCCTCACCGGCGAAGGCCGAGTCCACCGAGCCGTTGGTCGCGTTGAGCCGTCTCACCCGAGCCGTCCCGGGAGTCTGCCCGGATCCGGGACCCGGGTCACCGGAGACATATACCGAGGAGCCCACCGCCAGGAGGTCCCGGACGGTGCCGTCCACGCTTGCCGAGAATCCGGCGATGGCGGTGCCAAGCGTCAGGTCGACTGCTCCGAGCCGGTTGGCGGTCACGGACGCCTTGCCGACCTGGCTGAAGCTGCCTCCGAGGACGACCTCATTGCCGGACACGGCGAGTGCGAAAACGGTGTTGTTCGGCTTGGGGTTCCACTTTGCCACCGTCCCCGTCGCGGTGATCCTGGCGGCGTTCTTGCGCGCCAGACCGCCGACGGTCTTGAAGCTTCCCCCGACATACCAGCCGCCCGCACCATCGGAGACCGTCGCGTAGACGGTGCCGTCGATGACTGGCGCACCAGCCAGCTTCACCCCCTGTCTGCCGTCAACCGCCGTGCCATAGCCGGTCTGCGGGCCGATGTAGTCGAATCCCCCCGACAGGTAGACACGGTTGCCCAGCGAGACGATGTCGGTCACCCGCCCGTTGGTCCCCCACCAGCTCGCGACTGGCGCGTAGGTCAGGCCCGAAGGCGTCGCGGCCTGAGCCGCCAGGACGGGGACCACAGCGGCACTCACCAAAGCGGTGAGTGCCGCCAGAGCAATCTTCTTCGACATCCGGATTCCTCACCTGTTTGGACTGGCCCTGCGACCATATGGGGACGCTGCGCCCTTGGTCGTCCGTCAAACGGGTGAGCTCACCATGCGTAAAAATCATCAGCGAGGTCAGCCTCTCCGCGGTGCTCGCCGGGACCGGGGTGACCCGCGGATCCGTCAGGGAATGCCAAACGCCCCCGACATCTCGAGGGCGTTCAGTTCCGTCTCAACACGGAGCGCGCCCGAAGGGATTCGAACCCCCAACCTTCTGATCCGTAGGCAGTCTGGGCCGTATCCGCCTTGTGCCGGGATCGGCCTGAATAGGTCCTGACCTGCGCGAACGTCCTTGAGCCGTATGCCGGTTCGGACGTCTGAAACCGGTCTGTCCGTGCAGTTCCGGCGCATTTCCTGACGCATCCCTGACGCGCTCGGCCCTTGGGGCCAGAGGCCGATTCAGCCATGCCCACCCTTCAGCTCATCCACTCGAAAGGTCATGCCATGACCCGGGAAGCCCCACCACCCGAAGCCGACGTCGCCGCCACCGGCACGCTCTTCGTCGAGGAGCCGCGGTTCGCGATCGTGCCCGAATGGGTCATCGATGCGCCGGTGTCCGACGGTGCGTTCCGTCTCTACTCTCTCCTGCTGCGCTACGGGAACAGCTCCGGTTGCCGGATGCCGTCCCGGCCGACCCTGGCCCGCCGCCTGCGCCGCTCGGTCGACGCGGTCGATCGCTCGATGCGAGCGCTCACCGAGGCCGGCATAGTCCGCGTGGAGCACCGCCGATCCGGTGAGCAGTTCCTGTCCAACCGCTACCACGTTCGCACTTCCGGACCCGCGCAGTTGGCGCCCGAGATCGGTAGCCGCACTTCTGCGGCTACCCCCGAATCGCCCGAAATGGGTGACCGCACTTCTGCGGCTACCCCTGGCCGTGATTCTGCGGCGAGGGTGGCCGCAGATGTACGGCCCAACCCAGAGATTCTTACCGACAAACCTCCTCCTCCCCCCTCACGCATCGGCCGGCCATCGACGGCCAAGACGGTGGAGGAGGCGGACGACGCCCTCCTGCTGTCCTGCGGCATCACCGACCTCGACGCCCTCACCGACCGGTGCATGGCCGCCCGACGGTCGCTCGGGAAACCCACCGCCCGGTGGACGGCGCGCTGCCTGGCGATCGTGATCAAGCTCGCGGTGGTGACCAGAGGATGGCCCGCTGCCTCCATCGAGGCAGCCCTGCTGTCCGTCGCTGCGGATCGGGAGACCCACTCACCAGCACG
>JBDTYK010000019.1:0-20211 GCA_040005715.1 Actinomycetota bacterium | reverse complement strand
CGAGGCCGAGTTCCTCGCCCGGCGCGAGAGCGTCGAACGGGTCATGGTCGTGCGCAACAAGGACGATCGCACCCAGATCGGTGTCCTCGAGGACGGTGTCCTGGTCGAGCACTACGTGTCCCGCGAGGTCAACGCCTCGATGGCCGGCAACGTGTACCTCGCCCGGATCCAGAATGTCCTGCCGAGCATGGAGGCCGCTTTCGCCGACATCGGCCGTGGCCGCAACGCGGTGCTGTATGCCGGCGAGGTCAACTGGGATGCCGCAGGGCTGGAGAACAACCGGGCCAGGCGGATCGAGAACGCGCTCAGCTCGGGGCAGGGCGTCCTTGTCCAGGTCACAAAGGACCCCATCGGACACAAGGGTGCCCGGCTCACCTCGCAGATCTCCCTGCCCGGTCGCTACCTGGTCTTCGTGCCGGACGGCAACATGATGGGCATCTCGCGCAAGCTCCCGGACACCGAGCGGGCCCGCCTGAAGAAGATCCTGCGCGAGGTGATCCCCGAGAACGCCGGAGTCATCGTGCGTACGGCGGCCGAGGGTGCCAGCGAGGACGAGCTGCGCGCCGACGTCTTGCGGCTCATGGCCGTGTGGGAAGACATCAAGGCGAAGAGCAAGACGGCGAACGCCCCGGCCCTGTTGCATGGCGAGCCCGACCTGACCGTCCGCGTCATCCGCGACGTGTTCAACGAGGACTTCGCCAGCCTGGTGGTCGCCGGCGATGCTGCCTGGGAGACCGTGAACGGCTATGTCAACACGGTCGCACCCGATCTCGGCAGCCGTATCCAGAGGTGGACCGGCGAACGGGATCTCTTCGCGCACTACCGCGTCAACGAGCAGATCGCCAAGGCCATGGACCGCAAGGTCTGGCTGCCTTCTGGTGGCTCGCTGGTCATTGACCGGACCGAGGCGATGACCGTGATCGACGTCAACACGGGCAAGTTCGTCGGCTCCGGTGGCAACCTCGAGGAGACCGTCACCAAGAACAACATCGAGGCGGCCGAGGAGATCGTTCGCCAGCTGCGTCTGCGGGACATCGGCGGCATCATCGTCATCGACTTCATCGACATGGTGCTTGAGAGCAACCGCGACCTGGTCGTGCGTCGGATGCTTGAGTGCCTGGGACGGGACCGGACCAAGCATCAGGTCGCCGAGGTGACCTCGCTGGGTCTGGTGCAGATGACCCGGAAGCGAGTCGGCGGTGGCCTGATCGAGATCTTCTCGACGACCTGTGAACACTGCAACGGCCGCGGGTTCATCATCAGCGCAGACCCGATCGACGAACCGGCAAGCGCCAACGGCTCCAGCGGCAGCGCTGGTTCTGGGCCTTCTGGAAGCTCATCCGGCTCCAACGACGCTGGTGGCGGTCGCGGCAGCCGCGGCCGTCGTGCGCGGGGGAGCGGCCGGGATACCGACCTCTCGGGCCCTGCAGAGCCCAAGGTGGCACCGGAGGGTCCCACAGCCGCCCAGATCGCGGCCGCCGCCATCGCTGCCGCCATCCACGCTGCCTCCCACCCGGAGTCGGCCGCAGCGGTCAAGGGCGCTGAGGTCAACGGCACTGAGGCCAACGGCACTGAGGCCAACGGCGCTGAGGCCAACGGCGCTGAGGCCAACGGCGCTGAGGTCACCGAGCCGCCGATCGACCAGCAGCTGGACGTCGCGGCTGAGAAGGTTGAGGCGCCGGCTCCAGTGCGGTCCAGGCGCCGGTCTTCCCGGTCGGCGAAGTCACCTGCGGTCTCCGTCGAGCCCGTTGTTGAGCCCGAGCCCACGCTGTCGGCGCCCGAGCCGCAGCTGTCCGCGCCCGAGCCAGCTGGCTCCCGGGCCGAGCCGGACATGCTGGAGATCCCGGTAGGGGTGACCAAAGCTGCGACGCACGGTCGTCGCAAGCGAGCTCGGGTCATGGCACCGGCAGGACCTCCACCCGCCGTGAGTGAGGTTCCCACCGACGGTGAGTTTGATTCATAGGCTGCCCAGCACGTAGTCTGACCCCTTGGTGCGCCCACCGTGCCCGTGTCTTCGTTCTGTTTCGCTGTGGAGACTATGAGCCGGTTGCCAGAGGCCACCAGCCCCTGAACAAACGTAAGAGAGTGAGCTCAACGTGTACGCGATCGTTCGCGCTGGCGGCCGCCAGGAGAAGGTTTCCGTCGGCGACGTCCTCATCATCGACAAGGTGAAGGGTGAGGCCGGCGACAGCATCGAGCTCACACCGTTGCTGCTCGTCGACGGATCCACCGTGACCAGCGACGTGGCCAAGCTGGCCAAGGTCAAGGTCACCGCCGAGCTGGTCAAGGCCACCAAGGGTCCCAAGATCACGATCATGAAGTTCAAGAACAAGACGAACTACCGCAAGCGTCAGGGCCACCGTCAGCACTCGACCCAGATCAAGGTCACCGCGATCGAGGCCTGAAAGACGGTCGTTCTCGAATCTGACAAGCCCAAGAACCTAAGGCAGGCACTGACATGGCACACAAAAAGGGTGCATCCTCCACCCGAAACGGGCGCGACTCCAACTCCCAGTTCCTGGGAGTCAAGCGTTTTGGCGGCCAGGCCGTCAACGCCGGCGAGATCCTCGTCCGGCAGCGTGGCACCCACTTCCACCCCGGTGACGGCGTCGGCCGCGGCGGAGACGACACGCTCTTCGCCCTCGTCGCCGGCGCGGTGAAGTTCGGCAAGAAGCGGGGACGCAAGACGGTCAACATCGTTGAGCCGGCTGCTTCCACCGAATCGGCCTGACCCCAGTCGCAGCACCAGCAACATGCCGAACTTTGTTGACCACGTAGTCCTTCATGTCGCCGCTGGCGACGGGGGTCATGGCGTTGCGTCGGTTCGGCGTGAGAAGTTCAAGCCGCTCGGCGGGCCCGACGGCGGAAATGGCGGACGCGGCGGCAACATCACGCTGTTCGTCGACCCTTCGTCGACCACCCTGCTCGACTACCATCACAGCCCCCACCGCAAGGCCCGAAATGGGCAGCCCGGAGGCGGTGACGACGCCAACGGCTCGGACGGGGATGACCTCATCCTGCCCGTGCCCGCGGGAACGGTCGTCAAGGGCGGCGACGGTCAGGTCATCGTCGACCTCGTGACCCAGGGTGAGACCTTCGTTGTTGCCCGCGGTGGGCGCGGTGGCCTGGGCAACCGGGCGCTGTCATCACGGGCCCGCAAGGCCCCCGGGTTCGCCCTGCTTGGCGACGCCGGCGAGTCCCTGGAGATCGTGCTTGAGCTGAAGTCCCTGGCCGACGTGGCCCTGATCGGCTACCCGTCGGCCGGCAAGTCGAGCCTCGTGTCGGTCCTGAGCGCAGCCCGCCCGAAGATCGCCGACTACCCGTTCACCACACTGGTTCCCAACCTCGGAGTGGTGATCGCCGGAGACCGGCGTTTCACCGTGGCCGACGTTCCCGGTCTCATCCCTGGTGCAAGTCAAGGCAAGGGCCTGGGCCTGGAGTTCCTGCGTCACGTCGAGCGATGTTCGGTCCTGGTCCATGTGATCGACTGCGCCACTCTGGACCCGGGCCGTGATCCCCTCAGTGACCTCGACTCCATCGAGACCGAGCTCTCGCAGTACGTCGCCGACGAGTCCCTTGGTGGCCGGCCCCTGTCTGAGCGCACCCGCATCGTGGTCCTGAACAAGTCCGACGTGACTGAGGCCAGGGAGCTCGCCGAGATGGTCAAGCCTGACCTGGAGGCCCGGGGGATCGAGGTCTTCATCGTCTCTGCTGTCGCGCGCACCGGACTCAAGGAGCTCGCCTTCGCCATGGCGCGGCACGTCCAGGAGGCCAGGGCGGCCCTCCAGGAGATCGAGATCCCGCGCATCGTGCTGCGCCCCAAGGCGGTGGATGACAGCGGCTTTGTCGTGAAGAAGGAGCAGACCCCCGATGGCGAGATCTTCCGCGTCGTAGGGGATCGGCAACGACGTTGGGTTGAGCAGACCGACTTCTCGAACGACGAAGCGGTCGGCTACCTCGCCGACCGGCTGGCGAGGGCCGGAGTGGAGAAGGCCCTCTACAAGGCTGGAGCGGTTGCCGGTGCCACGGTGGTCATTGGCGCAGCCGACAATGCCGTCGTCTTCGACTGGGAGCCCACCATGGCCGCCGGCGCCGAGCTGCTCACCGGCCCTCGGGGAAGCGATGTGCGTCTGGACAACATGCACCGCCCCACGCGGGAGGAGAAGCGGTCGGACTATGCCGATCGCAGGGCGGCCAAGACGGCCGCACGGGACCAGCTCCAGGCCGAACGACAGGCGGGGCACTGGGCCACGGCGGCTGTGCCCGCAGACCACGACACCGCAGACCACGACACCGCAGACCACGACACCGCAGACCACGACACCGATGAGCAGGACACCGATGAGATCCGCCGGAGCGACTGAGGCGGTTTCACTAGACTGCGCGCGTGCCCACCCCTCATCACGCTGATCTTTCGCAGGCCCAGCGCCTGGTCGTCAAGGTCGGCTCGAGCTCGCTGACCACCCCGGCCGGCGCACTTGACCACTCACGCCTTGGCAAGCTGGTCGACGTCCTCGCTGCGCGGCGGCGCCTGGGCACCCAGATCGTCCTGGTCTCCTCGGGCGCCATAGCCGCAGGCATCACCCCGCTGGGTCTGCTCCGCCGTCCGCGGGATCTGGCCACCCAGCAAGCTGCTGCCAGCGTTGGCCAGGGAGCCCTGGTCGCGGCATACAGCCTCGCGTTCGCGGCCCACGCCCTCACCGTCGGACAGGTCCTGCTCACCTCCGACGACGTCACCCGCCGTTCGCACTACGCCAACGCCCGACGCACCCTGGACCGGCTCCTGGACCTGGGCGTGGTGCCCGTGGTCAACGAGAACGACACGGTGGCCACACATGAGATCAGGTTCGGGGACAACGACCGTCTCGCAGCGCTGGTGGCCCATCTTGTGCATGCCGATGCCCTGGTCCTGCTCTCGGACGTCGATGCGCTGTATGACGGGCCGCCCTCCCGGCGGGGCACATCGCGGATCCCCCTGGTTCGCGGGCCTGAAGACCTGAAGAGCATCAAGGTCAAAGGCTCCGGGACCGGCGTCGGCACGGGCGGGATGGCAACCAAGGTCGAGGCTGCGTCCATTGCCACCGGCGCCGGCATCACGACCATGTTGACCTCGACGCAGCAGGCAGCAGAGGCCTTGGCCGGCGAGGACGTGGGAACCCTTTTCACGCCCACAGGTTCGCGCAGGGCCAGTCGCCTGCTCTGGCTGGCGCATGCCACAACCCCCCGCGGCCGTCTGATCCTCGACGACGGAGCGGTGGCTGCAGTCGTCCAGAGGCGCAAGTCGCTGCTCCCTGCCGGGATCCTTGGCGTGGAGGGTCAGTTCGGGGACGGTGATCCGGTCGACCTCTGCGACCCCGCCGGTCGCGCGGTCGCCCGGGGACTGGTCAACTACGACTCCACCGAGCTGCCGGGGCTGCTGGGGCGAAGCACGCACGACCTGGCCCGAGAGCTCGGGCCCTCCTTCGAGCGCGAGGTTGTCCACCGGGACGACCTCGTCCTGCTCTAAAGGCCTTTAGGCTGTTCGCATGGCCGACTCGATCGATCCCGGGATCACTGCACATGTCGCCGACCTGGCCGGTGCCGCACGCGTGGCCTCGCGCCGGCTCGGGCTGCTGTCGCGAGCCGACAAGGATGCTGCCCTGCGGGCGATGGCCGATGCCCTGGACCTGGCGGCACCTGAGATCATTGCGGCCAACGAACAGGACATTGCGCGGGGACGGGCCGAAGGTCTGGCCGAGGGCCTGATCGACCGGCTCCGGCTCGACCACTCAAGAGTCGGCGCGGTGGCAGAGGCGCTGCGGGACATCGCCGCCCTGCCGGACCCCGTCGGCGAGGTCGTTCGCGGATCGACTCTGGCCAACGGTCTTCAGATTCGACAGGTGCGCGTGCCCATGGGCGTCGTCGCCGTGATCTATGAGGCTCGCCCCAACGTCACCGTCGATGCGGCCGGCCTTGCGCTCAAGAGCGGCAATGCGGTCGTGCTGCGCGGCGGTGCCGCCGCTGGTGCCAGCAACAGGGCCCTGGTGGCGGTGCTGCGGGCCGCGCTCACGGCACAGGGGCTGCCGGCCGACGCGGTCTCGCTGCTGGACGAGGGCGGCCGCGACGCCGTCCGGGCCCTGATGACCGCACGTGGCCTGGTGGACGTTCTCATCCCGCGCGGCGGTGCGGACCTGATCCAGACGGTTGTGCGCGAGTCGACAGTGCCCGTCATCGAGACCGGCGTCGGCAACTGCCACGTCTATGTCGATGCTGCCGCGGACCTCGACAAGGCGCTGGCGATCACCGTCAACTCCAAGACCCACCGGATCAGCGTCTGCAACGCGGCCGAGTCCCTGCTCGTCCATCGCAGCATCGCCGCGACCTTCCTGCCCAAGGTCCTGGCGGAGCTGGGGTCTGAGGGGGTCACCATCCACGGCGACGCCGAGCTGGAGCGGTTCGCCCGCGATGCCGGCACGGCATACAGCCTGGCCACGGAGGAGGACTTCGGCCGTGAGTACCTCTCCCTGGACATGAGCGCCCGGATCGTCGACTCCCTGGACGACGCGCTGGCCCACGTCCAGCGGTACGGCACAGGGCACACCGAGGCCATCGTGACCGAGGACCGCGCGGCGGCTCGTCGCTGGACCGCCGAGGTGGATGCGGCTGCGGTCATGGTCAACGCCTCGACGCGGTTCACCGACGGCGGAGAGTTCGGTTTCGGGGCCGAGATCGGTATCTCCACCCAAAAGCTGCACGCGCGCGGACCCATGGGTCTGTCCGAGCTCACCACGACCAAGTGGGTCGTCGAGGGCGACGGCCAGATTCGCTACTGAAGGGCTGGCCAACGGCTACGCTGTGCTCATGTTGTACACGTCCGCAGTCGCCGTGCTGGCCAACGTCGATGCGCTCAAGCCGCGCGTGCTGCCCATGCCGGCAATTGCCTACGGTGGCATCGCCCTCGCTGCTTTCCTTGCCCTGCTGGGGGTGCTGTGGACCTTTCGCAACACTGCCGCCAAGTACGACAGGCCCGGCCCCGGGGCGGGAAGCTGACCAGGCGCGTCGGCGTCATGGGTGGGACCTTCGATCCCATCCATCATGGTCACCTCGTGGCCGCGAGCGAGGTTCAGGCGCTGTATGACCTCGACGAGGTCGTATTCGTGCCGACCGGGGAGCCATGGCAGAAGGACTCCCTTCCGGTGTCGCCGGCCGAGCACCGTTACCTGATGACCGTGATCGCCACAGCCTCCAACCCGCGCTTCACCGTCAGCCGCGTCGACCTCGACCGGACTGGTCCCACCTACACCATCGACACCCTGCGTGACCTGCGCGCACAGCGCCCGGGCTCCGAGCTGTTCTTCATCACCGGAGCCGACGCGTTGGCCCAGATCCTGTCGTGGAAGGACATCGACGAGCTCTGGGAGCTGGCGCACTTCATCGGCGTGACCCGGCCGGGACATGTCCTCAGCGACACCGGCCTGCCCGTGGACCGGGTTACCCTTCAGGAGATCCCTGCCATGGCGATCAGCTCCACGAACTGTCGCTCCCGGGTCCTCGAGGGCGCACCGGTCTGGTACCTGGTGCCTGACGGGGTCGCGCAGTACATCGCCAAGCACGGGCTCTACCGGCCTCATCCAGCACTCACCTGACCAGCAGGACCCAACAACCAGGAGGACCGCGTGGCCGCCACGCAACATGCCATTGATCTCGCCAGGGCTGCCGCGGAGGCCGCCGAGGACAAGCTGGCCACCAAGATCGTCGCCCTTGACGTCAGCGAACAGCTTGCCCTGACTGACATCTTCGTACTCGCATCGGCTCCCAGCGACCGCCAGGTCAACGCCATCGTCGACGGCGTCGAGGACAAGCTGCGCGAGATGGGCGTCAAGCCGGTGCGCCGCGAGGGCGAGCGCGATGGTCGCTGGGTCCTGCTCGACTTCTCGGACATCGTGGTCCACGTCCAGCACGAGGAGGAGCGCGAGTACTACCAGCTCGAGCGGCTGTGGAAGGACTGCCCAGCCATCGACCTGACGCCCTGACATGGCGGCGAAGGAGGGTGCCCGAACCCTGGTCGTCTGGCGTCATGGCGAGACGGACCACAATGCCGAAGGCATCTGGCAGGGTCAGCTCGACACCGCGCTGTCCGACAAGGGCCGGGAGCAGGCACAGGCGGCCTCGCTCAGGCTCGCGGCATACAGCCCCTCTGCCATCGTGAGCAGTGACCTCCAGCGGGCGGCGGACACCGCGCGCACCCTCGCATCCCGGCTTGGCCTGGAGGTGCGGTATGACGAGCGGCTGCGTGAGATTCACGCGGGCCAGTGGCAGGGGATGACCGCTGGCGACGTGGCCGAGCGGTTCCCGGAGGAGCAGGCGGCGCTCGCGGCCGGAGATGACATCCCTCGCGGCGGAGACGGTGAGAGTCTGAGCCAGGTCGCCGAACGCGCCCGGGAGGCGGTCGACGCGCTCCTGACCGATCTTGGGCCGGGGGAGTGCGCCGTCATCGCGACTCACGGAGTCTCCGGTCGCGCCATCGTGGCGTCGATGGTCGGACTCGATCAGCACCTGGCCTGGCAGTCGATCGCCGGGCTGCACAACTGCCACTGGGCCGAGCTGAGCGAGTACACCGCAGGTTGGCGGATCGCGGCCTGGAACGTCGGACCAGATCCCGACTAGGCAGGACGATTTGGTGAATCCCGGGGGGTGGCCGATAAACTCACCCGGTCCCCACCACGGGGGCACTCGCGCGAGCAATCGTGAGGGGCTGTGGCGCAGCTGGTAGCGCACCTCCATGGCATGGAGGGGGTCAGGGGTTCGAATCCCCTCAGCTCCACACACGCGAAGGCCGGTTCCTCAGGGAGCCGGCCTTCGCAGCGCCATGGCGACCTGGCTGAACCGGTGCTCGTCCAGGACTGCCCCGACCCGACGGACCCCATCAGGGTCGACCCGCACGATCCGGTCGAGCCTCACCTCGCTGCCGCGGCGGCGGCTGTCCCAGGGGCCGGACCCGATGTCCGTCCAGTGGCGACCTGCATGAGCCTCCTGGGCGCGGTCGACGTCGTGGTCCTTGCTGGTCAGCGGCAGCGCCAGCAGCCAGGGCCCGTCACGGCCGATCACCAGGACAGGGCGGTCCTTGCCCTGGGTGTGGTCCTCCTCGAAAGGCACCCAGGTCCAGACGACCTCGCCGGGGTCGGCCACGTTGCCGTTGCCCGGGTTGGGCTCGTAGCGGATCTCGGGTAAGCCTCTGAAGTCACCGGGGTAGGCCGTGCCCTTCGCCGGTCGCAAACGACCCAGCGTCCGCCCGACGATCAGTGCCAGCCGTGATCCCAGGCTGCGTTTGGCCATACCGAACACCGTAGCCGGGTTAACCTCGATCCCATGAGCAGCGACCTCCCGAGCCGGGTGCTCTCGGTGAACCTCGCCCGAGTCCGCCCCAACCCCGACGGGCGCGAGGCTGCGGCGCTCGGGGTCGAGGCGATGACCGGCATCGAGAAGATCCCGACGTCCGAGGCAGTCCTGGTCCGAGCACCGGGTGGGAAGGACGGTGGGCTGGGCAGTGGTCTGGTCGGGGATGTCGTCTGCGACCGCCGCAACCATGGGGGTGACACCCAGGCCGTTTACGCCTATGCCCGCGAAGACCTCGACTACTGGGAGCTGGTCCTTGGCCGCACGCTCCCGGGCGGCGTCTTCGGCGAGAACCTCACCACGACAGGGGTGGACGTCAACGGTGCGGTCATCGGCGAGCGGTGGCGGATCGGCCAGGTGGAGCTGCAGGTGACCGTCCCGCGAATACCATGTGGCACGTTTCGTGCCTGGATCGCGGAAAAGGGCTGGCTGCGGACGTTCACGCTGGCTGCCAGGCCGGGGAGCTACCTGAGCGTGGTCCGCCCGGGGCAGATCCGCGCTGGCGACCGCGTGACCGTGGTCCATCGTCCGGCTCACGGTGTGACGGTCGCCGAGGTGTTCCGGGCGATCACCCGTGAGCCCGACCTGCTGCCCTCGATCCTGGCCGCGGAAGAGCTACCTGAGGAGATCAGGGCGATGGCGCTGATGGCTCTCTCAGGTGACTGAGGACACCATCGTGAACAACGGCGAACGTGGCTTGCTGCTGGCCGTGGCAGGTCTGTTCGCAGTCAACGGTGCCCTCGTGGGTGGCGTTGCCGCCACGTTGCCTGCCATGAGAGTGCGTCTTGGCGTCGATCCGGGTGCGCTTGCGGTTCTCCTGGCCTCGCTGGCCGCAGCAGCGTTGGTGTCCATGCAGATCGGCGGGAGGCTGGCGGACAGCCATGGCGCCAGGAACGTGGCGCTGTCGTCGTCTGCCGTTCTCATCGCAGGGGTCACAGCCCTGGCCTTCGCCCCGACCGTGCTCACGGCCGCAGCTGCCGCGGCGCTGGCGGGGCTGGGTAACGGTGCCATAGACGTCTCGATGAACGCGCTTGGGGTTGGGGTCGAGCGGGCCCGTGCGAAGCCGGTGATGAGCAGGCTGCACGCGAGCTTCAGCATCGGCAACTTCCTGGCCGCCGCAGTCGTCCTGGCGATCGCCCGGATCGCAGGAGAAGGCGCCAGGGTCATCGCTCCTGCGCTACTCACCCTCAGTGCTGTTTCGGCGGTTGCCTGCCTGGCCGTCTCGCGTCGCGTCCCCGCTGGGTTGCGCGAGATTCACGCGGCGTGCCCGGTCAGCGGCGGGGCGCCGTCCCGTGCCAGGCGGGGGGTCCCGGCGTTCGCCCTGCTGCTCGGTGCCATGGCCTTCAGCTTCGGCCTTGCCGAGGGGACCGCCGTCGACTGGTCATCGGTGCACGTGAGCGACGTAGCCAAGGTTGACCCATCCACCGGCGCTCTGGGCCTGGTGGCGGTCAGCTCGTTCATGATCCTGATCAGGCTCTTCGGCGACCGCGCGGTCGCCTCATTCGGCCGGGGGAAGGTCGTGCGCCTGGGCGGGCTCGTCGCGGCAGGCGGTTATCTCGTGACGATGGCGGGCCAGTGGTTGCCCGTCCTGCTGATCGGCTGGGCGCTGGTGGGCCTGGGGGTCGGAATGATCGCCCCGCAGGTGTATGCCGTCGCGGGCCACGCGGGGGGCGGACGCATGCTCGCGATCGTGGTGAGCTTCGGCTACAGCGCGTTCCTGATCGGACCGGCAGCTGTCGGGGGTCTGATCAGGGCATTCGGCATTCGCCATGCCATGGCACTACCCCTGGTTCTGAGCCTGGTCCTCGTGGCCCTGTCCCGTGTCCTGTCACGCTCCGGGCCGTGGGAGGATGGAGGGCGGCCTGCGTCCTTGGCCACTTCCAAGTCGCCGAGAATCCAGAGGTAGCCCGCCCGTGTCACCGATGGCCCGCAACGCCTTGCAGCCGCATGCGACGCCGCCGAGCCTCATCCGGAACTTCTGCATCATCGCCCACATCGACCACGGTAAGTCGACCCTGGCCGACCGGATGTTGCAGATCACCGGGGTGGTGGATCCTCGGGCGATGCGGGCCCAGTACCTCGACCGGATGGATATCGAGCGCGAACGCGGTATCACCATCAAGTCCCAGGCGGTGCGCATGCCATGGGAGGTCGACGACGTCACCTACTGCCTGAACATGATCGACACACCTGGTCACGTTGACTTCACCTACGAGGTATCGCGGTCGCTGGCTGCCTGTGAGGGCGCGGTCCTGCTGGTGGATGCAGCCCAGGGGATCGAGGCTCAGACGTTGGCAAACCTCTATCTGGCGATGGAGAAGGACCTCACCATCATCCCGGTGCTGAACAAGATCGACCTGCCCGCCGCCCAGCCCGAGAAGTACGCAGAGGAGCTCGCCGGACTGATCGGCTGTGAGCCCGAGGACTGTCTCATGGTGTCGGGCAAGACCGGGGGCGGGGTCGAGCCGTTGTTGAACCAGATCGTCCTGGACGTGCCTTCGCCGGTCGGGGACCCCGACGCGCCCGCCAGGGCAATGATCTTCGACTCGGTCTATGACACCTACCGCGGGGTCGTGACCTATGTGCGCGTCGTGGACGGCAACCTCAACCCGCGCGAGAAGATCGTGATGATGTCGACCAAGGCGACCCACGAGCTCCTCGAGATCGGGGTCATCTCTCCCGAGCCCGTGGTCTCCAACGGGCTGGGCGTCGGCGAGGTGGGCTACCTCATCACCGGGGTCAAGGACGTTCGCCAGTCGCGTGTGGGCGACACGGTCACCAACGCGTCAAAGCCCGCCACCGAGGATCTCGGCGGTTACCGCGACCCCAAGCCGATGGTCTTCTCGGGCCTTTACCCGATCGACGGCTCCGCCTACCCAGACCTTCGCGACGCCCTGGACCGGCTCAAGCTCAACGACGCCGCCCTCATCTACGAGCCGGAGACGTCGGCCGCCCTTGGTTTCGGTTTCCGGGTCGGATTCCTCGGCATGCTGCACCTGGAGATCGTTCGTGAACGGCTCGAGCGTGAGTTCGACCTCGACCTGATCTCGACGCTGCCGAACGTGGTCTACACGGTCAGGCTCGACGACCGCAAGGTCATCACGGTGACCAACCCCAGCGAGTTCCCGGATGGCAAGATCGCGGAGATCAGCGAGCCCGTCGTGCGCGCGTCGATCCTTGCGCCGAGCGAGTTCATCGGCGCAGTGATGGAGCTGTGCCAGGCCCGCCGAGGAACCTTGCGCGGCATGGACTACCTCTCCGAGGAACGCGTCGAGCTGCGCTACACGCTCCCGCTCGCCGAGATCGTCTTCGACTTCTTCGACCAGCTCAAGTCCAAGACCCGTGGATACGCCTCCCTCGACTACGAACCCGACGGCGAGCAGACGGCCGACCTGGTCAAGGTCGACATCCTGCTGCAGGGTGAGCCGGTGGACGCCTTCAGCTCCATCGTTCACAAGGACAAGGCCTACGCCTACGGGGTCATGATGGCCGCCAAGCTGCGGGTTCTTATCCCGCGCCAGCAGTTCGAGGTGCCGATCCAGGCTGCCATCGGTGCCCGCATCATCGCCCGCGAGACCATCCGCGCGATGCGCAAGGACGTACTGGCCAAGTGCTACGGCGGTGATATCTCCCGCAAGCGCAAGCTGCTCGAGAAGCAGAAGGAAGGCAAGAAGCGGATGAAGATGGTCGGCCGGGTCGAGGTGCCCCAGGAGGCCTTCATCGCCGCGCTGTCCAACGATGCTGCGTCCGGCGGGGACCGGACCAAGAAGTAGCCCGTCCCATGATGGTCGAGGCTGCGCCGTTCCAGCGCCGCACGGTGTCGTTCGTCCGTCGCGAGAGCCCACTGGGTCCAAAGGTGCAGCAGGCATGGGACGAGAACTACGAGCGCCTGGTCATCGACGTGCCCCGCACCGATGCGAACATGTCGGTGGCGCCGGGTTTCGAGCTTGATCTCGTGCGCGAGTTCGGCAGGGTGGCTCCGCTGGTCGTCGAGATCGGCTCAGGCACCGGTGATGCTGTCGTTCATGGCGCCGTCTCGACCCCGGGTAGCGACTTTCTGGCCGTGGAGGTCTATGCCAACGGCCTGGCCTCGACCGTGACCAAGATCGTCCATCACGAGCTGGGCAACATTCGGCTGGTGCACGCTGACGCCGTCGATGTGCTCAAGCACCTGCTGAAGCCGCAGAGCGTTGCTGAGCTCTGGATCTTCTTCGCCGACCCCTGGCACAAGAACCGTCACGCGAAGCGTCGCCTGGTCAATCCGGCCTTCGCCGAGCTCGCGTCGTCCCGGCTGGCCCCAGGAGGAACGCTGCGGCTGGCAACCGACTGGGCGGACTACGCCATGGCGATGCGGAACGTCTTCGCCGCCTGTGACTCGCTGACCAACCCTCATGTCGACGCGGTGGCTGACTCCGCAGCCGGCCGCACCGGTTTCGCGCCTCGGTTCGAAGGCAGGGTCATGACCCGTTTCGAGGAGAAGGGGCTCGCGTCCGGGCGTGCCATCTATGACCTCGAGCTCCGCCGGACCTAGAACGGCGGTTGCAGGGGCACAAGAAGAGCGGGACAGCCTCGGCGGACCCGACCGCTAGCTGGTTTGTTACATCGTTGGCTCTCGATCATGCGCCAACGATGTAACGAACCAGCCAACGGCAAACCAGCCATCCCAGCTAAGCCGGGTCGGCCTACTCCGGAACGTGGCAGACGGCTTCGACATTGTTGCCGTCGGGATCGCGGACGAACGCGCCGAAGTAGGACTCGTGGTACTCGGGGAAGACGTGCGGCCCGTGCAGGACCTCGGCGCCGCCGCCGACGGCTGCGTCGAAGAAGGCTTGGACTGCCTCTCGCGTGGGTGCGATGAAGGCAATGTGCGACTCGCGGAAGCCCTCGCCATTCTCGTGACCGCCAAGCCAGAAGTCCGGGGACTCCGTTCCGTAGCCGATGACCTGGCCAAAGTCCATCAGCCGGCGTCCACCAAGAGGTGCGAGTACGGCGTCGTAGAAGTTGGCACTGGCGGCAAGGTCTGAGCACTGAATCGACAGGTGATCAAGCATGGGCCAATTATGGGTCTTCTGCCCTGGTGCGCGCGAGCACTACTGGGAACAAATGGCTCCCGACAAAGGTGTAGGCCCCGGGGAGTATGAGTCTCCGGGGCCTACGGTTGATCATTGACGGTGAAGGCCAACAATCTCACGGTTGGTTCGCTTGCTCTCTCCGCACGCCTCACCCGGCGGCTCCAGCAGGCAAGCCCGCTGGCCAAGAACCTCGATCTCCATCCGATCCCGCTCCCGTTTCCGGTTGCGTAAGACGATTTCTACGCGCTCCTCGGGCAACCCGCAAGGGGTCTGGTCAAACAACTTTCACGGATGCGGCGTGTCGGCCTCGACACGCCGGGAGCTCAAGCGAAAAGCCTCGGCCCTCATCTGCAGCGGTGGGGCCCTCATCTGCAGCGGCGGCCACATCGCTGCCAATCGTCCGGCAAGGAGGCCGACCGCTCCGTCAATGCGCTTGCCCCTGCAAGGATGGAGGTATGCCGAGTGCCTTGCCCGAGGGCGAACCCGCCCCGCCGTCAGGGGAGCTTCCGGCCAGCGCACTGACGAGCTTGGGGTCGGGTCCGTTTGGAATCTACGTCCACGTGCCGTTCTGCACCGTGCGTTGCGGCTACTGCGACTTCAACACGTACACCCTGACCGAGCTTGGCGTCGACGGCGCCAGCCTCGGGACCTACGCCGACGCCGCCCTGGGCGAGCTGGACCTCGCCGTACGGGCACTCGGCCCGACGGCACCGGAGGTCCAGACTGTCTTCTTCGGGGGAGGAACGCCCACCATGCTTGCGGCCAGCGACCTGGTCAGGGTCCTGGACGGGATACGGACCCGGTTCGGCCTGGCCGCCGACGCCGAGGTGACCACCGAGGCCAACCCGGACTCGATCACCCCCAAGTCCTTGCAAACGTTGGCGGCCGGCGGCTTCAACCGGATCAGCATGGGCATGCAGTCCGCGGTGCCGCATGTGCTGGCGACACTGGAGCGCACCCACGACCCGGTCAATGTGACCAAGGCCGTCGAGGCCGCAAAGTCCGCTGGCCTCAAGGTCAGCGTTGACCTGATCTACGGCACGCCGGGGGAGTCGCTGTCGGACTGGCAGACCAGTCTGGACGCCGCCATCGACCTCGAGCCGGATCACATCTCGGCGTACGCACTGGTCGTCGAAGAGGGCACCAAGCTGGGGGTTCAGGTCCGGCGCGGCCAGGTACCGGCGCCCGATGACGACGATGAGGCCACCAAGTACGAGCTCGCCGACCAGGCTTTGAGTGCCAACGGCTACCGGTGGTACGAAGTGAGCAACTGGGCACGCGAGGAGGCCGACCGGTGCCGGCACAACGAGGGCTACTGGACCGACGGCGACTGGTGGGGTGTGGGTCCTGGAGCGCACAGCCATGTCGGCGGCGTCCGATGGTGGAACGTCAAGCACCCGAACGCTTTTGCCACCCGGATCAACGCCGGACTTTCGCCGGCAGCCGGTCGCGAGCTACTGACGGACGAGCAGCGCTACGACGAGCGGGTGTTGCTGGGCGTGCGGCTGGCAGACGGGCTGCGGATCGACGACCTGCATCCTGGCGGAAGGTCGACGTTGCCCGGCCTGGTCGCCGAGGGACTGCTGGCGGAGCAACACGTTGACCAGCCAGGCGCAATGAGGCCGCGCCGGGTCGTCCTGACCCTGCGCGGCCGCCTGCTTGCGGACACCGTCGTGAGGCGCCTGCTCGGTTTCTAGCTGATCATCTGCGGGACCAGCGGGTAGGTGTAGTCGCGCCCGTCGTTCGCGGCGACCGCAGCGATGATGCTGAAGACCACGGCGCATATCGCGGCCGCCAGGATGGTGAAGATTCCCACGATCAGGAAGATGAGCGGGAGCGAGACGACGTAGACGATGAAGAGGGTGATCTGGAAGTTCAGCGCCTGTGCGGAGTGGCGACGGATGAACGGGTCGCGATCTTTGAACACCAGGTAGATGACCAACGGCACGAAGAACGACAGGAAGGTGCCACCGAGGTGGGCGAACATGGACCACATGCGGGCGTCACTTGGGGTGACCGGTGCCTGCCCCTGATATCCGTAACCCGGACCTTGGCCAGAGGGAGGCGGAGGTGCACCGTAGGGCTGCCGCGGCGCGCCATACGGCTGCTGCGGCGCGCCATACGGCTGCTGCGGTGCTCCCGGGTTGTCCTGTGGGTGTTCGGTCTGCTCAGTCATTGTTTGTTCCCTTGCACTTTGCCTGTGTCGAGCTGCTGCGTGACCCATGCTGGCACCACAGGTGGCGCTGTGGTGGCTTATGAGAGAAGTTCAGGGTGGGTCTCAGGGTCGGTTCAGGGTTGACCCCTACCCAGCCGTCTGTGGACAGGCTCACCGCTCACGTTCGGACATCCAGGTGAATGTGCGCTTCGTGATGGCCAGCCCGAGCACGCACCAGACAATCATCACGATCGCGGTTGTGGGGGTCTGCCAGGTGCCGCCGGGCTCAGTCGCGGCGAACGCCTCAGGGAGGAAGACGGACCGCAGGCCCAGGGCGAGCCAGCGCAAGGGAAACAGTGAGGCGATGGCCTGGAGCCAGCCGGGAAGCTGTGCGAAGACGAAGTACACGCCGGAGATGAACTGCAGCAGGATCGCGAGAGGGGTCACGATGGCCGAAGCGGTCCGGGCGTTGCGGACGAGTCCGGAGACGGCCAGGCCGAGCAAGGTGCACGATGTGATGCCCAGGGTCATGACCCAGCCGAACGTGAGCCACTTTTCGGGCGAGGGAAGACGCAGGTCGTAGAAGGCCAGTCCCATCGCCAGCAACAGCACAGTCTCAACAGCAGACAGCAGGAGAACAAGCGCGATCTTTCCTGCGAAGTAGGCGGTCATTGGCATCGGCGTGCCGGCTAGTCGCTTGAGCGCGCCCGAGTCACGTTCTGAGGGAACGGAGATGGCGAGGTTGGTGAAGCAGGAGCCCCAGACCCCGGCTGCCATCATGCTGGCGATGAAGTACTGAGCGAAGGTGACACCGGCCGACTTTGGCCCCAGGTTCCCCCCGCCGAAGATCGTGCCGAACAAGGCGAGCATGACCAAGGGGAAGGCGATGGTGAAGAAGACCGCCTCGCGGCTACGGCGGAACTGGAGCAGCTCGATCGTGAACCTGTGCCAGCCTGCGACGGCGAGGCTCGGGCGCGCGGCGCGCATCGTCTCGACGTCCAGCTCCCCGGAGGTCACGCCGACTTCTCCCCGGACGGTTGCACAGAGGCGATCATCGCCAGGTAGACGTCCTCGAGGCTGGGTCGCTCGACTCGCAGACCGGGCACCTCACCGCCGAACCGGGCGCTGAGCTCCATCACGGTCGCAGTCGGTTGAGCGGTGAAGACCTCCCGGTCCTGGCCGTCCTCGCTCCACTGCACCCGGGTTCCAGACGTATCCCGACCGCCAATCGCCGCAGGGGTGTTGATCTCCAGCACCCGCCCGGCAGCGATGACGCCGACCCGGTCCGCCAGCTGCTCGGCCTCGTCGAGGTAGTGGGTGGTCAGCAGGATCGTCATGCCCTGCCTGCCCAACGACCGGATCAGCTCCCAGAAGGCTCTGCGTGCCTCTGGGTCGAAGCCAGTCGTCGGTTCGTCAAGCAAGAGCAGGCTCGGGTTGCCGACCAGGCCAAGAGCCACGTCGAGCCGACGGCGCTGGCCCCCGGAGAGCTTCACGCACCTGGCCGTTGCCTTGTCGGTCAGGCCAACCGCAGCGATGACCTCGCCCACGGGGCGCGGTGCCGAGTAGCACCAGGCAATGCTCTGGACCGCCTCGGTAACGGTCAGGTCCTCGAGGTCGTTCGAGTGCTGGGTGACGATGCCGAAGCGGTCCTTCCACGCTGGGTCGCCGCTCGAGGGGTCTGCGCCCAGCACCCTGACGTACCCCGTGTCCGCTCGGCGGAACCCGGCGCAGATCTCGACCGTCGTCGTCTTGCCCGCGCCGTTGGGGCCGAGCAGGGCGAAGACTTCTCCCTGCTCAACGGTCAGGCTGACGTCGTGGACCGCGGGCACCCCCCGGTAGCTTTTGGACAGACCCTGGATCTCGATGACCGGAGCGCTCATGCTGCGACCATCACAGTTCGACGCCGTTCCTGCAACCCGCCGACGCTGCAGCTAACTGACCGTCACGAAGTCGATCAGCTCCTCGACGCTTGCGAGCAGGGTCGGCTCGAGGTCGGCATAGGTGCGCACGGTGGAAAGGATCCGCTTCCAGGCGTTGGCGATGTCGGCCTGGGTCTCGTGCGGCCAGCCGAGCGCGGCGACGATCCCGTGCTTCCAGGACTGCCCGCGGGGGATCAGCGGCCAGGCCGCGAGGCCGAGTCGCTCGGGGCGTACCGACTGCCACACGTCGACATACGGGTGGCCCAGGATCGTGACGTATGGCGCGTAGCGGCTGATTGCGCGCGCCTGCTCAACCAGCCTGGTCTCCTTGGTGCCGGGGATCAGGTGATCGACCAGGACCCCCAGACGCCGATCCGTGCCCGGCTGGAAGTCACGGATGACCGCGGCCAGGTCGTCAACGCCGTCCAGCATCTCGACGACCACGCCTTCGATCCTCAGATCGTCGCCCCAGATCTTCTCCACGAGCTCGGCGTCGTGCTTGCCCTCGACAAAGATTCGTGATCCCGCCGCGACCCGGGCCTTCACCCCCTGCACAGCCCTCGAGCCGCTGGCCGTGCGTGACGCCTTGGCCCTTGCCTCCTGAACCGCGTGGCGATCGGCTGCGGTCGGCGGGGTCAGGATGACGGGCACACCCTCGTGCAGGAAGCCGGGCCCGAGCGGGAAGCCTTTGCTGCGTCCGCGACGGTCCTCAAGGTGGACAACCTGCATCCCGCCGACCTTCTCGACCGTGACCACAGCACCGCACCAGCCGGTCTCGACCTCCTCGACCACGAGGTCGGTCTCGGCCTCCATCTCGCGGGCGCGACCGCCCCTGGGGACGCGCCAGTCTCCGGAGAGGACATCGGCGCCGTAACGATCGTTCACCCCGGCATCGTAGACTTAGCACTCGACGTATCGGAGTGCCAACGGGCCGTGGGCCGAGACAAGGAGGTGGGGCGGATGGTCGGCGAGCGCAGGATGGCCGTTTTGCGCGCCATCGTCCAGGACTACGTGCAGACTTCCGAGCCGGTCGGTTCCAAGGCGCTTCTGGAGCGCCACCAGCTGGGTGTCTCGGCTGCCACGGTGCGCAACGACATGGCTGCCCTGGAGGACGAGGGGCTCATCTCCGCGCCGCACACAAGCGCAGGTCGTATTCCGACCGACGCCGGCTACCGGCTGTTCGTCGACCGCCTCAGCGAGCTGAAGCCCATGACTGGCCCTGAGCGCACGGCGATCTCGGCCTTCCTGGTGGGCGCGGTAGACCTGGATGACGTCGTGGACCGGACTGTCCGGCTGCTGGCCTCGCTGACCCATCAGGTGGCCGTCATGCAGTACCCCTCGCTGACCAGATCGTCGGTGCGCCACGTCGAGCTGGTCCCGATCGGCGCCAACCGCCTCATGGTCGTGCTGATCGTCAACACCGGTCGGGTCGAACAGCGGGTGATCGAGTCCTCGCGCGACCTGTTGGCGGCGGACGGCGAGCAGTTCATCGCCGACCTGCGTTCGTGGCTCAACTCCGAGGCCAGCGGACACCAGCTCAGCGAGGCAGCCTCACGACTGCAGTCGTTGCCTGAGAACTTCGCCCCGGACGACCGTGACCTGGTGCGTGCAGTGGTGCGCTCGCTCGACGAGGTACTCGTCGAGGAGAGCGAGGAGCGGGTCGTCCTGGCCGGAACGTCCAACCTGATGC
>JBDTYK010000018.1:0-20867 GCA_040005715.1 Actinomycetota bacterium | reverse complement strand
GCTCCTGCGTCGGGTCATCCGGAACTGCCCAGAAATCCTGCCCACCGTAGAAGGCACCGGCGTCGTTGACGTGGTACTTGGCCATCAGGCTGCGCTGGACCTTGAACAGATCCTCGGGGTAGCGCAGATGCGACATGAGGTCGCCGCTGATCTCCGACATGGGGCGCACGGTGTTACCGAACGCATGCGACCACGCTTTGAGCAGGGGATCCTGGTTGTCCCATGCGTAGAGCCTGATGCTGCCGTCATAGGCATCGACGGTGGCCTTGACCGAGTTGCGGATGTAGTTGACCTGGGCAGCCTGGAGCGCCTGGATGCTGTTGGTTCGCGCGGTCAGGGAGTCTGCGGTCGCGTTGTTGATCTGTTGCAGCTTGGAGTATGGGTAGTCGGCCGAGGTGGTGTAGCCATCCAGGATCCATTTCACCCGGCCGTTGACGACTGCCGGGTAGCTGTTGCCGTCGAGGGTGAGCCAGGGCGCCACCCGCTCGACCCGCTCGCGAGGCGTGCGGTAATCGAGCAGCCGGGAGTCGGGGTTGACGGTGTTCGAGAGCAGGATGTTGATCTCGCGGTACTTGATCGCGTAGGCGACCTTGCGGGCAAGGCTTCCTATGTTCACTCCGCCCTTGGCGGCGTAGGTGTTGTTCTGTTGGCCTGTTGCGCTGGAGTCGGGGTAGTCGAGCTCCTTCTTCGGCCCGTTCGCGGGGCCTCCGACGATCGAGTAGTTCGGCGAGGACTCACCGAAGTAGATGCGAGGTTGGAAAACACCAAGAGGTCCCACTGGGGGGATGTTCTGCTCGTAGAAGACCGGCTGACCATCCTGTCCGCTGCGGTTGCCGTAGGCAGCGACAACGCCGAAGCCGTGCGTATAGACCGTGTGGTCGTTGACCCAGTTCCGTTGCGAGCTCGGCAGACCGCTCAGATCCAGCTCGCGCGCCGCGATAACAGTGTCGTTCACCTTGCCGTTGATCGTGTAGCGGTCGACGTCGAGGGCGTCGGGGAACTGGTAGTAGGACTTGACTGCCTGCAGCTGTTTGAACGTCGGGGAGACCACGCTCGGGTCGACCAGACGGATGCCCGGGATCGTGGCTGTGTCGTTGCGCAGCTGACCCTGGGTGGGCGTGGTGGAGGCTTGATACGTCTGCACCTGCGCACTGGCCAGTCCGTAGGCCGACCTGGTCGCCTGGATGTTGCGAGCGATGTACGGCGACTCCAGGGACTTCTCCGACGGCTGGACCTTGAAGTTCTGGACCAGCGCCGGGTAGATGCCGCCGACGATGACCGTGCACAGCACAAGCAGCCCAACCCCGACCGCCGGGAGCCGCCAGGAGTGGGTCCAGATCGTCGCCACGAACAGCGCGGCGCACATGACCCCGGCAACCGCAAGGATTGCCTTGGTGGGCAGGACCGCCTGAACGTCGGTGTAGGTCAGGCCCGTGATCAGCCGAGAGTCCCTTGTGGTCAAGGAATATCGGTCCAGCCACCAGCTGGCGGCCCTGACCAGTACGAGAGCAGCCAGCAGCAACGAGAGGTGGATCCGGGCTGCAGTAGTCGTCCGCTCGCCCTTGGTCTGCAGCTGCAGGCCCCCGTAGACGTAGTGAGTCACGGCCGCGGCAAGCGTGCCCAGAACCAGGGCCATGGTCAAGAAACCCACGATGAAGCGAAGCCACGGGAGGGTGAACACGAAGAACCCGATGTCGAGGTTGAACTGCGCGTCCCTTGAACCGAATGGCACGCGGTTGATCCAGAGCAGAAGGGTCTGCCACTGGCTGGCGGCAGCCGATCCGGCAAGGACGCCTAATACCGCGGGAGCAACGATTGTGGTCAGGCGCCGAAGAGGGTCCAGCAGCTCGCGGTAGTGGTCGAGGTTCTGCTGCTCTGCCGAGACCGGCGGATAGACCGGTCGGGTGCGATACCCGATCAGCATGCTGGACGCGACGATCACAGCCGTGATCAGAGCGCACACGACGAAGAGCCCGGCCTTGGTCCCCAGCTCGACCCAGAAGACCCTGGTGAAGCCGACACTGTCGAACCACAGCACCTCGGTCCACAGCTGTGCTGTCAGCGTGAGCGCGACGATGAGCACCGCAAGGATGGCCAACGTGGGAGCTAGCGGACCGCGGCGTCGCAACTGGAGACGTGGCATCGGGGGCCGGGGGCCGGGGGGCCCACCACCGGGACCACCCGATTCCGCGCCGCCGGAACCGCCGAACCAATCTCTTTGACTCAAGACATCGCCCGTTCTCGCTGTGAAAGTGAACTGCCAGCCGGAAAGCTCTTGATGCCACCCTATACAGCAAGGGTGCCATTCCCGCCAAGACACCATGATGGGGCAACATGGGACGGTGACCAGCGCCTTGCAGCCCATCTTCAGCCCACTCGTGACGTCCGCACTCGAGACGGAGCGACATGTGGCCGCAGCGGGCTGGGACCAGCCGCCGCGCCTGTTCGCCCTGGTCCGGACAACCGGCCTTCTCGCGCGCGAGCCGCATCTGGGCAGCGAGCTCGGCCAGGGTCTGGAGGATGGTCTCACCGCCATCGAGCAGGAGGGCCTGGTCAACCCCACGTCCCTGGAGTCCTTCCTGGCCCAGCTCGCCTGGCCGCAGGAGGTGGACGGTGTTGCGCTGGCCGTCGAACGGCTGGTGGTACCACCCGAGGCCGAACGCGACCTGCCGGACGACCCCGATCAGGTAGCCGAGCTCCTGGCCGCGCACCCTGACCGCAAAGATGTCCGGCTGCTGGTGGCCGTGCTGCGCGACGGCGAGTCCGCGTGCCTTCTGCGCCAGCGCGAGCACGACAGCGACGACAAGGTCGCCTCAGGTCCAGATATCGCCCCGGGACTGGTCGCAGCCCTCGCCGCGACCCTTCGCGACTGAGAAGACAGCTGCAGGTTGCCGGGTGCCTAGCTGCAGCTGGTATGCCGGGTGCCTAGCTGCAGCCCGGCAAAGCGGCAGCGTTCCTGGCCGCGATCGCCTTCACCGCGTCACGCGCCTGCGCGAAGGTCGCCACCTTGACCACGTGCAACCCATCAGGAATGTGCCCAACGACCTCGTTGCAGTTCTGTGCAGGTGCAAGGAACCAGCTGGCTCCGCCCCGCTGGGCACCCACCAGCTTCTGCGCAATGCCGCCGATCGCCCCCACGGCTCCGGTGGAGTCGATCGTCCCGGTTCCCGCGATCTTGACGCCACCGGTCAGCGAGCCGGGCGTGAGCTTGTCGTACACGGCGAGTGAGAACATCATCCCCGCCGACGGCCCGCCCACGTTCCCCGCGTTGATACTCACCTTGACGGGGAACTCAAAACCGGTTCTCAGGAAGACGCCTACGACGCTGTGGCCCTGGGAGCTGCCTGTCCTCACGGCAAGAGCCATGAGCTTGCCGTCCCGGCGAACCGTGAAGGCGACGTTCTCACCGGGCTTGTGCGCGCGAACCGCCGCCCGAACCGCATCTGGGGTGCTGACCGGCTTGCCATCGATCTCGGCCAGGATGTCGCCCACGCGCAGGACACCGGCAGACTGAGATGCCTTGGGCAGATCGCTGATGCTGACCACCTGTGGAACCTTGTAGCCCAGTGCGCGCAGCGCTACGGCAACCGCCTCCTGCTGAGAGTCGGCCATCTCTGCGGCATTCTGGTGGTCCACCTGGGTGCTGCTCACGCCCTTGGGGAACAGCTCCTCGGCGGGCACGACCGCACGGGCGCCATCGAGGTGTCCCATGACCCAGGTCCAGGCGTTGACGGGGCTGCTGGGGCCGCCCAGCACCTCGACGGTCGTGAAGTCAAGGGCGCCGGTTGTGGGGTAGGTAGCCTTGCCCGCGACGGTCACCAGTGGCTTGCCTCCCGGCCCGTTGCCCAAGGTGTTGGTGACGGGACCTGGGCTGAGTACGGCATAGGGCACCTGAACCAGACCCATGACTGCGGCCACCATGATCGCGACGAACACTGCGACGAGCCATCCGGCCGACCGCCGGCTCAGGCCGGCGCCCGGCCCCTGCGAGACGACATCGGGATGTGGGTTGGTCTCGATCATGGGCGCGTCCCCTTACGACGGCGTCGTCGCATGATGGCGGCCGTGCCGACCAGTGCGACTGCTGCACTTGCGGCGCCGAGCGCAGCGTCCCTGCGGTCGACCCTGCGGGCCGCCACTGCGTGATGTCCCCGAATACCTTCAACGAGGACACCCAGGCACGTCACGTTGTCGTACGCGGGTTGCCAACCTGCCTCGACAAGGGTGAGGGAGGAGACCGCCCATGGATACACGGCATATGCGAGATCAGTGGCCGGAGCAGGCAGGAGACCCACACGATGCAGACGCTGCGCCGTGCCAAGGGCGACGCTCTCGCTGAGCTCAACCCGACGCATGCCGCTGACCACCTCCACCTCGGTCTGGGTCATCCAGCCCTTCGAGGCGACCGTCACGATCGGCCCGAGACTGTGTTCAACCGTGGTCACGAGGGCTGTCGCGAGATCCTCTACGTGGCAGAACTGCCATGCCGGGCAGCCGCCCTTGACGGTCAACAGTCGAGGGGCCTCGAAGTGCCGGGTGATCACGGTGTCGATGTCCGGCCCCACCAGCGCGGCCGGACGCACCACAGTGATGGCAAGGCCGGGATGGACCTCAGCAGCAGCTCTCAGGATCTGTTCGACCGCCAGCAGGTCGCCGACCTGGCCCTCATCGGGGTCTGCGGCCAGGGGGGCGTCTTCGGCCAGGGGCACCGCGTTGGCCGGCGATGCGCCATACGTCATCGCGCTCGTGACGACCACCAGTCGCGCCACGCCACTGGCTGCCGCGGATATCACCACCGTCTGGATCTGGTGGATTGTCCGCTCTCGCCTCGTCCGCGGGCTGGTTCGCAGATCGGCCGAGAGGTCTGTGCTCGCCGCCACGTGGATCAGGACGTCCACCGCGCGCAGGGAGATGGCCAGATCCGGGGAACCCAGGTCAACCAGCCGCCACTGGGCACCTTCGGCACTGCCCCGCTCTGCATCCAGACCTACGACGGCACCGATCGCGCCGCCCTCGGCCGCCCGTGACAGCAGCGCACGCACGATGTGGTCGCCGACCGGCGTCGCTGCACCGGTTACGGCGACGGTCATCGCCTTGCGCCGGGAACGAACCCGGCCCTGAGGGGAACTCACCGCGACCTCCACATGTTTACCTTGAGAGAGCATCCTCTCAGGAGCCAAGGAGCCAGCGTGTCTGATCTGCCCCATCTGCCGTCCGAAAACCCGAATGAGCCTGACTTTGCCGCCATGCTCGCCTCTTTGCTCGGTGGGGTCGACAACCCCGAGGTGGCGGAGGCGCTTGGTGCCATGGGTATCGACAAGATGGACCCCGCAACCATGGGGATGATCGGGGCCCAGATCAAGGCCATGATGTCCGGCGGGGCGGGTGAGCCGTTCAATCTTGAGCTCGCCACCGACGTCGCCCGCAAGACCGTCGCAGCTCAGGGCGATTCGAGCGTGGGAGCTGCGGCCCGGCGTGAGGTCGAGCAGGCCGTGCGGATTGCCGTTCTCTGGCTCGACGACGTCACCGACCTTTCGACATCCGACGGCCCCGTCCATGCCTGGAGCCGGGCTGAATGGGTCGACCAGACGATGCCGATGTGGCGACAGCTCGTTGAGCCGGTCGCATCCGGGGTGAGCACCGCTGTGGTGGCCGCCATGCGTGCCCAGATGGGCCAGCTGGGGGCCGGCGACGACCTTGCGCAGATCCCCGGAGTGCCGTCGGGCATGGATGCCGGCGCGCTCATGGGCCAGATGGAGCCGATGCTGGAGCGGATGAGCGGATCGATGTTCGGTGCCCAGGTGGGGCAGGCCGTGGGCGCCCTGGCCGGCGACCTGGTCAGCGGAACCGATGTCGGTCTGCCCCTGGTCGCTCATGACGGCATCGCACTCATGCCGGCCAACATCGAGAGCTTTGCCGAAGGGCTGGAGGTAGATCTGGCGGAGGTGCGGCTGTACCTCGCCGTCCGCGAGGCCGCACGCGTGCGCCTCTTCGCCGAGGTGGCCTGGCTCGGTCCCCAGCTGATCGCCGCTGTGCAGGCCTATGCACGCGACATCACCATCGATACCGCGGGTATCGAGACCGCTCTGCAGTCCATCGACCCTTCTGATCCCGAGGCCATGCAGCTGGCTCTTTCGAACTCGTTGTTCGCCCCAGAACCCAGTCCTGCCCAGCTATCGGCACTTGCGCAGCTCGAGACCTACCTGGCCCTTGTCGAGGGCTGGGTGGATGTTGTGGCCGACCGGGCAACGAGCAAGCACCTTCCCCACACGGCCGCGTTGGGTGAGGCTGTCAGGCGCCGCCGGGCCTCCGGCGGGCCGGCGGAACGGGTTTTCAGCCAGCTGGTGGGACTCGAGCTGCGCCCCCGTCGCCTGCGCGACGGCGCCAACCTTTTTGCCGCCCTGGAGGCCAAGGGTGGTTCAGCAGCAAGAGACGGTGCATGGGCGCACCCCGATGTGGCACCGACAACCGCCGACCTCGACGACCCGCTCGGTTACGTCGAGCGGTTCATCTCCAGCGAGACCCGCGACGCGATGGACACGGCACTTGATGCTCTGCTCTCCGAAGGAGACTCGAACAACCCTTAGGCGAATCACGCAGTACGGCGCAGCGCTTCCCTCCAGCTGACGCGTGAGCCGGTGCGCAGCACAGACCTCTCGTAGATTCGAGCGGCCACCCGGGCCAGAACAGCGGTCACCAGCAGCATCAACACCACTGAGCCAACGACCTGCACCACGTTGGTCGTCCCCGATGCGATGCGCAGTGGCATCAGCATCGCCGAGAAGGGCGGTATCCACGACATCACGGACGCCACGTTTCCCTCCGGATCTGCGAGGGTGACCTGTGCCAGCACGTAGCCAACCGTGACCAACATCGTGATGGGGGTTGCCGCGGCGTTCACGTCCTCCTGCCTGGACACCAATGAGCCGGCGGCGGCATAGCTCACCGCGAAGAAGGCAAAGCCCAGGATGAACCAGAAGAGCACCGAGGCGAACACCCCGACAGCCAGTCCGGTCACGGTCACCAGCCCGGTCGCCATTCCTGCAGCCAGGCCGACCACCCCATAGGCGGCCAGCTGCACCAGCCCTACTGCGCCGATGCCCAGCACCTTGCCCCAGAGCAGATGCAGCGGCTTGATGGTGGCCAGGAGCACCTCCACTACCCTGCTTGATTTCTCCTCCACCACGCCCATGGCCACGTAGAGCCCGAACATCAGAAGCTGGAAGAACATCAGGATCATCGCGATGAAGGCGAGCGCCGTTCGCTGGTCGCGGTTGGGATCCGGAGGGGTGATCGGATGCACTGTGACCTTGGCGCGCCCAGCCTCTTGGGCAAGCTTCACAGGGTCAACACCCTGGGCGCTCAACTCGGAGCTGAGGGCTTGCTGACGCACCGCCGAGTCGATGATCGACCGCAGCTCGCTGGTCAGGTCCTTCTCCACGATCGCGACGTAGCTGCCGGAGCCTTCGGGGACCAAAGCCACGTCGAGGTCACCTGATGCCACCCTGGCTCGTGCTGCGGCCTCTTCGGACACGGTCAGCAGGTCCACAGGTCGGTCAAGGGTTGCTGAGGATGCCTTCAGTGCCGCGGACAGGGTTGTTGCGCCTCCTACCAACCCCAGTTTGGGGTGAGTGTCCGAGGCGCCGCTGAACAACGAAGCGGCAATGATCCCGCCGAGTATCAGGACAAGGATGATGGCGTTGCTGATGAGGAAGGACTTGGTTCGTGCGCGAGTGGTCAGCTCACGCTTGGCCACGAGACCAATGATTCGGGCCGGACCTGTCGCGCTGGCCGGCCAGCCCAGACGGCGGTTGCTCATGCAGTGACCACCTCTCGGAAGAGCTCACTGAGCGAAAGCTGACTTCGGGAGAAGCCGTGCACCGGCCCGGTTCGAAGTGCCGCGGCCAGCACTGCCTGGTCGACGACATCCTCGGATCCGGGTGCGACCGTCAGCACCGTTCGTCCCTGGCCGTAGTGCGCACCATCCACTCCGATGACATCGTCAGCCCAGCCGGGAAGTGCCTGCGGCGCATTCACCACGAGCTCGGTGCCGCCCCCTGCGCGAAGCTCGTCCACGGTGCCACACGCCTGCATGTGCCCGCGGACAACGATGCCCACCCGGTGGCATAGCCGCTCAACCAGGTCCAGCTGGTGGCTGGAGAAGATCACCGGTACGCCGTGCGACGCCTTCTCCGCCAACACCTCACTCATGACGTCGACAGCGACTGGATCAAGCCCGGAGAAGGGCTCGTCCAGCACCAGCACGTCAGGATCGTGCACCAGTGCGGCCGCCAGCTGCACACGTTGCTGGTTACCGAGGCTGAGTGCGTCCACGGAGTCGTTCACCCGGTCGTTGATGCCGAGGCGCGTCGTCCAGCTCATGACGGCATCAGCAGCCTCGCCGCTGGACAGTCCGTGCAGCTGAGCAAGGTAGGACAGCTGCGACCCCACCTTCATCTTGGGATAGAGCCCCCGTGCCTCCGGCATGTAACCGATCCGCCGCCGCAGGGCTAGGTCGATTGGCTGACCGCCGAGATGGACGTGCCCAGAGTCGGCTGACAGCACTCCCAGAGCGATGCGCATCGTGGTGGTCTTCCCGGCGCCGTTACTGCCTACGAAGCCGAAGAGCTCGCCGGGCTGGACCGTGAAGGTCATGTCCTGCAACGCAACGGTCTCTCCGTAGCGCTTGCACAGACCCTCGATCTGCAGCTGTTGACCCGTGCTGGCAGCCATGCGGACCCCTCGTTGTCTGTCCGGTCCAGGGTCACCCTGGTCCGCCTGAGCGGTCGTGGCAGGTGACCAGCGCCAGATGATCCGCGGTCGGAGTCTAAGCGACCCTCGCTCGCTAGGTTGGACCGGTGAGTATCCCCACGGCATACACGGTCCTGCACCAAAGCGTGACCCGGCAGCTCACCGCCTGGAGGACCAACGATCCTGCCCAGGAACAGCTCCGGATCGGCTACCTTGCACACTTGGCCGCGTGCCCGGACGCTATCTGGAAGCACGGCCCATCGGAGCACTTCACCGCAAGCTGCCTGGTGCTGGACCAGACCGGATCGCAGGCGCTGCTGACTCTGCACAAGAAGGCCGGCGTGTGGTTCCAGTTCGGGGGTCACTTCGAGCCGTCCGACACCAACGCCCACGCAGCCGCCCAGCGCGAGGCCCGCGAGGAGTCAGGGATCCCGGGCCTGCTCGCGCGGCCAGAGCTGATTCAGCTCGACCGGCACCATCTGGTCGGCGCGTTCGGTCGGTGCCGTGAGCACCTCGACCTGCGCTTCCTGGCAGTTGCGAACGCCGACATGCCGATCGAGGTCAGCCGGGAGTCCGTGGATGTTCGATGGTGGCCCACCGATGCACTGCCCGAGGAGACCCGCGACCAGCTCCAGCCTTTGGTGACAGTCGCCCGCGTCCTGCTCGGCCTGCCCTGACCGGACTGACCCACCAGCGTTCAGTCGACCGGGCACCGCTCCGGGGCCCCATCGAGGCCGTCAGAGGCCTGATTCGGTGCCTCGGCGGTGTCCGATGGGGCTTTGCGGTCAGGTCTCGAGCTCGTCGTCGGCCTTGAGCTGAAGTCCGGACGTTGCTGCGACGCCTTCGAGGAAGCCACGCGCGCGCTCGGTGCGGGGGTAGGACTCCAGGAGCGACCAGAACTCCGGACCGTGACCGGGCTGGAGAAGGTGCGTCAGCTCATGCAGGATGACGTAGTCGAGCACCCATGACGGCATCCCCTTGACCCGCCCCGAAATCCGAATCGTGCCGTCGGCTGGGGTGCAGGATCCCCACCGCGAGCTCTGGTTCTTGACCCAGGCGATGCTCACCGGCTCGACCAGGCCACCCAGATAGCGCCGCGAGAGGTCACCAGCCCGCTCCAGGAGCTGCTGGTCACTGGGTCGCCGCCGCTTGTCACCAGCCTCCAGCTTGCGCATCATCGCCTCGACCCACGCCCGCTCCTCGTCAGCGGAGAACCGCGAGGGGATGAGCACGATCGTCCGTGCACCCTCACGGTAAGCGCTGACCGTTCGGCGCCTACGCCTGCTGCGCCTGACTTCGATCGCGTCCCTGTCCACGACTAAAACGTAGGCCAAGCAACCAAGAAATCCCATCATCACGGCCGAACAGCTCCGTGCCAAGGGGCGGGCCGCCCGAGGCTGAGCACGAAAAACACGACCCAATGCGCGACGTTGTGCTCAATCTGGTCTAGGGTCGCACGAGACCGGTGCCGCACACAGCGGCAGGGAACGACACAGGAGACATGAACAAATGGCAGAGTCTGTAGAGACCGGCGAGATGTACACGGGTGACTTCTACTGCGTGAAGTGCAAGGCGAAGCGCGACGCCACTGGCAAGGTCGTAGAAACCAACGGCCGACGCATGGCCAAGGGCAAGTGCCCGGTGTGTGGCACCAACCTCAACCGCATTCTCGGCAAGGCCTGAGCGCCACCGAACCTCGCAAGGGGCGACACCCGGGCATCACGCCCGCGTGTCGCCCCTTCGCATGTGCCGCCTGGGCCGGGATTCCCTAGGCACGCGTACTCAACTGCTGTGGATGGGACTGGAACCACTCCCAGACCGTGGCAGGTTCCTCCCACCACCACTGTTGGAGGAGCCCGATGAACCCAAGGCCCAGACTCAAGAGCCATGTCCAGCCACTGCGGCGAGGTCCCGGATCTCTCCAGCTGGGTCTCTCCCCCGGCTTCGGGGTCGTCCTTGACGGGCTCAGTGACGCCGAGGTCGCCCTCGTCGAGCATCTGGACGGGAGCCTGGACACCTCGGCCCTGTATGCCGTGGCCGCGGACGCAGGGGTCGCCAACGGCCGGGTCTCTGCCCTCATCACCACGCTGGCTGAGCATCATCTCCTGGTCGAGATCACCCCCGGCCAGGCGCGCCTGCCCCAGGCCAATGAGCCGCGACGGCATCTGCTGGCAGGGGATGCACGTGCGATAGCGGCGGCGTACGACCTCCCAGGCGACGGCAACAACCACGTCGCTGAAAGATCCGCCCAGCACGTCGTGATCTCCGGTGAGGGCGAGCTGCCCGGCGCCCTGGCCGATCTCCTGCGGGTCGGGGGAATAGGCCGGGTCAGCGTCGGTCCGAACGCCGTGAACATGATTGACCTCGAGCTGCGCGATCACTGGGCAGCGGGGGCGAGCGACAGGCTCGGGCCGATGTTGATGCAGCCGGACCTGGTCGTCCTGGCCGCGATGGGAGCGATCCCCCCCGATGCAGGCACGCCCTGGCTTCGCCGGGGCATACCGCACCTGCCGTTGGTCGTTCAGGGGCACCGGGTTCAGGTGGGTCCTCTCATCACCGGTGACCACGGCCCATGTCTCATGTGTCTGGATCTGCACCGGCGTGACCGCGACGCTGCCTGGCCCGCACTGTTGTCCCAGCTCGCTCCGGGTGGGCCGCATCTGCCACACGCGCCGGTCAGTCTCGAAAGCTCGCTGACCGCCATGACCGCCGGCGCAGCGGCCATGATCGTGCACACCTGCCTGGACGGCCACCTGGCGCCGGACGGGCTTTCGCTCGAGCTCTCACTGCCGTGGCCGACGATCCAGATCCGGCAGTGGTTTCCGCATCCACTGTGCGGCTGCACGGCTGAGCAAGCAACAATGGGATGGTGAGCGAGCTCCCCCGCAACGCCGTGACGCGCGCGGCGAAGCTTGCCTCATTGCCATTGGGGTTCGCCGGACGCACGGCGCTGGGACTGGGCAAGCGGGTCGGCGGCAAACCAGCTGAGCTTGTTGCCGCTGAGCTTCAGGCCCGCACAGCCGAACAGCTCTTCAAGGTCCTGGGCGAGCTGAAGGGTGGCGCCGTAAAGTTCGGCCAGGCAATGTCGATCTTCGAGGCGGCAATGCCCGAGGAGCTCGCCGGGCCGTATCGCGCGACGTTGACCAGGCTGCAGGACGCCGCGCCACCGATGCCGGTGGCCATGGTTCACGAGGTGCTGGCTGCCGAGCTGGGACCTCGCTGGCGGCAGAAGTTCCTCTCCTTCCAGGACAAGCCCTCAGCGGCGGCATCCATCGGCCAGGTGCACCGCGCGGTGTGGAAGGACGGTCGTGATGTTGCGGTCAAGGTGCAGTACCCAGGCGCCGGTCCAGCACTGATCAGCGACCTCAACCAGGTGTCCAGAGTGGCTCGCCTGGCCGCCAGCTGGATCCCGGGACTGGACCTGAAACCGATCCTCGACGAGCTCAAGCGCCGGGTCGCCGAGGAGCTCGACTATGGGCTCGAGGCCAGGTCGCAGAGGAAGTTCGCCTTGGCTTTCGCGGGTGACTCGGACTTCAAGATCCCTGAGGTTGTGCACCAGAAGGGCAACGTCATCATCAGCGAATGGCTGGACGGCGTGCCCTTGTCGGCGATCATTGCGACAGGCTCGCCCGAGGCAAGAGATGCTGCTGCCTCGCGTTACATCGAGTTTCTGCTGGTCGGGCCCGCACGGGCCGGTTTGCTGCACGCCGACCCTCATCCGGGCAACTTCCGGATGCTGGCCGACGGCCGGCTCGGGGTCATCGACTTCGGCGCCGTCAACCGGCTGCCACATGGACTTCCGCCCGAGATGGGCCAGCTGCTGACTCTGGCCCTGGCGGGTGACGCAGAAGGCTCACTGGAGGGGCTGCGTCGCCTGGGGTTCGTCAAGTCGACGATCGACATCGACGCCCAAGAGCTGCTGGACTTCCTTGAGCCGTTCATGGAGCCGCTGCGGACCGACACCTTCACGTTCACCCGGGCCTGGTTGCGCTCAGTTTCGTTGCAGGTCCACAACCCCCGCCGACCGGCATTCACGTTGAGTCTCAAGCTCAACCTTCCGCCGTCATACTTGCTGATCCATCGCGTGTGGCTCGGCGGCATCGGGGTCCTCTGCCAGATTCAGGGCGAGGTGCCGGGCCGGGCCATCGTGGACCGCTGGCTCCCCGAGGCCGACCTTCCTCCCCTCGCAGCCGTAGGGACCGTGCCGGCCTAGACCCTCAGAGCTGAGGTGTCGGCACGCATTCAGTGCGTCAGGTCACCACCAGGTCGAGTCCAGCTTGCCTTCGATGCTGCGCAGGTTCTCGCGACTGCACCGGTCGCAGGTCCAGACCTTCCGACCGTTCTCGACGCCGAGCACCCACGTGAGTGGGGCGCTGGAATCGTCCTCCGACTCGCGTCCGCACGTACTGCATATCGGTCTGGCCGTCTGCTCGATCATCTGGCCAGTCTGCTCCAAGGCATCGGCACAGCTCCGGATCTGAGCTCAGCGGTCGGGAAGCAGGTAGATGAAACCGGGGCCCTCATCGCGAAAGGGGATACCGAGACCTTCAAGAGCGGGCCCCCAAGAACCTGTTGCCGTCACGCCCGACCCTTCGAAACCGTGATCGGCAGTGAGCAGGAACGTCACCTCGTCGGTGATCCCCAGCCCATCAAGATGTTCCAGGAAGGACACCAGTCGCGAGTCGGAGTCACGCAGGGAGTCGCGCGCGATTGCGGACCGCGGGCCACCGGCATGGTGACCGGCATCGCTGACTACGCAGGACCACCAAGTCAGCGTGGGGGCAGTCTGCGGACTGGCCCAGAGCTCCAGCATCTGCTCCAGCCCCAGATCGTCGACCTGGGTGCCCCATGAGTAGTACTCGTCATCGAGGTGGCTCGAATCATGCAGGTGCACCGAGGCGCGCGCATTCGGAAGCTGGTCACCCAGGCCGGCGGCCCCTGATGGGCTGCCACTGTCACGGATCCTCGCCATCGTCGAGTAGTCGGCACCACGGTCGACAGCCTCGTTGACACATGCAGTTCGCGGTGAACTCCCCTGCGGAACAACACTATTGACCATTTCGAACACGGTGCGGACCGCGGGGCGCAACCATTCGGCGCTGCGATGCCACGTCGACGCGTCGTTGGGGACCACCCGCTCACCGGTCGCCCGGTCATAGAAGACGTTGCCCAGCACCCCGTGTCGACCCGGCCCGACGCCAGTCAGGATAGATGTGTGGTTTGTCAAGGTCACGCTCGGGAACTGTGCCACCGCCCCGCCACGCAGCGCTACGCCGTGCTCGATGAGCCGCGAAAGACCGGGTAGCTCGCCAGACTCGGCCAGGTGCAGCAGGTCGCCACAATGGGCCCCGTCCCAGAGGATGCCGATCACGTTGGGCCTGGTTCTCGCCTCGCCCTCGAGGTAGGCCGAAAGCACACGCCCATCCAGCGGGTCGCCTGCGGCGTCGCGGATCGCGCCGTCGGAGGCGCCGGCCAGCGCCGCGAGCGTGGGACCTACATCGACCAGCCTGGCGTGGGCATCCACCATCCCCCGCGCCCTGACTCCCTTGCCGGACAACACCAATGGCGCCCTGGACTGGATCACGTCAAGGGAACCGTGTTCGCCCACATGACCACCCTCGTGGGGGAAGAAGTGACGTGGCGAATGCATCACCGCGACGTCCGGGCTGCGGGTCGGGTCGGAGAACAGCGAGAGGATTCTCGACCCGGCATACGGGTATGAGTTCTCTCGCGAGGTGGCTGGGCAGGGGTTTGCGCACTCGAGCTGATACGGGAGGAAGGCCATCGGATCCTCGCTGGCGATGGGATCCAGCCCCTCCAAAACCTCATGACGCCCATCCCGGTGGAGTCGTACCCGCCCGACATGGCTGGCCGCCATGGCCACAGGACCGGGGGCTGACGACGGCTGTGCATCGTCGGCCTCCACCCAGACCACCAGATCGATGATGGACCCAAGGTCCTGAGAGGTCAGCGCCGCGACGACTGACTCACGCCGGGCTGCCACCTGCACAGCGCTCAAGGTGCTCACGAAAGGTCACTGTAGGTCGCGGCCGGCGACCTTGCTCACGCGCCTGCAAATGGACGCGAGGCGCGTGAGCAGCCGTGATCAGGCGGCGACCGGGTTCTTGCGGGGACGTCCACGGGGACGTTTGCGGGCGACGATCAGTCCATGAACGAACAGCTCACCACCCCAGACACCCCACGGCTCCTCCCGGTCGAGTGCGCTGGCAAGGCACTCGAGGCGCAGCGGGCAGCCCCCACACAGGGCTTTGGCAAGCTCGACGTGGGCAGGGCTCTCAGCGAACCACAGCTCGGCGTCAAAATCCCGACACGGAATATCAGAGCCACCAGCGCCGGAGCGCCGGCTGTTGTCAAAGATTGCTGTGAGCTGCATCGGGTGTCACCTCCTTGATGTCTCCCCTGGTCACGGGGCGCTTTCTCATGTGTGCTTGACGTTGACCCAAGGCCCGGCCTCGCCGGCGATCTGGATCGGATGCGTTGCTCTTCATCTGGGGTGGTCCTTCTCGCTGTCGGCCGCCCGGACAACACGAAGGCCGCGGATCCCGGATGTCGGGTTCCGCGGCCTGGAGGTGACCTGGTCTTGAGTGGACTAGACCGGGGGACTCCAGAAACCTGGATACGCAACATCCTTGACAGCAGGCGCCTCGCTCAGCAGGGCGTAGGACGTGCCGCGAACGCCGAAGGTGAGACTGCGGTCGGCAGCCTGCGGGCGCGCGAAGCGGACGCCGGTGATCTGCGTCGAGTTCGTCATGACGATGCTCTCCATCTGGGCCGACCTCCTCACGTGTTCTGGCGGCTCTCGAGTGCGGTCACCTGGACCGGACCCGCTGGCTGGACGTGGTCAAGGCTAGAACAGGCCGAGCCGCTGGGCAACACCTTTTATTCCAGAGGTTGCGCATGAAGGACACGGCGGCTAGCTCTCCGTCGCCAGCTTCGCCCCAGCCAATGACTTTTCGGCCGTCTTGACTGGATCGGCGCCACCCAGGAGAGCGAGAACATCCTCGGCGTAGCGTTCAAGCTTTCGGGCTCCGACCCCCGAGATCATGGCCAGCTCGCCAGCGCTAGCCGGTGTCTTCTCGGCGATCGCGGTCAGTGTCGCGTCGGTGAAGATCACGTAGGCAGGGACCTTGGTCGCTCCTGCGATCGCAAGACGCCAGGCTTTCAGCGCCTCGAACGTGGCCACGTCGTACGTTGGCGGGCAGTCCTCGCAGCGACCGACCTTGCGGGTGGCAGCGGTGGCCAGATCCTTGCCACAGCCCCGACAGAGCCGCGGCTTGGCCGACCTGCCGGCCTTGCCGGCTTTGCCGCCCGGCCCCGGACTCCCCGCCCGCGCCGACGATCGTGCACCTTCCCCCAGGATGCTGGCGGCTCCGTCGAGGAATCGCGACGGTCGCCGACTGGCCCGACCACCCGGGTTGCGGGCCGCAGACCAGGACAGGCGCAGCTCGAGCCTGGCACGGGTGAGCCCTACATAAAGCAGCCTGCGTTCCTCCTCGATGGCCTCGACACCCTCGGCCATGCTGATCGGGATAAGGCCATCGCTGCAGCCGACGACGAAGACGGCGTCCCATTCCAGACCCTTGGCGGCATGCATCGACGCCAGCGTCACACCCTCAACGGTCGGGGCATGCTGGGCAGACATGCGCTCGTCGAGCTCGGCCACCATGTCGGGCAACCGCGCCTGCGGGCTTCCGGCCGCAAAGTCGTCCGCCAGCCCGACCAGCGCCTGAAGGGACTCCCAGCGATCCCGGGTCGCCCCGCCGGCGACCGGCGACCGCTCGGTCCAGCCGGCCCCGGCGATGACATCGCGCACCAGCTCGCCAAGTGGCTTGGCTCCGTCATCGGCCCTGGCCGCCCCACGCATCAGCAAGATGGCGCCCCGCACCTCTTTGCGGGAGAAGAACCGCTCGCCGCCGCGCACGAGGTAGGCCACGTCGGCGCCCGCGAGCGCCGACTCGAACGCCTCAGACTGGGCGTTGGTACGAAAGAGGATGGCGATCTCACTCGCCGGGGTGCCTGAGGCCACGAGCGCCTTGACGGCAGCAGCCACGCCGGCTGCCTCCGAGGGGTCGTCACTGTATGCCGTGAGGACGGGCTGGGGACCATCCTGCCGCTGGGCCCGAAGCTGGAGCAGGTCGACTTTGGGACTGCCGTTCAGGCCTCCGCCTGCCCGCACCATCAGGTTGGCCAGGGCAACGATCTGGGGGGTCGACCGATAGTTGCGCACCAGCTGAACGACCTTGGACCCGGGGTAGCGGCGCGGGAAGTCCAGCAGGTATCTGGGCGTCGCACCGGTGAACGAGTAGATGGTCTGAGCGGCGTCACCGACCACACACAGGTCATCGCGTTCACCCACCCACAGGTCGAGCAGCCGTTGTTGCAGGGCGTTGACGTCCTGGTACTCATCCACCACGAAGTGGCGGTACTGCGAACGCACCACCCGGGCGATGTCCTCGCGCTCTGCGAGGATGCCGACGGTGAGCAACAACACGTCCTCAAAGTCGATGACCCCGCGCTCGGCCTTGACCTCCTCGTAGATCTGGAGCAGACGCGCCATCGCCGTGGCGTCCAGGTCTGCCGGGGCGCGGCTGGCACGACGGGCCGCGACTGCGTACGTCTCGGGCGTGAGCATGCTCACCTTGGCCCACTCGACCTCCGCCGCCAGGTCGCGCACGGCCACCCGGTCGAGCTGAAGTCGCAGTCGCGAGCTCGCCTCGGCAACAACAGATGCCTTGTATGGCAACACCTCTGGCGCCGAACCACCGATCGCCTGTGGCCAGAAGTAGTGAAGCTGACGAAGCGCGGCAGCATGGAAGGTACGGGCCTGAACCCCAGGGACACCCAGAACGCGCAGCCGGCTACGCATCTCACCTGCCGCTCTCGCCGTGAACGTCACGGCCAGAACTCGCTGGGCCTGGTAGGCACCGCTGTGGACACCGTAGGCAATCCGGTGGGTGATGGCTCTGGTCTTACCGGTGCCCGCCCCGGCCAGCACCCGCATTGGCCCGCTCGGCGAGGCGGCCACCTCTCGCTGCTCGGGGTCGAGGGCGTCGAGGATCTCGTCGGCCGTCGGGGTGCCGCTGCGCTGGCTGGGTAGGGGGGACATCGCCACCGATCCTCTCAGACCGCGGCGACAGGACGCGGCCCGGAAGGGGGCTCTCCTGTCTCCCGTCGTCACCGTCACGTCTGTTTGCTCACAGACGGGAAGGATTGGGGGCTGGGCACGGTTGAGAGGTCACCCCGTCATCGACCCTCGAGGAGATCTCGCATGTCCGCGGCCCCCGCACTGCCCTCTGCCGGCACCATCACGATGTTCACGACCACGTGGTGTGGCTACTGCCGAGTGCTCAAGAAGGGACTGGACCAGGAGGGGATCGGGTATACCGAAGTCAACATCGAGCTGGATCCGTCAAGTGCCGACTACGTCATGAGCGTCAACGGGGGCAACCAGACTGTGCCCACCGTGGTGTTCCCCGACGGCAGCGCCGCCACCAATCCGTCTGTCTCAAAGGTCCGCCTTCGTCTGGCCGAACAGCCGGCCAGCACTGACCGCGCCAATGAGGTCTTCTCGCTCTAAGGCGCTCCGGTGAGGCCATAGACGTGTCCGACCCGCAGCCTGGCCACCAACCGGTGATCAGTGACCATCGCGGCGCGGTACTCCTCCCAGTCAGGATGTTCAGCACCGCGGATTGCGCGGTAGACCTCGACCAGCTCGTCAACGGTCTCATCATCGGGAGCTGCCGAGACCGCAGACAGCTCGACATCTCCTTCAAGAACGGCATAGGTCCAGCCATCGGTACTGGTGACCAGGACCGATGCGCGAGGGTCGCGGCGCAGGTTGTGAACCTTGGCCCGGCCGTCAACCACCGAGACCCGGAGCAGCGCCGCGCTGGGGTCGAAGGTGAAGCTGACCATGGAGAGCTGGGGGCGACCGTCACGTTTGATGGTGGCCAGCGTGCCCAGGTCTCGGGCTGCGGCCAGCGCGACAAGCTTCGGGTCAAGGCTCACGGCGAACTCCGCTCTCCTAACGACGAACTGGCGCAATCCAGTCGACTTGTTGGTCGATCGGGCCGCCGTACCACTGCTCAATAATGCGGCGCGAGATGGACACGGTTGGCGAGATCCCGAAACGACTGGCAAGCACCATCTCACCTAGCTCGGCCCGCGTGACCCACACTGCCTCGACGATCTCCTCCATGTCCAGGTGCAGGGCGGGGTCGAGGGCCCGGGACGTGAAGCCCACCATCAGGGAGGATGGAAAGGGCCACGGCTGGCTGCCCAGGTAGCGGATCTGTTCGACGACCACCCCAACCTCTTCGAACACCTCCCGCGCCACCGCGCCCTCGAGGGACTCCCCCGGCTCGACGAATCCGGCAAGTACCGAGAGCCGCCCTTCGGGCCAGTGCGGGCTTCGAGCGAGCAAGAGTCGGTCGTCCGCGTCCGTAACCGCCATGATCACCGCCGGATCGGTGCGCGGGTAGTGCTCGCTGCCGTCCTTCTGGCAGCGGCGGATCCAGCCGGACTGGTCGGGCTCTGTGGGCGAGCCGCACCGGGGGCAGTGGGTGTGCGACGCGTGCCAGTTGGCCAACCCGAGCATCGTGACGAAAAGGCCGGCGTCGCGGTCCGAGAGGAGAGCACCCACCTCTCGCAGGCTCCGCCAGTGCGGGTTCTGCGTTTGGTCGGCAGCGATGCCAACAACCCCGACGTATGCCGACCCATCACCATCCTGCCCGAGGAAGGCGCTGAGGCTGTCGGTGTCCTGGGTTCGGGGCAGGCGCAGGACCAGCGAGATGTCATGGTCGGTCTCGATCACCTCAGCGCGGCCCCCAACGAGCTCGACAACGCGCGTTAACGGGTTCTGGAGCAGCGAACGGAGCAGGTCAGGGTCCTGGCGCCGTGGGCTGGCACGGTTCAGGCGCCCATGCGCGAGAGACAAATCCCGCAAAGTTTTCGAAGACCCGCTCACGCCTTCCACCCTAAAGGGCGCACGCGTCATACGGTGTCGGGGTGACCCGCACTCCCCTTGCCCTCGCCGCACTTGCCAGCGCCGCCGTGTCGGGGCTGGACCCCGCCGAGGTCGAGGGCGCCGTGCAGCTCCCCGGGCATCAGTTCGACGTGGCCTTCGTCACCGATACCCAGCATCGTCGCTGGGTCGTGCGCGCGCCGGTCACAGCAGCCGCCGGAGCCCAGATGGACGCCTCCGTCTCGCTGCTCGCAATGTTGGCGCGGCGGCTGCCGTTCTCGGTGCCCATTCCCAAGGGCTTCGTGGCACTCAAGGAGGGCGGGCGGGCATCGGTTTACACCTACCTGCCCGGGCGTCCCCTGGATTTCGGACATCTCCCGGCTGGACCGGGGATCGCGGCGGAGCTGGGCCGGGCGCTGGCGGCTTTGCACAACGTCGACCGCGGACTGTTCGACGAGGCGGGGCTTCCCTCGTATGACGCCGACACGTATCGCACCAGGCGGTTGTCAGATCTTGACCGTGCGGCAGCAACCGGGCACGTCCCGACCGGCTTGCTTGCTCGCTGGGAGCGCTCACTGGAGGAAGTGTCGCTATGGCGGTTCGCGCCCACTCCGACGCACGGCGACCTGACCGGTGCTCACGTTCTCGCGGTTTTCGACGATGACAGTGATGCCGCAACTGGGCGCGTCCGCGGCCTGACCGGATGGGAGGATGCCAAGGTCGCCGACCCTGCCGACGACTTCGCGGCACTGGTCACCTCGGCCTCCCCTGAAGCCTTCGACTCGGTACTGGAGGCATATGCGCATGCCCGTGTCGACCGACCGGACAAGCACCTGCAACGCAGGGCTCGCCTGGCCGGTGAGCTGAAGATTGTCGCGGCTCTGCTCACCGCTGTGGGGTTTGGCGACCACGAGGGGGTCGAAGACTGCGCAGCGAGGCTTCGGACGCTGGACGCCGACATCTCCGGCCAGGATCGGGAGGAAGAACCCGTTGTCCCAACTGTCCCGAGCTGGTCAAGCCCGCCGATCAGATCGGTGAACGCGGAGCCCGGCAAGCCAGCGGAGACAGAGCCCGACCGACCGGTACAGACGGAGCCCGACGAGCCAGCGGAGACAAAGCCCGACCGACCGGT
>JBDTYK010000017.1:0-21669 GCA_040005715.1 Actinomycetota bacterium | reverse complement strand
GACGAGATGCCGGCACGCAACGAGGAGATCCACCACGCTGAGGAGGAGGGCATCATCCTCGACCTGCTGGCCAACCCGACGGCGATCATCGGCGATGAGCGGGGCTGGGTCCACGAGATCGAGGTCATCGACATGGAGCTCGGTGAGCCGGACGACTCTGGTCGTCGCCGTCCGGTGCCCAAGGCGGGTTCCGAGAGGCGGATCCAGGTGGACGCTGTCATCGTATCGGTCGGGACCTCGGCCAACCCCCTGCTGACCAAGAGCACTGCCGGGCTTGCCCTGAACAAGTACGGCAACATCGTTGCTGACGAGCACACCCTGGAGACCAGCAAGGAAGGGGTCTTCGCCGGTGGTGACATCGTCACCGGCGCCGCCACAGTCATCCTGGCCATGGGCGCCGGCAAGACCGCCGCCCGCTCCATTGACCGCTACCTTCAGGGCCAGCCCCTGCTCAATGACCAGGAACAGGAAGCGATCTCGGGCTCGTTGCAGTCGAGCCGCCGGTCGAGCTGATCAGCCCCCAGCCAAGGCCCAACAGCGCGTCTGGGGGACGTTCCAGGGGCTAGCCTCGGGGTGTTGGTGGACCCGAACTGAGGACAGGGAGCTGGGTGCTGGTGAAGAAGAGGGCCTACGAGAAGGAGCTCCTCCGGCTGCAGGCCGAGCTGGTCGAGCTTCAGGAGTGGGTGCGCGCCGAAGGCAGACGGGTCGTCGTGGTCTTCGAAGGGCGCGACGCTGCAGGCAAGGGCAGCACCATCAAGCGGGTCACGCAGTACCTCAACCCTCGCGTGGCCCGGATCGCCGCACTGCCCGTCCCCACCGAGCGCGAGAGGACGCAATGGTACTTCCAGCGCTACATCGAGCAGCTGCCTGCAGCGGGCGAGATCGTTCTGTTCGACCGCAGCTGGTACAACCGCGCCGGCGTCGAGTGGGTGATGGGTCTTTGCACAGCCGCTGAGCACAACACGTTCCTGCGTCAGTGCCCCATCTTCGAGCGGCTGCTGGTCGAGGACGGCATCATCTTGCGAAAGTACTGGTTCTCGGTGAGCGACGAAGAACAAGAGCTCCGGTTCCGGTCCCGGGCGGCGGACCCGATGCGGCGGTGGAAGCTCTCGCCGATGGATGTCGAGTCTCTTACCCGGTGGGAGGACTACTCGCGGGCAAAGGACGAGATGTTCGTCCACACCGACATTCCCGAGTCCCCATGGCTGGTCGTTGAGAGTGATGACAAGCGACGCGCACGAATCAACATGATCGCCCACCTGATCTCGAGCATCTCCTACGAGAAGGTGGCGCGGCGCCGGCTGAAGCTGCCGGCCCGGCCCGCCCCTACGGGCTACGTCCGCACGGCGCGCAGCCTGCAGACCGAGGTGGGCGACCACGCGGCCACGCTCGACTGAGGAGTGCGGGACAGACCATCGCGGTCCCCGGCCAATCGGTCAGGGCGTCTGTCAGGTGTACTGGCACCGCGTGACCCTGCGGCGCCCTGCCGTTGTCGGCTGTTGGCCTGGCCCACTTCGCTGCTGAGTCTGGCCAGCGGCGAACTCTTGACCGACAACCCCGAGTCGTACGGGGCTCTCGACGGGCCCGCGGACCCTCACCGGTCCGCGGGCCCATGCGTCCCACGGATCGGCGGTGCCATGGCCGACCAACCCGGTCTCGTCGAGACGCATGTGGCGTCCAACCAGTTAGGCTCCTCGGAAGTCCCGTGCGCCCTGGGGGATACCCAGGCTGTTTGCTGTGCGGAGCAGAAGAGGAACTGCATGAACCAGCTCAGTCTTGGCCTGCTTGCCATGTCGCGGAAGGAGCACGAGCTCAGGCTCCCCATCCATCCTCAGCACTTTGAGCGGATCGACCCCGATCTCCGGGCGCGGATGTTTCTCGAGCGGGGTTATGGCGACCGTTACGGCGTCTCGGAGGAGTATCTCGCCACTCAGGTCGCCGGAATTCGTTCGCGTGAGGAGATCATCGCAACCAGCGACGTGGTCCTGCTGCCCAAACCCACCCTGGGCGACGTGGCCAGCCTTCGAGAGGGGCAGGTGCTGTGGGGCTGGCCGCACGCCGTACAGGATGCCGAGCTCACCCAGATGTGTATCGACAAACGGTTGACGCTTATCGCGTGGGAGGCGATGAACCACTGGACCACGGCAGGAGAGTTCGTCGTTCACGTCTTCCATATGAACAACGAGCTCGCCGGATACAGCTCGGTGCTGCACGCCATGACACTGAGGGGCATAACCGGTCACTATGGGCGACCTCTCAATGCTGTGGTCATCGGGTTCGGGAATACGGCCCGAGGGGCCGTCACTGCGCTGAACGCACTCGGTGTCCACGACGTCACTGTGCTCACCATGCGCGACGTGAACGCTGTGTCCTCACCGGTCCCCTCCGTGCTGCTCCATCACCTCGACCGCATCGAGGCGGAGCCCAGCCACACCACGGTGCAGACCGACACGGGTCCCGTCTCTACTGCCACCTTTCTGGCTCGACACGACATCGTGGTCAACTGCGTGTTGCAGGACACCGACGCGCCACTGATGTTCGTCACGGACGAGGAGCTTGTTGAGTTCGCCTCTGGCAGCCTGCTCATCGACGTTTCCTGCGACTTGGGCATGGGCTTCGCCTGCGCTCGGCCCACGACCTTCGATGAGCCGATATTGACCGTGGGCGACGGCGTGACCTACTACGGAGTGGATCACAGCCCGTCCTTTCTCTGGAACAGCGCAACTTGGGGCATCAGCGAGGCGCTGATCCCCTACCTGCGCACGGTCATGGACGGACCTTCGGCGTGGGACCAGGATCGGTCCGTCCGGCTGGCTATCGAAATCCGCGCCGGGGTCCTGCTGAACCCCAAGATCTCCTCATTCCAGGGCCGCTCCGCCGAGTTCCCGCACCAGCGACTCTGACCGCAGTCCGGTCTGACTCGGCGGAGGTTGCGGCCAAACTCTCGATCAGCTACCCGCGCGTATGGCGCAACCACCACAACCCGACGAGCGGCAGCACCAGGGGAACGAACCCGTAGCCGCTTCCGAAGCCGGTCCAGACCGTTGCGGCGGGGAAGGCCTCTGGAAACAGCTCGCTCGCGGCGCCCACGACCAGTACTCCGCTGAGCTCGACGCTGATCGCCACCAGCGCCACGCGCCGTGACCTGAGGCCTCCTCTGCCCAGTGAGATCGTGGCCACGATGTAGACGATCGCTGCGAACGCAGACAGCAGGTAGGCCAGCGGCGCCTGGTCGAAGCTGGTGGTCAGCTGGACGACTGAGCGTGAGGTCGCCGCGAGGGCGAACAGCCCGTAGACCGCCACGAGCACGCGACCGAAGCCTCGTCCCGTCGGGGCCGGGGTGCGACTGTCTTCCATGTCAGCCAAGGGGACCTGCCCAGACCTGCTGTACGCGGAAGATCATGACTGGGGTGATGAGAAAGCCCAGTGCGATGACAAAGGCTCCCGCCCGCGTGCGTTCACCCCACGCCCAGACGAAGGCGGCCGGGACGATGACCAGGGTGCCGAGCAGGTAACCCACGAACTCGACGCGCGCGAAGTCGTGCCGGCTGCCGATCATCTGCACGACACCGCCGATCGCAAATATCACCAGAAGAAGCTCCAGCACGGTGCCGGCGGCCAGCAGAGAAACCCGTGGATGGCGATTCGCCGCGGCGAGGACCAGCGCCGACGCCGCGAACAACAATGCGACGACGGTGACCGCGGCGGCATAGGGACCAGTCACGCGGCCGATCCTAGCCACGCCGGCACGGCAGGAGCCCGCAAACGCGTGATACAGGCTCTGCCGTGACCTGGTTTCCACAGCGAGGCTGACTCAGGCGGGTCAGTGAGCGGGTTTGGCCTTGCGGACGAGAACGGCCAGCAGCGGTCTGACGGTCGCAGGCACATCGGGCTCCGCCCAGCGGTGCAGAACGGTGCTATCACCTTGATGGATCTCCAGCTGGTACCTGAACTGATCAGCTCCACGCCCTTGCCTCTCGTCGGGCGTTGAGGCCCGTGCGGTCAGCAGGTTGGCGACCAGGGCCTGCTGGTCGACGGTGAGGTCGGCCGAGTCCAGGATGGTGACCATGTCCAGGCCGGCCAGACCACCACTGCGGACGAGCTTGAGCTGCACAGATCCAAGGTAGCGCCGGCTACGGCCGATGCCCACGGGTCCCACGCGCCGGGGCAGGTCAGGTGACGGGGACCTTGACGGCCTGCCAGCCGGCGCGAACGGCCTGAGCCTGCACGCTGGAGGGTCCGTAGCGTGACACTGCGTGCCGCAAGGTGACTGCCGCGAAGTGTGAGAACGAGCAGCTGGGCTTCACCTGCGGATCGGTCAAGGCGTCATACCAGATGCTTCCCGGCGCCTCCCACGCGTTGCCACCAAGCGTGGTGGCAACGACGTAGAACGCGTGGTTCGGGATGCCGGAGTTGGCGTGCACGCCGCCATTGTCCGTGGACGTGCTCACATAATGATCCATGTCGGCCGGCTGGTTGTCGTACGGGTTGGCGGCGCCGGGGGTCTTCAGCGAGCGGAGGGCAGGGGCCAGCTCCGGCCCCACGATGTCAGCCCCGATGAGCCAGTCGGCCTGTGTCGCGTCCTGGCTCAGGTGGTACTGCTTGACCAGCGAGCCGAAGACGTCCGACACCGACTCGTTCAAGGCACCTGACTGGCCGGAGTACTTCAGGTTGGCCTCGTGCTGGGTGACTCCGTGGGTCAGCTCGTGGCCGATCACGTCCAGTCCCTTGGTGGTGTCCCTCAGCAGAATGCCATCGCCGTCGCCGAAGAACATGTGGCCCGCACCATCCCAGAAGGCGTTGTCGTATGCCTCACCGAAGTGGACCAGTCCCTCGATGGGCATTCCACGGCCGTCGATGGAGTTCCGGTGGAACACATCCCAGAAGAGCCGGTAGGTGAGGCCGAAGCCGTCATACGCCTGGTTGACCGACTGGTCTGCCACGGGCGGGCCTCCCTCGTCGCGGACCAGGGGTCCAGGCCTGTAGTCGCTCGAGTGTCGTTGGTCGTAGATGCTCCGGTTCGGGGTGCCTTCCCCTAGTGACGGCGCCAGCTCGTGGCGCCGGGCCTGGCCGCTCGCGAGCTCGACACGGCGAAGGCGGAAGGTCTCGTCAAGCTCGAGCGTGCGCAGAATCGCAGCTCGCTGCTCGGCGGTGACGCTCTCCGAGAGTCTGAGCAGGAGATCTGGCGGCAAGATACAGGCGAGTGGCCGTCTCATAGAGACAAATCTAGCCGCCACTGGCAACCCCGAAATATCGGACACAACACGTAGATCGAAGTAATCTTCGCAAAAGGGTTGCTTCTTCGCACTTCGTCAGGCACCGTTGTAAGCGCTTACATCGGAGGCCGTGACGAATGACACCACGCAGGCAGGGCAGGCGCGCGACCACGATCTACTCGGTGGCCAAGCTCGCTGGCGTGTCCATAGCCACCGTTTCGCGGGTGCTTCAGGGGACCCGTACGGCCTCGCCTCAGACGCGAGCCAGCGTGCTTCAGGCCGTCGAGGAGCTCGAATACGTCCCGCTGCGCGCGGCACGCAGCCTTGCGGTCCAGCGCCATGCCGCCAACGGGCTCGTCGTCCCGGACATGGCTGGCCCGTACTACGCGGAGCTGTTGATGGGCTACGAGTCTGCGGCAGCGCAGTTCGGTCAGAGCGTCGTCATCGTTGTCACGACTCGACGCACTGACCCGACGCGGGCGGCGCGTGAGCTGTCGAGCCGGGTGGACGGCCTGGTCGTGGCCAACTCCACGATCTCGGACGACGCGGCGAGCTCGATCGCGCACCAGACTCCCGTGGTGCTGCTTGCACGCCCGCCGGTGTCCGGATGTGACTCCGTATCGGCAGAGAACACCAAGAGCTCAGCCGAGCTGACCCAACACCTTCTTTCCCATGGCAGGCGCCGGCTCCTTTACGTCGGAGACCCCGAAGGCTCCCCTGACGTCGAGCAGCGTTACCGCGGGTTCACCGATGCCCTCTCAACAGCCGAGATGCTGGCCGTAGGACCACCGCTGCGGGTCAGCTACCACGAGGGTTCGGGTGCGGATGCGGCTGAACAGGTACTGGCGGGCGCGACTCGACCGGATGCGCTGGTCTGCGCCAACGACGAGCTCGCGCTCTCCACGATGAAGCGTCTGCAGCGTGCCGGTGTCAGGGTTCCCGACGACATCGCCATCGTGGGGTGGGACGACGTCATGACCGCCCGATATGTCAGCCCGGGCCTGACGACGGTTCGTCAACCTCTCTTCGAGCTGGGCCGCCTCGCGGCCACCCATCTCCATGAACGCATTGCCGGCGGCCCCCTGGTCCCGGAACCACAGATCCTGCCGACCGAGCTGGTCTTGCGGTCGTCGTGCGGTTGCCCCGAAAGGGGCGAGCACGACGAGCCTGGGCCGGGGACGGCCGGATCAACGTAACGGGCCCAGCCCGACCGAGAAGGAGAAAACGATGAAACGCAACACCCGCACCACAGCCGTGGTCGCGCTATGTCTCACGGCGTCCATGGGCCTCGCCGCCTGCGGGCGGTCGACAGACACCGGCACGAAGTCCGCGGACACATCAAAGGCCGTCAGCGCCGGCAAGGCCACCGGAACCATCACGGTCTGGGCTCTGGGTGGCGAAGGTGACAAGCTGCCGGCGCTGGCCAAGGACTTCGAGGCAGAGAACCCCGGCGTGACCGTCAAGGTGACCGGGTTCCCGTTCGACTCAGCGCATGACAAGCTCGCCACGGCCATCACCGCCGGTACAACCCCGGACATCTCCCAGATCGGTACGACGTGGATGGGTGAGTTCGCCACGCAGGCGCTGGACCCGACACCCCCATCGATCGACAAGAGCATCTTCTTCCCCGGTGCCCAGAAGACCACGGAAGTAGGTGGCACGTCGTACGGCGTCCCCTGGTATGTCGAGACCCGTCTGGTCTACTACCGCAAGGATCTGGCCGCCAAAGCCGGAATCACCACGTTGCCAACCGACTGGGCCGGCCTCAAGGCCATGGCGAAGGCGATGCAGAGCAAGGCCGGGGCCAAGTGGGGCATCGACCTTCAGCCAGGCGGGCAGGGCTCATGGCAGTCGATCCTGCCGTTCGCCTGGTCCAACGGCGCTGAGGTTGCCACTGCCGACCAGAAGAAGTACACCTTCGACACACCGGAGACGGTCGAGGCGGTGAAGTACTGGCAGAGCTACTTCACCGACAAGATCGCCGCCAAAGAGCTGCCCAAGGACTCACGCGCGCCCAGCTTCGTCAGCGGGGCCGTGCCGATGTTCATCTCTGGTCCATGGGAGATGGGCGGCATAGAGAAGCTTGGTGGCGCCGGATTCAAGGACAAGTACGGCGTGATGCAGATGCCCACGAAGAAGACCGCCACCTCGTTCGTGGGCGGCTCCGACCTCGTGGTCTTCAAGAACAGCAAGAACCGTGACAGCGCGTGGAAGTTCGTCAAGTGGCTCTCCGACCCCAAGACCCAGGTCAAGTTCTTCGCGTTGTCGACTGACCTGCCATCGGTGAAGAGTGCTTGGACCGATCCATCCCTGACCGCAGACCCGAAGCTCGCAATCTTCGGCAAGCAGCTCGAGGACGCAAAGGCTCCTCCGGCCACTGCCACCTGGGAGCAGGTCGCGGCAGCGTTTGACACCGAGATGGAGAAGGTCGCGAAGTCCGGGCTGGACCCCGCAGCGGCACTGAAGGCCGCGCAGACCCAGGCTGACTCCATCGGCACCGGCAACTGACGATGTCTGCCACCGCTCCGGCGCGCAGTCCCGAGGCCTCCAAGCCCGAGACTGCGCGCCGGGGGGCGGGACTCATCCGGGACCCCGCCTCGTCACGGCAGAGGCACCGCCGCGGCGGAGGCGAGTCGCGACAGAGCAGGGCCGCCTGGATCCTCGCGCTGCCGTTCATGCTGCTCTTCGTGGTCTTCACGGCCGGGCCGGTGATCGCGTCTCTCTACATGAGCCTGACCGACATCAAGGCAAGGGACCTGCACTCACCGTTCGACGTGACCTTTGTCGGACTTCAGAACTATGCCCACGTCTTTGGCGACCAGACGTTCCGCACGGCAGGGTTCAACACCGCCTACTTCGTGATCGTCGGCGTCCCACTGACGCTCGGCATCGCTCTGGCGGCGGCGTTGGCCCTGAACAAGGGGATCACAAAGTTCCGGACGCTCTTTCGCGTTGGCTACTACACCCCCGTCGTCACCTCGATCGTCGCTGTCGCTGTGGTCTGGCGGTTCCTGCTCCGGGAGGACGTCGGGCTGGTCAACACCGTTCTCCGCTGGTTCGGCATCAACGGGCCGGACTGGCTCGGGTCCACCACCTGGGCGATGCCCTCACTGATCGCGATGGCCTCCTGGCGCAACTTCGGAACCGCGATGATCATCTTCCTCGCGGGTCTGCAGTCGGTGCCCGTGGTGCTTCACGAGGCGGCCTCCATCGACGGTGCATCCGCCTGGCAACAGTTCCGGCACATCACGGTGCCCTTGCTGCGGCCGACGATTCTGTTCGTCATGGTCACCACAGTCATCGGCTACGTGCAGTTCTTCGAGGAACCGTTCGTCATGACCAATGGTGGCCCGCTGGACTCAACGGTCTCCCTGTCCATGTTCACCTATCGCCAGTTCGGCTTCGGCAACTATGGGTTCGCCTCCGCGACGAGCTACGTGTTGTTCGTGATCATCGTCGCCTTGACGGCGGTTCAGTTCCGATCCCTTCGCTCCAACACCTGATGGGAGGCACGCCATGTTAGGCACCAAGAGGTCAGCCTCCTCAAAGTGGCTTCTCTACACAGTGGTGACGCTGGGGTTCTTGGCCGTCATCACGCCGTTCGTCTGGATGGTCCTCGGCAGCTTCAAACCGGAGGGAGAGCTGCTCAGGGTCCCTCCGACCTGGTGGCCGGAGTCGCCAACACTCGACAACTACCGCGAGCTCTTCAGCAAGGGGATCTTCCCTCGCTCCTTCTTCAACTCCACCATCGTTGCCATCGTCGTGACCGTTGCCAACGTGACCTTCTGCTCCATGGTCGGCTACGCCCTGGCCAAGCTGAGGTTTCGTGGCAAGAAGCTGGTCTTTGGCCTGGTCATGGGCACCTTGATGATTCCTGGCATGGTGACCTTCGTCCCCTTGTTCGTCCTGGTCGCCAACCTCGGCCTGGTCGACACCTACCCCGGGCTGATCCTGCCGTTCCTGGTGACGCCGTTCGGCGTCTTCCTGATGCGGCAGTTCATCGTCGACCTGCCGGACGACCTGCTCGACGCAGGCAGGGTCGACGGAGCAAGCGAGCTGCGCATCTTCCGCCAGATCATCCTGCCCCTGTGCGGACCGGGCCTGGCCACGCTCGGGATCCTCACCTTCCTCGGCAGCTGGAACAACTTCCTGTGGCCGCTGGTGGTCGCCCAGACCCAGGAGCACTACACGCTGCCGGTGGCGCTCGCCCTGTTCTCGAAGAACCAGCAGGTGACTCCCAACTACGGCCTGCTCCTGGCCGGCGCAACGGTAGTCGTCGTCCCGGTCCTCATCGTCTTCCTGATCTTCCAGCGCCGTTTCATTGAAGGCATTGCCACCACCGGCATCAAGTAGCACCACTGATACGTAAGGGACTCGCACCATGACTGATCGCGCTCTCACGCACGCCCCCGTTGTGGCCACTCGTCGCCAGCTCCTCGCCGGAGGCGCTGCCGTCGCTGCTGGCCTGACCCTTGCCAGACCGGGGACGGCGCACGCCGCCACGGCGTCGCCGTCGGGAGTCCAGGCTCGGCCAAGCGGAGGGATCGACCGCCACACGATTCAGCGGTGGGCTCGAGACACCTGGGCCTCACTGGTCGCCATGACTGATCCACGTACCGGTCTGCCGGCCGACAACATCAGCGGGCCGCTCGCGTCGCCGACGCGCAGCGGGTACACGTCGCCGACCAATATCGGCGGCTACATGTGGAGCACGATCGTCGCGCGCGAGCTCGGGCTCATCAGCGCGCGGGAGTGCACTGCCCGGCTGTCCCAGACACTGACCACCTTGAAGGGGATGAAGCACCACCAAGCCAGCGGGATGTTCTACAACTGGTACGACGAGGCCAACGCTCAGGTGGTCACCGTATGGCCGGAGGACGGCAAGGCCGTCTACCCGTTCCTGTCCAGTGTCGACAACGGCTGGTTCGCCGCCTCACTCATGGTCGTTCGCAACGCAGAGCCCAAGGTGGCGGCGCTGGCGAACTCGCTGCTGAGCAAGATGAACTTCGGCATCTACTTCAACAAGGACGGGCGTGCGGGCACCGCAGGCCTGCTCCGCGGAGGCTTCTGGGACGTCGAGCCCGTGCCGCCGCAGGGATTCGTGACCGGCAACTACCTGGGCATCGGTCCGGACGTCTTCTACACGCCCAACCACTACGACATCCTCGTGTCCGAACCGCGGATCGCGACCTACATCGGCATTGCCCATGGCCAGATCCCGCCGGAGGCCTACTACTCCACGATGCGGACGTTCCCGGACGACTGGGACTGGCAGGAGCAGAAGCCTGTTGGTGATCACCGAACCTATTTCGGCATCGACGTCTTCGAGGGCGCCTACACCTACCGAGGCATGCACATCGTCCCGAGCTGGGGTGGTGACATGTTCGAGGCCCTGATGCCCGACCTGTTTGTGCCGGAGGCTAGTTGGGCACCGCGGTCGTGGGGGATCAACCACGCCCTCACCGTTCGCGCCCAGCGCGAGTTCGGGCTGGACGACGCCAAGTACGGCTACTGGGGGTTCTCACCTGCCAGCAATCCGGCCGGCGGCTACACCGCATGGGGGGTCGAGTCGCTCGGCATGGACCCAGGCGGTTACATCTCCGACCTGGAAGGCACCCACATCGACGGCGGCTTCCCCGGAGTTCGCCCAGCGACGAACCCGAGCCCCAAATGGGGCAACGGCGTCATCACACCACACGCAGCGTTCCTGGCCATGCAGTACGAGCCGGTGGAGGCCTACGACAACCTCGTCAATATCGAGCGCAAGCTCAAGGCCTATGGCGAGGGTGGCTTCTACGACGCGGTGGCGGTCAAGACAAAGCTCAGCGCCAAACGTTACCTGTCACTCGACCAGGCGATGGTCCTCGGCGCGTTGGGGAATGTGTTCTGCGACAACCTGATTCGACGCAACTTCATCATCAGTGACATTGAAGCCAGGATCAGGCCGCTGATCGGCATCGAGGAGTTCGGCGCCGGCGTCATTTCCTAGGTGAGCTGCACAGCTCTGGTTAGGCGGGACAGGCATTGACTCTTGTCAGCGACCCTGAAGCCGGGCCGTCCCGGATCGGGTGTCTCAGCAGTCCTTCCGGGATTCGGGCCGAGTTCACCACGGCCGGTGTCCTTCGGCGACTGGACGTGGGCGATCGAAGCCTGCTGATGTACCCGGCCGACGAGCTCGAGTCCGGTCCGGCCAACCTGTATCTGCGGATTCGAGACGATGGGGGTGCCGAGGCAGTTGCCCTGATCGGGCCTGGCACCGCCAGCACGGTCAGCTGGAGCAGCGCCGGTCCGATCGTCAGCGGTGTCTGGCGCGGCCTGCAGTACCTCGTCACATTCCGGCTGGCCGAGTCCATGACGGCTTGGTACTGGCATGTTTCGGTCGCCAGCCTGCGCCCTGACCCGACCGAGATCGACCTCGTCTATGCCCAGGACCTGGCGTTGGCACCCTATGGCGACCTGCGAGCCTGCGAGTACTACGTCAGCCAGTACCTCGACCTCACACCAGTGGAAACCTCAACAGCAGGAACGGTTCTCGCAGTACGCCAGAACATCCCTGGCCCAACTGCGTCCTGGGCGGTCGTCGGATGCCTCACCGAGGGCGTGGGCTGGGGCACCGACGCAATTCAGCTGGTGGGTCGGGCAAACCGTGCCGGCTCCCAGCCGCTCGGACTCTCGGCCAGGAGCCTGCCCAACGCCCGCCTGCAGCATGAGCACACACTGGCCCTGCTGCAGGCCGCTCCGATGCAGCTGGCGGTGGGTGAGACTGTCGCCACAGGGTTCTTCGGCGCCTACCAGCCCGATCACCCCGCCGCGACATCCAGCCTCGACCAGGCGGTTGTCGACGAGGCGCTTGGTCAGCCCGAAGCGAAGCGGCCGGCGAGTCGCGATACGGCAGAGGGTGTCGCCGGCGGACAGGCTGCGGCCGCCTCACTCTTCTCCTCGTCAGTGGCGCTGGCCTGCACCCCTCTGGATGACGACGAGCTGGTGCGGCTCGCAGGCGAGGAGTGCCGGCACGCCGAGTGGGATGGTCGGACCCTGCTCAGCTTCTTCACCGAGGAGGGGAGTCACGTCGTCACCAGTGCCAAGCAGGCGGCGGTTCTGCGTCCACACGGTCACGTGATGCGGACCGGCACGGCGTTGGTGCCCGACGAGGCCAGCCTCACCACAACCGCCTGGATGGCCGGGACCTTCCTCTCTCAGGTGACGCAGGGGCACGTCAGCCTCAACCGGATGGTTTCCACCCGCCGCAGCTACCTGGCCCTGAGACAGGCACAGGGTTTGCGGATCTTCGTCGCGTCCCCAGCCTCCGAGACCGGATGGGTTCTGCTGGATGAACCAAGCGCGTGGGTGGTTGGCCTGGACTCCTGCCGCTGGTGGTTCAGACACGATGGCGGGCTGATCGAGGTCGTGTCCAGCGCGCCTGCGCAGTCTCATGAGCTCGGCCTGGTTCTGCGGGTTCTGCAGGGACCCGCGGTTCGCCTGCTGATCTGCACGCACGTCGCCCTCGGCGGGGACGACGGCCAGGACCCAGAGCCACCCCTGCTCGAGGTCGATGAGGGCGGACTCAGGGTGTGGCCCCCGGAGGGGTCCGAGATCTCGACCAGGTTCCCTGCCGGGTCATTCCGCCTCTCGTGGGTGCCAGGAACCGTCGATCAGGTATGCCGGGACGAAGCCCTCTTCCTGGACGGACGGTCCCGCGAGCTGCCCTGGGTCACGATGCGAACGGCACCCGCCACCCGGGTGCAGCTGACGCTGACCGCCGATCTGGTTCCGGCTGCTGACCTGGCCCAGCAGGAGCTGGTCGACTATCGCCAGCCGGGTGAGACCCAGACCAAGTTCTGGGACGGGATCAGAAGCTCGGTGAAGCTCAAAGCTCCAGCGGACTCCCCACTGGCCAAGGAGATTTCGAGACTGGACACGATACTGCCGTGGTTCAGTCACGACGCACTCATCCATTACCTTTCACCTCGGGGGCTGGAGCAGTCGACCGGTGGCGCCTGGGGCACCCGGGACGTCTGCCAGGGGCCGCCGGGCCTGCTCATCGCCCTTGGACAGACCGCGCCTCTGCGCGACCTCATCGAGCGCGTCTTCGAGGCGCAGAATGCACGAGGCGACTGGCCACAGTCATTCGAGTTCTTCTCGCGTGAGGTGCATGGCGGGCGACCCGACTCCCACGGTGATGTCATCTTCTGGCCCGTCCTGGCACTGGGGGAGTACCTGGCGGTTACCGGCGATGCCAGCATCCTCGGTGAAGGGATCCCGTTCGCGGGCGACGAAGGTGCCACCACGGGGGAGGTGATGCTCGAGCATCTCAGGCGCGCCCTGGCCAGGATCGAGGCCTGCATGGTGCCCGGCACCCCCCTGCCGGCATACGGGCACGGGGACTGGAACGACTCGCTGCAACCGGTCGACCCCAGGCTCGCAGCCCGGCTGTGCTCCACGTGGACGGCCACCCTGCAGGTCCAGGCGTTGCGCACCCTGGCCGCCTCGCTTCGGACCGTCAGCTCTCAGCTGGACGGCCAGGATGCCGTGGATGCCGGGAAAGTTGGCGAAAGGGCCGAACGAGTCGCCGTCCAGACCGCCGCCGCCCTGCGCCGACTTCTCATCAAGGACGGGGTGATGGCCGGCTATGGCCTGTTCGCCGACGATGGGTCGATCGAGCATCTCGTTCACCCGTCGGACCAGCGGACGGGTCTGCAATACGGCCTGCTGCAGATCATCCATGCGATCTCTGGCGACCTTCTCTCCCCGAGTGAGGCGCGCGACCACCTGAAAGTCATCGAGGAGCATCTGCTCGGCCCAGACGGGGCTCGGCTCTTCGACCGTCCGGCTCGTTACCAGGGCGGCCCGATGGAAATCTTCCAGCGCGCCGAGGCCAGCAGCTTCTTCGGTCGGGAGATCGGGATCATGTACACCCATGCCCACCTTCGCTACGCCGAGGCGCTCGCTCGTCACGGTGACGGCGAGCGGCTGCTGGACGCCATTGCCCTGGTCAACCCCATCGGGGTGACCGAACGCGTTCCGAGCGCCCGGCCACGACAGTCGACGTGCTACTTCTCCTCCTCTGACGCGACGTTCGCCGACCGGTACGAGGCGGCCGAACAATACGGCGAGGTCAAGGCCGGCACTGTGGCACTTGAGGGAGGTTGGCGGGTCTACAGCTCGGGCCCCGGAATCTTCCTGCGCCTGGTCGTCGAGAGCCTCCTCGGCGTGCGTCGCCGAGGTGAGCTTCTGGAGATCGACCCCGTGCTTGCGCCTGACCTTGACGGGTTGCAGGCGAGCGTGCCCCTGTACGGCACGCAGGTGGATCTGACCTTCAAGGTCGGCCCTCGCGGCGTGGGGCCGACCGCGGTATCGCTGAACGGGGTCGCGCTGGCGACAACTCCGCTGTCGAATCCCTATCGACCGGCTGGTGTCGCCGTGGAGATGGCGCAGGTCAGAGCAGGCATGCGGGCATCCGGGGAGAACCACCTCGAGATCGACGTGGCCTGACTTGACCACACCATCTGGTGGCGACGAGGCACGAGACCGCGCCGCTCGGCCCTGGCTGCGGACGGACCTTCCCCTCGAGGAGCGAGTCGAAGCCCTGCTGGCTGAGATGACGCTGGCCGAGAAGGTCGGACAGACCCACCAGAGCGCCAACATCGACCCCGTCGCTGACCGTGAGCTGATCCGCAGCGGCGGCATCGGGTCAAGCCTTCTTGCTAGCGGGGCCACTGCGGGCAACCAGCGAGACGCGGGAATACGCCTCTCCACAATCGACGCGGCGCAGCGGATTGCCGTCGGGGAGTCACGTCTGGGAGTTCCCCTCCTGTTCGGGCGGGACGTTATCCACGGGCACCGGACCGTCTTCCCGATCCCGCTCGGTCTGGCGGCCGCCTGGGACGAGGACCTGGTATTCCGCACCGCGCGGCTGGCTGCGGCCGAGGCAAGCCTGGAGGGAGTGGCCTGGACGTTCGCCCCGATGCTTGACATCTCCGAAGAGCCCCGGTGGGGCAGGGTCGCCGAGTCTCTCGGCGAGGCGCCGGTGTTGGCCAGTCGAATGGGCGTTGCCATGGTGCGCGGCTTCCAGGGCGAGCGCCTTGGCCGAGTGGCTGATGATGTCCGTGACGAAGCCGATGACGGCACGGGTGTCTCCCGGCGGGGGAAGGCACATGCAGTCGCGGCCTGTGCCAAACATTTCGTCGGTTACGGGATGGTCGAGGGTGGACGCGACTACGGGACCGTCCAGGTGGGCGAGAACACGTTGCGCAACCTTCATCTTCGGCCCTTCCAGGCTGCCATACGGGAGGGCTGCGCCACGGTCATGGCGGCTTTCACCGATGTCGACGGCGTGCCCATGCACGCCCACCGTCGTCTCCTTCGAGAAGTGCTCAAGGATGAATGGCGTTTTGACGGTGTCGTCGTTGCCGACTGGGACGGCATCGGCCAGCTGGTCAACCAGGGTGTGGCCGCTGATCTGCGGGATGCCGCCGCCCAGGCGATCGAGGCTGGGGTCGACATCGACATGGTCTCCGGTGCCTACGCGGCCCACCTCGCCGGCCTCGTCGACGCCGGGCGAGTGCCGCTTGACCTGCTCGATGACGCCGTCCGGCGCATCATCCGCCTCAAGATTCGGCTTGGGCTGTTCGAACCGCCCTATCCAGCAACGCCCTGTCCAGCAACGCCCTATCGAACAACGCCCTATCCAGCAACGCCCCATCCAGCGATGGCCCATGCAGCAACGGCCAGTCCGGCAACGCTGCCCAGGTCGGCCCACCTTGGTCCTGAGGCGCGGGTTCTGGCCCGGGAGGCAGCCGCTGCGTCCTTTGTGCTGCTGGCCAACAACGGCACCCTTCCGCTGGCTGACGACGGCCTCATCCTGCTGACCGGTCCCTTCGCCGACGAAGGGGAGGCGCTGCTGGGCACGTGGTCGCTGGACGGCCGTGGTCAGGACGTCGCCAGCCCGGCATCCGCCATACGGGATCGGTTGCAGGAGAAGGTGATTGTGGACGACGGGCGCTTTACTGACCGGACCATGCACCTTGTTCGACGGGCTGAGGTGACGGTCGCGCTTGTCGGGGAGCACCCGTCGCGATCTGGTGAGGCCAACTCGGTCACCGACATCGGTCTGCCTGCAGGTCAGCTCGAGGTCCTGCGAGCGGTTGCCTCCATCGGCAAGCCGCTGGTGGTCGTGGTGTTCACGGGGAGGCCCCTGGATCTTGGCGAGGTCGTGGGCCTGGCCGACGCGGTCCTGATCGCCTGGCATCCAGGTGTCGAGGCCGGACCGGCTCTCGTCGAGACACTCTTCGGCGACCGTGCCCCACGTGGACGCCTGCCCATGACCTTCCCACGCACAGCTGGCCACCTGCCGTCCAGCTCGCAGGGCCGCCCGACTGGTAGGCCCATCGACGCCGCCGACGACCAGAGGATGGGGCGCTATCTCGACGCGCTCGTGCTACCGGCTTTCCCGTTCGGATGGGGTCTGACCTACACGGCCTTCACCTATGGGCCGATTCGGTTGTCCACGCGCGAGATGCCGCTGCACGGCGGATCGATCGAGGTGAGTATCGATGTGACGAACTCGGGATCCCGCCAGGGGCGAGAAGTAGTGCAGCTCTACCTGCGCGATGTCGTCGCCGACGTGACACGGCCGCTGCGCGAGCTCGCCGACTGGGCGAGCCTGGAGCTGGATCCGGGAGCCACGGTCACTGCAGTATTCACGGTCACTCCTGCGCAGCTTGCCTACTACGACCGCACCATGACACGGCGGATCGACCCTGGGGAAGCCGTCGTCACAGTCGGCCAAAACGCCACAAGCGGCTCTTCGGCCCGGTTCACCGTCACAGCCTGAGCTGGAGGCGTTCCCCGGGCACCTGGGTGCGTTGTTTCGATCAGGTCGGTGACGGCGCGGGGGTCGTGGTATTCGCCGCCGGTGGGATCCCGGTGGGCGTACCGGTCGCGGACGTGGGTGCAGATGTCGGCGAACTGGTCGGCGAGGTCGTGGGCGGGCGGGTCGGCGCGACGCCGGGGGGAGCGGTCGTGGTGGTTGGCTCCTGGCTCGGCGTCGGGCTCGTCGTTTGCGATCTCTGTTCGCGCGTGGGCCGTGTCTGTGTCACGGGCGTGGTTCGGTTCGGCGCCGTCGCAGCCGGTTCAGGACGCACCCAGAGATAGGTCGTCAGGGTCAGCACAAAGAGCAGGATCAGCCCCCAGGTCGACCGCCGAGGACGCATCCAGCGTGAGGCCCAGGGGCGCCATGATGTCAAGGACCGCTCGCCGCTCGTCACGACGTCATGTCCGTTGGCTTGGCGGTGTCCAGCTCCGCAGCGACCGTGATGCCCTCACGGCGTAGCGCCTCGGCGACGCGCCAACGCAGTGCGCGTCCGACCAGGAACTGCCGACCCGGGAGTGTCCTGGCCACGACCCGGACGTGCAGCTGGTCGAGCTCGATGCTCTCGACGCCCATCACCGCCGGCTCATCCAGGAGCTGGGCATGAAGCTCTTCGTCGGCATAGACCTCACGGCCGACCCGCCGCAGGATCTCGCTGGCGCGACCCACGTCGACATTGAGCGGGAAGGGCACGTCGACCACGGCCCTGGCCCAGTCCCGGGAAAGGTTGGTGAGCTGCGCAATCGAGCCGTTGGGAGTGATGATCACCTCGCCGTTCGGGGTCCTGACCTTGGTCATCCGCAGGGTCACGTCCTCGACGGTGCCGATCACGTTCGCGGGGATGCCGACACCGGAGATGCTGATCAGGTCCCCATAGCCGTACTGCCGCTCGGCGATGATGAAGAACCCCGCAAGCAGATCCTGGACCAGCCGCTGCGCCCCGAAGCCGAGCGCCACACCCGCTACGGCAGCCGGCGCCACGAGACTGGTGATCGGCACCCCGAGGCGGCCGAGGATCTGAAACCCGGTGATGACGTAGACGACGACCAGAGCCGTCCACGTGAGCACCTGGGCCAGGGCGTGTCGATGCTTGGCGAACTCCGAACGAACGAGCGCATCGGACTCATCGTCGCGGACATCGATGCGTTCGGTGATGACCCCCCTGAGCCAGAGCGCCAAGCGGGTCAGGAGGAGGGCGCCAAGGACGAGCAGCACAATCTCCAGACCACTGCCGCGGATCCAGTTCTGGACATCTGGCAGCGGCGCCCCGGCGATGATCACGAGGTCCATCATCGTCCCAATAGAATCGCTAACATCCACCAGAGCAACGATTGCCAGGAACATCAGCGGTTCCGCGGTGCTGATGGTGTTCACCAATGACATCCACCGGGAGAGCCATGTCGGCGAGAGCTGCGCAGACCTCGCCGTCGATGACATGGCGGTTTGGGTCAGTCAGGGTCCCGCTCGCGATCTGGCTGCCCCTGGCAGTCTTCGCGCTGACCCGGCTCTACGGCTTCGTGGTCATCGCCGTTGCCGCCCGCCAACAGGTGGCCCTCCCGTCGCCTGACCACCCTGGCATCTACCAGTTCACGGCTCATCCGGGCTCGCCCGGCTACCTGGGTCTGATCACGAACTGGGACGGTCAGTGGTACGAACGCATCGCGACCAACGGGTACCACCTGCCGGCGGCCGGAGACCCGAACGGTAAGGACGCGCTCTGGTCGTTCGCGTTCCTCCCGCTCTTTCCCATGCTCGTCGGCGCGCTGATGACCCTGACCGGGCTGAGCTTCGCCGTCTGCGTCACGGTCGTGAACCTGACGGCAGGGGGGGCCGCGATGGTTGTCATGTTCGCCCTGGTCGAGCGCTCGGCCGGCCGGTTTGCCGCGGCCGTCACAGTGCTGTTCACGAGCTGCTTCATTGCAGCACCACTCTTCCAGGCTGCGTACTCCGAGAGCATCGCCTTGCTGCTTGTATGCGCGGTTCTGCTGCTGATCGCGCAGCGACGCTATGGCTGGGCGATCGGGGTCGTGATCCTGCTCTCACTGACCCGGCTGGTGACCCCGCCATTGGCGGTCGTCGTGATCGTCCACGCCGTTGTTCGCTACCGAAACCGCGCCCAGGATCCGATCCGACGAGTCGAGATGGTTGAGATGACCGTCCTGGCACTGGTCTCCGCGGCATCGGTCTCGCTGTGGTCGACGATCAGCCACGCGATCACGAGCGGGGTCACGGCCACCGGCGCCAACCGGGGGAGTGTGTCCAACGCCGTGGTGGTCGGCCGATTCGGGTGGTTCACCAACGCCTACGAGCACATCGGCTGGATCGGCGTGGTCGGCGTGACGCTTCTTGTCACCCTGTTCGCGGGCCTGGCGGCCAGTCGACTGACACGGAGCTGGGGCGTTGAGGTGCGAACCTGGTTCGCGATCTACCCGATCTTCCTGCTGTTCGTCGCCGGAGTGCATGCCGGGGTGTTTCGCTACCTGCTGCTCGCGTTTCCCCTGGGGCTGTTGCTGGTTGGGAGCCCTGAAGCCGGCACCGTTCCGCGCAGACGTGCCGCGCTGGCCGTCGGCGTATGCCTCATCAGCCTGGCCCTTCAGGTCCCCTGGGTGAGCCACGCCCTGGTGGTCACAGCTCTGGCCGGCAAGCCCTGGCTGCCATGAGCGGGGATGAGCCGCGGTACGCCCACGCCCACTTCGGCAGTCGATGGGCAGAAGATGTGGTCGAGATCACCAGCGACGTGAAATGCCTTGACAGCGGCGGATTCTGGGCAGTGGTCGCGAGCTTCGAGGGAGCCATCAGGTGTGTCCGGTTCGCAAAGGTAACCCACGAGGGGACCAGACGCGGACCGCGTGGGCAGGCTCAGGACTGGGCGCCGCTCACAGGTGAGTGGAGCTCATCCCTGGATGAGGCGGCATACCTTTCGGGGGTTGAACGGATCCGTGAGCGGATCGAGGCTGGCGACGTGTATCAGGTGTGTCTTACCCGGATCATGAGTCATCCCCTGGCCGACGACGTTGACCTGGGGGGTCTGGAAGTCCTGGTCGCAGCAGGTAATCCGGCTCCTTTCGCGGGTCGGGTCGACATCCCCGAAGCCGGGCTGGATGTGCTCAGCGCCTCACCAGAGGCCTTCCTGATCAGGCGCGGTGGGCGGATCGAGTCTCGTCCCATCAAGGGCACGGCTAAGACCGCGTCGGCGATGCTGGCCAAGGACTATGCGGAGAACGTCATGATCGCCGATCTCGTGCGCAACGACCTCTCGCCTGTATGCCGCCCGGGCACCGTGAGCGTGGACGCGCTGTGCGCGCCGGAGAACCATCCCGGGCTGGCGCATCTGGTCACCACGGTCTCGGGCGAGCTGCGACCGGACGTGCTCTGGTCGGACATCCTGTCCTCGACGCTACCGCCCGGATCAGTCTCAGGGGCCCCCAAGTCGTCGGCGCTGCGGTCCATCGCCGACCTCGAGCCCGTGCCGCGTGGTCCCTACTGCGGGGCGATCGGTTGGGTGGACGCGGATACCGGCGAGGCACAGCTCGCCGTCGGCATCCGCACGTTCTGGGCCGAGCGGGACGCCTCTGGACAGCGTTGGCTCAGGTTCGGCACCGGAGCCGGGATCACGTGGGGGTCGGACCCGGACCAGGAGTGGGCCGAAACCGAGCTCAAAGCCGCTCGCCTGATCGGACTGGCATCTGGGAGGGTGTGAACATGAGCGACTTGGGGACAGCCAAGAACAACCAGGTGTCAGGCGACGTCCGGGTGTGGGTCAACGGCGAGCTCGTGGACCCTGGCGCTTCATCGATCTCGGCCCTTGACCATGGCGTCTCGGTGGGCGACGGCGTCTTCGAGACCTGCAAGATCGTTGAGGGGGTGCCGTTCGCTCTCGAACGCCACGCGAGACGGCTGGACCGATCGATGGCAGGGCTAGGCCTCCCAGCGGCCGACCACAGCGTGATCGGGGCTGGGATCAAGGCCGTACTGCTGGGTGAGCCCATTGCCTTCGGGCGTCTTCGTTACACCGTCACCGCCGGGGCTGGTCCTCTCGGATCCGACCGCGATGCCTCCCCACTGACGTATATCGTCACCGCCGCCCCGCAACCACCCAACCCTGACGCAGGCAAGCTTGTCGTCGTGCCATGGACCCGCAACGAACGCAGCGCCACCGCGGGCCTGAAGACCACGTCATACGCGGAGAATGTCGTGGCCCTTGCCTACGCCAAGGAGCGAGGGGGAGTGGAGGCCCTCTTTTCGAACTCCGTCGGCAACCTCTGTGAGTGCACCGGGTCAAACGTGTTCGTGGTTGTCGACGGCGAGATCCTGACGCCGGATCTGGCTTCCGGGCCACTGGCCGGGGTGACCCGCGAGCTCGTTATCGAGTGGTGTCGCCAGGAGGGAATGACCGTGCGTGTCGAGCCGCTGCCGATGTCGGTCCTGCAACAGGCGCAGGAGGTGTTCATCACCTCATCGACCAAGGACGTGATGGGCATCCACGCATTGGACGACCATCCGATCACAGCCCCCGGCCCTGTGACGGCTGGGGCGATCGAGATCTTCGCGCGTCGATCGCGGGAGCGTCTCGACCCATGAACA
>JBDTYK010000016.1:0-22066 GCA_040005715.1 Actinomycetota bacterium | reverse complement strand
GCGCTCGACCCGCTCGCTCATGACGTGCTCCCACCGGCACGCCTCGTCGTGGACGTACTCCCACTCGAGCCCGACGACATCGAGCAGCAGACGCTCGGCCAGTCGGTGCTTGCGCATCACCCTCGTCGCGAGCAGGCGCCCGTCGAAAGACAGCTCGAGGTGCCGGTCGCCTGCGAGGGTGAGCAGCCCGTCGCGCTCCATCCGTGCCACGGTCTGGGAGACGGTGGGACCCGAATGGCCCAGACGCTCGGCGATACGGGCTCGCAGAGGCACCGTGCCCTCCTCCTCGAGCTCGAAGATCGTCCGGAGGTACATCTCGGTGGTGTCAATCAAGTCCGTCACGCGTACACCCTCTCACTGATCGGTACGCAGTGACCCGTGCGACGCGGGGGGCTAGCGTTCCATCTGTGAGCGAATCCTTCGTCGTCCCTGCCAGGTTCTGCGGCCCGCCGATGTCGGGCAACGGAGGTTGGACCAGCGGGCACCTGGCCCAGCTCGTCGATGGCGCACTGGAGGGCGGCACCGTTACGGTCCGTCTGCGCACGCCTCCACCGCTGGACACCGAGATGGAGGTCTCCTGGGGCGACGACGGCACGGCGGAGATCTGGGACGGCAAGACACTGGTGGCCCAGGCGTTTGCCGCCGAGCCGCTGGACGCCACCGAGCTGCCCTCACCTGTGACCTATGCGGAGGCAGAGGCGGCCGGACCGGCATACGAGGGTCTGATTTCTCACCCCTTCCCCACCTGCTTTACCTGCGGAACCAGCCGCGACCCCTCTGATGCGCTGTGCCTTCACACCGGCGTCCTGGCCGGGCACGCGACTCTTTGCGCGGCGGCGTGGACTCCCCGCGAGTCCACCCCGGAGCTGGTGTGGGCGGCTCTGGACTGCCCGGGGGCCTGGGCTTGCGGGATTGCCGGACGCGAGCTGGTGCTCGGGACGATGACAGCCAGCGTCCACGATCTACCTGAGGTCGGAGGGCCCTACGTCGTTATGGCATGGCCAAAGGGCCACGAAGGACGCAAGTACTACAGCGGGACTGCCCTGTATTCCGCCAGTGGCCGCCTACTCGGGCGGGGCGACGCGGTGTGGATCTGCGTGGATGCCTCAGCAGTTCGCCCCGTCTGACCTCGGGTTCGCGCGGGCCGATGCCGTGTGGATCTGCGTGGATACCTCGACGGTTCGCCCGGTCTGACCTGGGGTTCGCGCGGGGCGACGCGGTGTGGATCTGCGTGGATGCCTCGACGGTTCTCCCCGTCTGACCTCGGGTTCGCGCCATCAAAAGCGGGGTGCACGCTCAAAAAACCGTTGCGAGCGCTCATCCGCCGACCTACCGTATAGGGACACGAGAAGGGAGGTGGTCCGCCTAGTGAATATCCAACGGACGCGTGAGGTGGCTGCGCGCTAGCCAGCCCGTCACTGGCGCCCTCTTCGGGCGATCAGCGACTGGGACGATGTGGTGACCGCAATTCCATGCAGACACCGCAGCCCGTGAGGATGTGCGACCCGTCCACCGCACCCTGGTGTTCCCAGAGCTCACGGGCTGTCCCACGCCCAGACTTGCTCATTTCAGGCCGGTTTGCTCACTTCAGGCCGGTCTCTGGGCCGAATCTGGCGCCGGTGAGCGGCCTCAAATGAGCACGCCCGGATTGCGGCATCGAACGAGCGCGACGACAGGTTACGGTTGCCGCCGTTCAAGCCGCCAGGTCGCGGAGTCGTCGAGCAGCCCATCAGCGACCCGGGTGAAGGCGAGCCGGTCGTGGAGACGATTGCTTCGACCAGCCCAGAACTCCACCTCGTCGCAGGTGATCCGATAGCCGCCCCAGAAGTCGGGGACAGGCACATCGGTTGGCCGGCCAAGGTCGGGCCAGCGCGCCGCATAGCGCTGATAGGTCTCCTCCAGTCCTGATCTGCCCTCGATCACCTGCGACTGCCGAGATGCCCAGGCACTGATTCGCGAGCCCCAGGGGCGCTCCCTGAAGTAGCCCTCGACCTCACTCCGACCGAGCAGGTGGGCCGTCCCGCGGAAGCGAATCGCGCGATACATCCCCGCCCAGACCAGCGTCCCGGCCACCGCTGGGTTGGCAGCAATCTGTTGGCCTTTGGCCGATTCGATGTTCGTCACGAAGCCCGGGCCAGCAGGGTCCAGGAAACGCAGGAGGACGGCACGGACGTCGGGGCGTCCGGCCACATCAGTCGTGGCCAGGGACATGGACAGGGGTTCCGGCACGTCGTCGCGCTCAACCGACCGATATACCGCGTCATCCACCCATCGTCGAGCCAGCTCCCATGGCGCCGTGCCCACCTCGGACTCGGACAGACCCTCACCGGAATACTCGCGGCGCAGCGCATCGCTCATGCCCACGAGATTAGGGTGGGGCGAAGTCATCTGCGAGAGGGAGTGCGTATGCCGGGTATTCCGGGCAAGGCAAAGGGGCTGACCAACGTCGTCAAGCTGGGGGTCAAGTACGGCCCGGTGGCATACGAGGCGATCAAGCACGGCAAGGAGCCGGCCCAGGAGTTCGCGCAGAAGCAGCTGAGCCGGTTCACAGCCCGAAGGCAGGCACTCACCCACGCCGAGGGGCTCATGGATGGCTCAACGATGCCCGTATGGGAGGGCGACCTGCAGGTCTGGGTGGTCTTCAACGGGGACGAGCCGATCGCCAGCCATCCGACGGTGACCACGCCGCTGACTGAGCTCGTTGCTGGCTACGACCTGGACAAGCGCATCCGGCCTACCATCGACCTGCGCCCGAAAGCCAGTCCCCTCAAGGCAATTCGCCGCAAGAGATGACGAGTCGCACCAGCCATCCGACCGCGCGCCCCGCAATGGCTTGCGACCCGGTGCAGACGCCGGAACGGGAGAGGGTCCACCCATGAGCGACAACGACTTCAAACCGGGACTAGAGGGCGTCATAGCCTTCGAGTCCGAGATCGCCGAGCCTGACCGCGAGGGCGGGGCTCTGCGCTACCGCGGCGTCGACATCAACGATCTCGTCGGCCGGGTGTCGTTCGGCAATGTCTGGGGTCTGCTGGTCGACAACGAGTTCAACCCCGGCCTTCCTCCTGCCGAGCCCTTCCCCCTCCCGGTTCATACCGGCGACGTGCGGGTCGACGTCCAAAGCGCTCTGGCACAGCTGGCTCCGGTCTGGGGGTTCCGGCCGATGCTGGACATTGACGCGGAGCAGATCCGCGACGACCTCGCGCGCGCGTCCGTGATGGCACTGTCGTTCGTCGCCCAGTCCGCGCGTGGACAGGATCACCCGATGGTCCCCCAACGCGAGGTCGACAAGGCCCACACCATCGTTGAGCGGTTCATGATCCGTTGGCGCGGCGAGCCCGACCCCCGACACGTCGAGGCGATCGACGCCTACTGGGTGTCCGCAGCCGAGCACGGAATGAACGCCTCAACCTTCACTGCACGCGTCATCGCCTCGACCGGAGCCGACGTCGCCGCCTGTCTGTCAGGGGCCGTCGGAGCGATCAGCGGTCCGCTGCACGGAGGGGCGCCCTCACGGGTCCTCCACATGATCGAGGGCGTCGAAAAGGGTGGCGACGCAACGGCTTACGTAAAGGGTGTGCTTGACAAGGGCGAGCGCCTCATGGGCTTCGGTCACCGCGTGTATCGCGCGCAGGACCCCCGCGCTCGCGTCCTGCGGGCAACCTGTGAGCGGCTTGGCGCTCCACGATTTGCGGTCGCGGCTGCCTTGGAGAAGGCAGCCCTTGACGAGCTCAACGAGCGGCGCCCTGACCGCGTCCTCGCGACGAACGTCGAGTTCTGGGCTGCTGTCCTGCTCGACTTCGCCGAAGTCCCCTCGTTGATGTTCACGCCGATGTTCACCTGCGCACGCACGGCAGGGTGGTCGGCGCACATACTCGAGCAGAAGCGCACCGGTCGCCTCATCCGCCCTTCGGCCCGCTACGTCGGCGAGGGACCGCGCCGACCCGAGGACGTGGCAGGTTGGGGGAAGCCCGCCCCTTCGGTTCACTCGCTCTGACCAGGTCCGCTCGGCCGAGGTCCCATCCCAGTGAACGGACCGCTTGTCGGGACGCGCGCGGTGGCTGACAGACTGGCGCTCCAAGCGATCTGCCAACGGAGTCGGGTCGGGTACTTTGCCCGCCACTCTCACCCGAGGTGATTTTGCGTGACTGACACCGCCCCCCTGTCCATCCCCGCCGAGCTCCTGCCCCAGGACGGCCGTTTCGGCTGCGGACCCAGCAAGGTCCGGCCGGCCCAGGTCGACCACCTCGCCTCCATCGGCCGCACGGTTCTCGGCACCTCGCATCGCCAGGCCCCGGTCAGAAAGCTCGTCGGTCAGGTCCGCGACGGGCTCGCCGAGCTGTTCAGCCTTCCTGAGGGCTACGAGATCATCCTGGGCAACGGCGGCTCGACCGCCTTCTGGGACATCGCTGCTTTTGGCCTTGTCCGCGACCGCGCGCAGCACCTTGTGTTCGGCGAGTTCTCGGCCAAGTTCGGGTCCGTCACCCAGAAGGCCCCCTTCCTGGGCGCCTCAACAATCATCAAGGGCGAGCCCGGCACCCTGTCGACGCCGGAGGCCGAGGCGGGAGTGGACGTCTACGCGTGGCCGCACAACGAGACCTCGACCGGCGTCATGGCGCCGGTGAAGCGAGTGGTCGGCGCCGACCAGGGTGCGCTGGTCCTGATCGACGCGACATCGGGCGCGGGTGGTCTGCCCGTGGACATAGCCGAGGCCGATGTCTACTACTTCGGGCCACAGAAGTGCTTCGCGGCCGAGGGTGGTCTGTGGCTGGCAGCCTTCTCCCCCGCGGCTCTGTCCCGGGTCGACGAGATCGCCGCATCTGGCCGGTGGGTGCCGGACTTCTTCAGTCTGCCGACCGCGATCACCAACTCACGGCTGAACCAGACCTATAACACGCCTGCGGTGTCGACCCTTGCCTTGCTGGCCGACCAGATCGAGTGGATGAACGGGCAGGGTGGTCTGGACTGGGCCGTCAAGCGCACCACGGACAGCTCCAGCCGGCTCTACGAGTGGGCGGAGGCCACGGCATACACCTCGCCGTTCGTCACGGACCCGTCCGCGCGTTCGCTGGTCGTGGGCACGGTCGACTTCACCGACGAGGTTGACGCTGCGGCAGTGGCCAAGGTGCTCCGCGCCAATGGCGTCGTCGATGTCGAGCCCTATCGCAAGCTCGGGCGCAACCAGCTCCGCGTGGGGATGTTCCCTGCGATCGACCCCGATGACATCTCGAAGCTCATTGCGAGCATCGAGTTCGTGGTCAGCCACAGCGTCTGATACGGCGGATGCGCAGAGCAGGCACCCGGTTTTGACCTGCTCGGACACCCTGGCAACGCCTAGAGTTCGGGTTTGGTCAGGCAGGGGCGCCCGGACGTACCAGCGCCACAAATGTCCCGCCAGGGGCGAACAACAACGGCGTCCCGGCATCGTCAGTGAACTTCGTCGGGGAGCCGATGCTCGAGCGTGCCCACCTGCCTTCGATTCGCTTTCCGTTGCGGAAGAGGACGACTCGACCTGAACCTATCGATTTCGTGAAGGCCGAGGGATTCCCGTTGACGTCGACGTCAGAGCGGTCGGCATTGACCTGGCAGTACTGCACAAGCACATTGGACTTCGCGATGGCAGCCCCACTGGCCGTAAGGATCGCCCGACCACGGTCAGTGCGGACGTACCGCGTCTGCTTCGCGTCCCAAACAAATCCCACGCTGGTGGATCCCACTCGCGTAGTCACGACGGGCGAGGGTTTGGCGCCGGCAAGCCGGGGGTCGGTGGCCGCCCAGGTAAACCCCACGTCGCGCACCCCGTCGGCCTTGATGACGGCGCTTACCCTGGCCAAGTCGGAGACCAGGTTGTATGGAGCCGGGCGCGAATGGTCGCGGAAAAAGCCCACCCCCCCACGGTCATTGATCGAGCTGTGCAAGCCCGATCTGTCTAACGTGGGTAGCGAACTGCCTCCGCCCCCGCTCGCGATCACGATGATCTTGCCGTACTGGCCCAGGAGCTCAGGGTCACTGGGCCGAATACTTCGGACCGCCCGCACCTTGGGTTTGGCACTGGCAAACACCGCCACCATCCGTGTCAGTCCGCCCTCGACCTCTTCGATGTAGATCACATCGGCCTTGTCCAGACCCAGGGAGGGCCGACCGGCCGCTGTATCGTCCACCTTGACGGCGATCACGGGACCGCTGGGCCACGTGCCAAGCCCGGTGAGCGGATTGGGAAGTTGCGGGGTTGGCGTTGGCGCCTGCGTTGTCGTGGCCGCTGTTCGGGAAGCCGGCTCGGCCTTCGCTTTGGCACCGCTGCAGGCACCCAGGCTTGTTGCCATCAGCGCACTGACCACCAGCGCCATGGTCACCCGGGCGGACGAGCTGAAGAACCTGTGGGATTTGGACACATCCACGAGTGAACCACGTCACAAGACCTATCGATCGGACGCCCTGGGGTCTGCGCGTCTTCAGCCGCGCCTACCCGATACATACCCTCTGATGGATTACAGCCGAAACATGGTCTCCGTAAAATTGGCATCGAAACCTCGTCGAAGCCTCGCGATTCGGGTCGCCACACGACATCAGCTGTCGTGGTCGGACCGGGACTGGTTCGACCAAGGGAGAAGCATGTCGAACAGCGATCCGCGAACGTTCACCGTGCCTTGGCGCCGGATCTGCGCCGCGATCCCATCCGTGGCGTTGATCGGTGGCGGCATTGCGCTGTCATCGCCCCCGTTGACCAACATCAGCGGTGTCGGCGTCTCGAGCAGCTCCCCCGCGGTCGTCGTTCCCGACGTCGCACTGAGCATGCCTGCTCCAGCGGGGGCCCCCAGTGGTGCCACTCTCCTGGATGCTGAGGTGGCACCCGTTCCGTCGCTCGCGGGCTCGGCGCCCAGCTCTTCGTTCGTCAGCCCGGACAGCAGCGCGATTCCCGTCCGCGCCCTGGAGGGCTATCGGCGAGCGGCCTCCCTGGTCGACTCCGCCGACCGCGCCTGTCACATTGACTGGGCCCTGGTGGCTGCCATCGGGCGGGTCGAGAGCAACCATGGCCGGTTCGGGGGCAACCAGCTTGACTCAGCCGGCGTGGCCCAGCCCGGCATCATCGGCATCGCGCTGGACGGTTCGAACGGTACGGCCCGAATCACCGACAGTGATGGCGGTCTGCTGGACGGTGACACTGTCTACGACCGTGCCGTCGGCCCGATGCAGTTCATCCCCAGCACGTGGAGCGTTGCAGGCGTTGACGCTGATGGCGACGGCGTGAGGAACCCTCAGGATATTGCCGATGCAGCGACGGCAACCGCCGTCTACCTCTGCTCGGGGCCCGGAGACCTCGCTCTCCCGAACGACCTGCACTCGGCGATCATGCGCTACAACGCCTCAGAGTCCTACGTCGCGCTCGTGACCTCCATCGCCGCGACGTACCGGCTTGGGGTCAGCGCCCTGCCAGCCTCCGACGGCCCCATGACCAGCTCGCCAGCACCAGTTTCCACCTTCACGGTTCCTACTCCGGAAGCGAACGTCCTATCGGTCAAACCAGTCCCGGGCATGGCTTCGCCGACCACAGCAAACGGAGCGGGCGTGCTCGCCCCCGGTGCACCCACGTCCATCGGCCCAACCACCTCGGCCCCGCCCGACCTGAGCGCCACGACTCCGCCTGACCCCACGACAACGGTTCCACCGCTGCCCGACCCCACGACAACAGTTCCACCATTGCCCGACCCCACGACAACAGTTCCACCGCAGCCCGACCCCACGACAACAGTTCCACCGCTGCCCGACCCGTGCGTGACCATCAGCGATCCGCCCCCCACCCCGGATCCCGCCGTCACGGCTCCGGTCAACCTCTGCCCGACGCCTTCGGCTACCATCGCGCCGTAGTCGCCGGGCGATCCGAGCACGCTCCTGCCCGGCTCGTGACGACTTGGGCTGGCGTCGCTCAACGAAGCAGCTGTCCCCCAAGGACAACAAGCAGCATCGCGGCAAGGGCAATAAGCACGACGCCGCGACGAAACCCCGGAGTCATCAGCTGGCCAGCTCCGGCACAGACTCGATGAGCTCGCCGCGGGTAACACTGAGCCGCGGCCGCTCCGTGCGGTGGTAACGCACTCGAACCTTTTCGCTTCGCACGAGATACAGCATGGCACCAATGACAGCCAGACCTGTCGTGACGCTGCCGACCATGATCGTCCACCGCGGCCCCCATGCCGAGCCGATCCACCCTACGAGCGGTGAGCCAAGGGGTGTGCCACCCATGAAGACTGCCAGGTACAGCGCCATGACCCTGCCTCGCAGGGCTGGAGCGACGCTGAGCTGGACCATCGCAGTGGCCGTGGTGATCACCGTAAGTGCGGTGAGCCCGACAGGGATGAGCAGAACGGCGAACCAGAAGTATGACGGAGCGAGCGCTGCGGCCGCCGAGGCTACCGCGAACGCGCCATAGGCCACCAGGAGAACACGCAGGCGGGGGTTCGGGCGCCGCGCCGAAAGCAACGCCGCCGAGAGCGATCCGACCGCCATGATGGAACCCAGCAGGCCGTAACCCCCGGCGTTCTTGTGGAACACCGCGGTGGCCATGAGCGCAGTAGTCATCTGGAAGTTCATCCCGAAAGTGCCCAACACGAAGACGAGCGCCATGATCAGAATGATGTCCGGGCGACCGCGGACATAGCGAACACCCTCACGGATCTGCCCCTTTCCGCGTTGGCGAGGCGTGACGTTCAGCTCACCCGGCCGCATTCTCGCCAGCGCGAACAGCACCCCCACGAAGCTGAGCGTGTTCAGGAAGAAGGCCGGGCCGGTGCCAAAGGCGGCGATGACCAACCCTGCAAGGCCTGGACCGATCAGGCGGGCTCCGTTGAACGACGCGCTGTTGAGGCCGACCGCGTTGCTCAAGGACTCGTACGGCACCATCTCGGAGACGAACGTCTGGCGGGCCGGGTTGTCCAGCGCCGTCGCAACACCCTGGATAAAGGCCAGCAGGTAGATGTGCCAGAGCTGAACGGCGCCGGTGACGACCAGAACGCCGGTCAGCAGCGAGGTCAGCGCCATCGCGCTCTGGGTGGCGAACAGGATGCGCCGCTTGGGGAAACGGTCGGCGATCATCCCCCCGACGGGTGCAAAGAAGGCGAGGGGAGCGAACTGCAGTCCCGTCACGATGCCCAAGGCGACGGGCGGCGCGACGGACGTGCTGGGGGCCAGCTCAGTCAGGACCAGCCAGTCCTGCGCTACCCGGCCCATCCAGGTCCCCGTGTTGGAGACGAGGGCACCCGCAGCGAAGAGGCGGTAGTTGTATATCGACAAGGAGGCGAAGGTGGGACTCATTGGCTTGCCACCCGGGTCAAGATCGCCGTGGCCTTGACCAGTACCTCCCGCTCGTCGGCGCTGATTCCCTTGAGTCTGGTCGCCATCCAGGCATCGCGCCGTCGGCGGGTCTCGCTCAGCAAGGACAGCCCATGTGCGGTCAGTGAGATGAAGACCTGGCGGCCGTCCAGAGGGTCATCCGTACGGGCCACCAGCCCTCGCTCGACCAGTCCGGCAACCGTTCGGGTCATGCTGGGTGGGCTGACGCATTCGATGGCCGCAAGCTCACGCGGTGTCAGTGTGTTGTCCTCGAGTCGCGCCATGACGCTGAACTGATGGGGCGCCACATCCTGGGTGCTCTCGAACCGGACCCGACGACTGATCCGCATGCAGGCCAGGCGCAGGTCGTTGGCGAGGTGTGCCAGCGACGGGTTCTGGGTTGTCTGGATAGTTCGCTTCGTAGGTGGCATGAGTCCTTCCGGCTATTTACTTAGCCTAACTCATTACCCATGCTAACTATTCCGACCAGCCAGGAACCCTCGCGGCCCTTCGGTCCGCTCAGCCGACGCCGAGCAGGCTCTTGAGGGGGTCGAGCGCGAAGTAGACGATGAACAGACCCGAGATGACCCACAACAGAGGGTGGACCACCGAGGACTTGCGGAGCACGACCTTGATCAGCACGTACACCACGAATCCCGCCCCGATGCCGGCCGTGATCGAGTAGGTGAAGGGCATCAGGACGATGGTCAGGAAGGCCGGGAAGGCGATCTCGAGGTCGTCCCACGAGATGCCTTTGACCTGCTGCATCATCAGGAAGCCGACCACGACCAGGGCCGGTGTCGCCGCCTCGTACGGAACCACCGAGACCAGTGGCGCCAGGAACGTAGCCAGCAGGAACAACAGGCCGGTCACGACCGAAGCCAAGCCGGTTCGCGCGCCCTCGCCCACGCCCGCGGCCGACTCGATGTATGCCGTGTTGCTGCTGACGCTGCCCGCGCCACCGGCGATGGCGGCAAGGGAGTCGACCATGAGGATCTTCTGGGTGTTGGGCGGGTTGCCCTCCTTGTCGAGCAGGCCTGCCTCACGGCCGATCGCAACCATCGTGCCCATCGTGTCGAAGAAGTCGGCAAGCAGCAGGGTGAAGACGATAAGGATCGCGGAGACGGCGCCGATCGCACTGAATGAGCCCAACAGTGAGAAATGGCCCAGAAGTCCGAAGTCGGGGACGTCCACGAGCTTCGAGGGCATCTTGGGGACGTTCAGGCCCCAGCCAGTGGGGTTGACAAGCTTGCCTGTCGCGTCGAACTGTCCACCGATCTTGCCAATCGCCTCGACGATGATCGCCAGGACGGTGGCGCCGATGATGCCGATCAGGATCGCGCCCTTCACCTTCTTGACCATCATGACGATGATCGCGACCAGGCCGAGGACAAAGACCAGCATCGGCCAGCCGGCCAGGAACCCACCGACACCGAGCTCGACCGGCACCGGTCCGGATGCCGGTTTGCGGATAACCCCGGAGTCCACCAGACCGATGATCGTGATGAACAGACCGATGCCGACGCTGATCGCAATCTTCAGCTCGGAGGGGATCGCATGCAGAACAGCCTTGCGGAAACCGGTGAGCACCAGGACGGTGATGATGATTCCCTCAAGGACGACCAGCCCCATCGCGTCGGCCCAGGTCATGCCGGGCAGCTTGGCAATGCCGAAGGTCACGAAAGCGTTCAGGCCCAGACCCGTGGCCAGTGCCAGTGGGAAGTTGGCCACGACGCCCATGAGCAGGGTCATCACCCCGGCTACCAGGGCCGTTGCGGCGGCGACCATCGCGAGATTGGGGTGACCGCCACCGCCCAGGAAGCCGCCAGTGGAGTCCGCCTGTGTTCCGATGATCAGGGGGTTGAGAACGACGATGTAGGCCATCGTGAAGAACGTGGCGAAACCGCCGCGGATCTCCCTGGCCGGCGTCGACCCACGTTCGGTGATCCGGAAGAACGAGTCGATCGTGCCGCGCTTGGGGGCGGTCTGCTTGGGTCTGGTAGTCGTGGGCATGGCGCAAAGCGTAGGGCGTCGCCTTCAATGGCGGTCAGCGTGGTCGACTCCTGGGACTTTCATGACCCGGACGACCGAGGGCCTCAATCGCGACCGCGAGCCCTAGTCTTGACCACGTGAGCCCACAAGAGCCCCAGCCGTTGGCGGTCGACACCCTCAGGCTGCTCCAGATCGGTACCGCCTTGTGGGCCGTCGCACTGGTGGTCAGCCTGCTCGTTCCGGCGTTGCACGAGGCTCAGCGGCACTGGTGGCCGTCGACCTGCGTGGCGGGCATCGTCGGTGGTGCGGCAGCCCTGCTGTACGTCCGCCGCGGCCGCGGAAACGCGTCGTTCGCGCAGCCCCACCCCTGACCCACCGCGCTGGCACCCCGAAGGTTGGGGAGTGGCTCAGCGCCCCGTCAAGGGAGCGAGCAGGGGCAAGATCCACTGCTCAAACCTTGGGCACGGAGCCTGCGGGTTTACCAGTGGTACTCGACGCCGGTCAGGTCCTGGCTGAGCTGCCAGAGCCGCGAGGCGAGCGTGGGATCCTGGGCCAGGATGCTCAGCCGTGCGGGCCCGGCGGGCCCACGGCTCTCTTTCAACCACCTCGGCCCGGTGTAGGAGCCCGGTGCTGCCCAGGTCGCTGCATGAAGGATGGGTCTGGATCCAGCGGCAGCCGACTGGAATACGGCACGCATCACCAGTGGCGCGACGAGGCGGACCACCCGGTTGGCACCCATGCCCTCAGGGTCCACCGCCAGACCCGTGGCTGAGATCCCCGGGTGGGCCATGGTCGAGGTCAGCGCCGAGCCGTGGACAGAGGCACGCCGCTGGAGCTCGGCACCGAAGAGCGCGTTGGCCAGCTTGGAGTTGCCATAGGCCCGCTCAGGGCGATAGCTCTGCGGCGGGTTGCCGTCGAGCACGTCGGCGCGACCGTTGTGATGGGCAATGGATGAGACGGTGACGACACGGGGTCGGGCAGCAAGTAGCAGAGCCGGCAGCAACAGCCCGGTGAGCACGAAGTGGCCGAGGTGGTTGGTGCCGAACTGCAGCTCGTAGCCGTCTCGCGTGCCCTGCCAGGACCGGGGCGCCATCACCCCGGCGTTGTTCACCAGCAGGTCCAGCGGGCCTTCCCACGCATCGGCGAAGCCGCGCACCGAGGAAAACGAGGACAGGTCCAGCTCGGCGACGCGAACCTCGACACGGCGAGCCTGATCACCATCGCGAGAGTCGCCAGAGTTGTGGCTGCTACGGATCTGTTCAGCTGCGCGCTCGGCGGCCGGCAGGTTGCGGCACGCCAGGGTTACACCCGCGCCGTGCCAGGCGAGTGCCCGAGCCGTCTCGAGACCGATGCCCGAGTTGGCACCGGTAATAACGGCGGTGGTTCCGGTTAGATCGGGGAGGCCGGCTGGGTGTCGGTCCGCGGTCACGACAGGCGCAGGCCAAGAGCGGTCAGACGACATCGAAGGCAAAGTCGTCCAGAACCGGCTCGTCGACGGGCTTGGGTTCCTCTCGGACAAGGTCGACCTCGCTGTGCGCGCCGCATCCGTGGTCAAGGCTTACGACGCGACCGTCGGAGGGTGACCAGGCGTTGGCGCAGACGCCAAAAAAAGAGCGAAGAGCACCTGACATCGGGATGAAGAAGCCGCACGATGAACAAGGCGCCGGAGCCTGCTCGGCGACAGGCGAGGCGGGACCGGTCTCACCGCCATACCAGCGCTGGGCTGCGGTCTCGCGGCCCTCGGCGGAGAGGACGCGCTTGCGCCCCAGCCCGAGCTCCCACTGGGCCATCTGGTCGACTTCCTCGTCGCCGGTGGCCTCAGCACCCGGCTCGAGGCGCTGGTCGCCCTCGATGTAAGGCAGGACGTCGCCGGCTCCGAGGTCGCCGGGGGCCACTCGCTGGTCGTACGGAAGCCACTGGGGTGAAAGCAGTGCACCTTCGCCGGGGACGAGGTTGGTCTCGCAGATCGTCGCCTTCTTGCCCCGCAGCACCCGCGCGACCGTGATCGCCCAACGCCACCCCGGGTATGCCGTGGCGGTGCACGCGAAGTAGTGGGTGGCCAGACGCTCCTCGCTCATCACGGCACCGAGGTGCTCACCGACCGTATCCGGTTCGGCGATGCTCTCTGCGGCCTCACGGGCTTGGTCGATCGCGGCGAACAAGATCGCGTCCGGCTTGACCTTCATCTCTCAGGCGCCTGTCTCGAGCTGGCCCGCAACCCCATGGAGCACCTTGGCGACCTTGGCCGCCGTGCCCTTGTCCGGGTACTTGCCACGGCGCAACGTTGTCGAGACGCTGTCCAGGAGCTTGATGACGTCCTCGATGATGATCGTCAGGTCCTCTGGGGACGTGCGATTCTTGGCCGCGACCGAAGCGGCGACCGAGGGTGCAGGGTCGAGAACACGGACCGAGAGCGCCTGGGCGCCGCGGCGACCCTCCACGACGCCGAACTCCACCCGCGTGCCGCCCTTGAGCGTTGTGACTCCCGCGGGTAGCGCGTCCGCGTGCAGGAACACGTCAGCTCCCTCGTCGTCGCTGAGGAAGCCGAAACCCTTCTCGGCGTCGTACCACTTGACCTTGCCTGTAGGCACAGCCCCACCTCTTGCTCCTATGTCGGCCGCTGCCACGTGCGGGCAGGACGCGATGGCGCACGTTGCGCTGATCCCAAGGCTAACCGGTGGCGCCGAGGGATTTCGCCAGGCATCCGGTCAGCATCAGCCGAAACGCCCCTTCTCGAACAAAAGGGTTGGGGCCGGTCGGTGGTCTTGGCCATACTTGGGCCGGTGACCGCGCCCGCACCTGACCGCCCGTCACTGGCGTCGTTCTGGAGCGACCTGCCGCGAGAGGGCAAGCTCCTGCTGTCGACGGTCGCCGTGGAGACCCTGGGCACCGGGCTGGTGCTGCCCTTCGGCTTCATCTACCTCCACGAGGTGCGGGAGTTCACGATCCAGAGCGCGGGCACCCTGTTGGCGGTCCCAGCGATCGTTGGCATGACCGTCGTGGGGCCGGCCGGGGCGCTCATCGACCGACTCGGCGCCAGGCGGATCATCATCGCGGGCATCGCAGCCCAGATGCTCGGCAACGTCCTGCTCGCCTTCTCCTCGACACCCCTGATGGCGGCCTGGGCCCTGGGCCTGCTCGGCGCCGCTGGGGGTGTCTTCTGGCCCGGCTTCAACGCCATGATCGGCGCAGTGGTGCCGTCGAACATCCGGCAGCGCTACTTCGGGATCAACTTCACCATGGTCAACCTAGGCATCGGCATCGGCGGCCTGCTCGCGGGTTCCATCGTCGATGTCCATCGGCCGGGCACCTTTGTGGCCATCTATCTGGCCAACGCGCTCAGTTTCGTTGCGCCCCTTGCCGTTCTGCTCGGTCCCCTTCGACACGTCAGCGGCAAGGTGGAACGCCCCGTCGGAGAGGATGACGGCATACCGGATCGAACGACCTACCTGGACATCCTGCGGGACAAGGCAATGGCGCCGGTGATCGCGTTGACCTTCCTGTCCGCGTTCGTCGGCTACGCGCAGTCCGAGGCGGGCTTCACGGCATATGCGCGGCTGGTCGGGCAGGTCTCCACGCGAACCATCGCCTACGCCTTCGCCGCCAATACCGCGACAATCGTGCTACTCCAGCTGGTGGTTCTGCAGCGCATCGAGGGACGTCGACGCACCCGGGTCATCCTCGTCCTCTCGGCGCTGTGGTCGGTGTCCTGGCTGATGACCGGTCTCTCCGGCCTGCTGCCGGGCAGCGGGACCGCGGCCGCACTGATCATCGGCGGTAGCGCCGTATTCGCACTCGGCGAGACCCTCCTCCAGCCGACCATCCCCGCTATCACCAACGACCTGTCGCCAGATCATCTGCGCGGGCGCTACAACGCGGTCATGGCGGGGGCCTTCCAGCTGGCGGCGATGACCGGGCCGGTCGTTGCAGGCCTGATGCTGGGCGCACGCCTCAACGTGGGCTTCATCGGGCTGCTGGTCCTGGGCTGCGCCGTCATGGCCCTGATCGCACTCGTGGTCGAGCGTCGGATCCCGGCCCAGGCCAACGGTGTCAAGGATCCGGCCGCGCTCAACGCCGTGTAGTTCGGCTAGCTGCTCGGAGCCTGGCCAACAGTCCCGGACATCGGCAGCGTCGCTATCGCGACCTTGTCAGAGGCACGCGCCAGAACGAATGCCTGCCCGCCTTTGGCCAGGGTCGCCCCTCTTGACCTCGTGGTGGCGTTGAGACCATAGGTGGCCGTGAAGCCGTCCGAGCTCTTGAGGGTGACCGAGGTGCCACTTACTGCGGTGACCTCGCCGCGTTGGAAGACCAGGGACTGAACCGAACCGCCGGCATTGGCTGTCACGTCCCCGTGCAGAGCGGTTCCGCCAAGCAGGTTCTCAAGCCCGGGCAGACCCTGGACCCGGCCGCCGGGCTGGCCCGGCAACCCGGGCACGTTACGGCCGTTCTTTCCGCCGTCTGCGCCCGGAGCCTTTCCGTTGCCGTGACCCAGCCCCCGCCCGTTACCAGGGCCGTACTGGCCAAAGGAGCGAGCGCTCTGACGGTCCCCCAGGAGGTTGACGCGGTCGTGGTTACGCAGCACCAGGAAGCTGGTCACCGCAACCCCCATAACCAGCAGGAGAACGACAGCGGCGGCGGACAGCGCGAGCGCCAGCCGCCCGCCGGAAGTGGACGTGATCTGGCGCCATCCGCCTCCCGGCCGGTAGTCAGGAGTCGTGGCAACAGCCGGCCCAGCAGGCGGGGAACTATAGGCGGCCGCCATCGGCTGAGTCGGCGGATTGCCCTGCGGTGGCTGGCCGGAGGGTTGCTGAGGCGGCGTACTCGGCGGCTGCACCGGGGGCTGTTCTGACATGGCGTTCCCTTCGATTCCCCCCAGCATCCCCCACCTGGCCGGGAGATGTCGGGGAAAAGGCTGAGAGTTGTCTATGAGCCGAGGCTGGCAAGTCCCAGTATCTCGAGGGCCTCCGCGCGCATCTCCACCTTGCGGATCTTGCCAGTCACCGTCATCGGGAACCCGTCAACGACGTGGACATAGCGCGGCACCTTGTAGTGGGCCAGCCTGCCCTCGCAGAAGGCGCGAACACCCTCTGTTGTCAACGGCTCCGATCCCGGACGCATCACCACCCATGCCATGAGCTCCTCGCCGTACCGGGGGTCGGGGACGCCGATGACCTGGACATCCGCGATGTCGGGATGGGTGTACAGGAACTCCTCGATCTCGCGTGGGTAGACGTTCTCACCACCGCGAATCACCATGTCCTTGATCCGCCCGACGATTGACACATAGCCGCCGTCATCCATCGTGGCCAGGTCGCCGGTGTGCATCCAGCGTGCGGTGTCGATGGCCTCGGCGGTCTTGTCCGGCTCGTTCCAGTAACCCAGCATCACGCTTGGGCCGCGCGTACAGAGCTCACCGGGCAGGCCTCGCTTGACGATTCGTCGCGTGGCCGGGTCCACGACCTTGACCTCGATGTGCGGCATGACCCGCCCCACTGTCTCGGTCCGCCTGGCCAGGTCGTCATCGACCCGGGTCATGGTCGAGACCGGCGAGGTCTCGGTCATGCCATAGGCGATTGCCACCTCGGACATGTTCATCTCGGCGATGACCCGTTTCATCACCTCGACAGGACAGGGTGAGCCGGCCATGATGCCCGTACGCAGTGAGGACAGGTCATAGGTCGCGAAGTCCGGTAGGGCCAGCTCGGCAATGAACATCGTGGGGACGCCGTAGAGACTCGTGCAGCTTTCCTGTTCCACGGCTCTGAGGGTCGCCGCCGGGTCGAAGGCCGGGGCTGGGATCACCATGCAGGCGCCATGGCTGGTGGCCGCAAGGTTTCCCATGACCATCCCGAAGCAGTGGTAGAAGGGAACGGGTAGGCAGATCCGGTCATCCCTGGTGTAGCTCACCAGCTCGCCAACGAAGAAGCCATTGTTGAGAATGTTGTGGTGGCTCAACGTTGCGCCCTTGGGGAAGCCCGTCGTGCCGGAGGTGTACTGGATGTTGATCGCATCGTCCGAGTCGAGCGTCGCCATCCGCGCGACCAGCTGGTCAACAGAGGCGCGGCCGCCCGCAGCAACCAGGTCATCCCAGCTGCCTTCGCCGATGTACACGACTTCTTGCAGGTCCGGGCAGCTTGGTCGCACCTCATCGATCATCGCCCGGTAGTCGGACGTCTTGTGCGCGACGGCGCTGACGAGCATCCGCATGCCCGACTGCTTGAGGACATAGGCGAGCTCGTGGCTGCGATAGGCCGGGTTGACATTGACCAGAATCGCCCCGATTTTGGCAGTGGCGTACTGGAGGAGGGTCCACTCAGGACAGTTCGGTGCCCAGACGCCGATCCGGTCGCCGGCCTCGACCCCACCGGCGAGCAGACCCAGGGCCAGCGCAGTGACATCAGCATCGAGCTCAAGGTAGGTCCAGTGGCGCCCGCTGGGTACGTCCACCATTGCCTCTGCCTGTGGCAACCGGGAAACGGTGCGCGCCAGGTTGTCCCCGATGGTCTCCCCCAGCAGCGGTGTATCGGAGGTTCCTGAGCCGTATGACGGTAGCGCTCGAGCCTGCACTGTTCCTCCGCATGACGAGATTGGTTTGGGCCCATCTTTGCCACCGCCCCACCGAACGGCAAGCAACGGTTCGGGGGCCAACTAACGTAGGGCGGGTGCCCCCTTCCTCGTCCAGACCAGCCTCAGCCCTCAGGAGCCTCGCCGACGACATCCGGCGCCGAAGCGATGATCAGCTGCAGGAACTGGTCCGTCGTCGGCCCGACCTGGCCCGACCAGCTCCCAACGACCTGACCTCCCTGGCCGCCCGGGCCAGCACGCGTTCCAGCGTCCAGCGGGCACTGGACGGGCTCGACCGGGGACATCTCGAGGTTCTCGAGGCCCTTGTCGTCAGCGGCGACCCTGTCGACCTTGACCGGACCGCCACCCTCCTCGGGCAGGCGCCCAACTCCCTTGCTGGTTTCATCCAGGACCTGTGGGACCGCGCCCTGATGTGGCGCGGAGGAGACGGCCAGCACGTTGTTCGGGCCGTTTCCGACGTTCTCGGCCCCCATCCCGCCGGCCTCGGCCCCACCATCGCCGAGCTGCGCGGCTCGACACCGGCGTCCTTTGCCTCACCCGAGGCGCTCGACACACTCATCGCTTCGGCGCCTCCGGACGCTCGGAACATCCTGGACAAGCTCACTTGGGGACCTCCCATCGGCACGCTCTCGCCCGGCGGTCCCATGGCTGAGGTCGGCGCCTGGCTGCTCTCACATCAGCTGATCAGCGCCTTATCTGCCGACCACGTGGCACTGCCCCGCGAGGTCGCCCTGCGACTGCGGGGGGACCGGCTTCATAGCGAGACTGCGCTGACCGCACCTCCGCTGAAGATCGTGGCCCACGAACAGTCCTCGGTGGATGCCACTGCCGGGGAGCAGGCCTCAGAGCTGCTCGGCCTCGTGGATGAGATCGCGGCGGACTGGGGCCCGCGTCCACCGCGGGTGCTGCGTGCCGGGGGCCTGTCAGTGCGCGATCTCAAGCGACTGTCCGCGCTCCTGGACGTTGACTCGACACTCGCCGCCTTCATCGTCGAAATGGCTTATTCCGCAGACCTTCTGGCTGACGACGCGTCACTTGAGCCGGTATGGGCGCCAACCCCTGGCTACGACGAGTGGCAACAGCGACCTTCTGCACGCCGTTGGGTCCGGCTGGGCCGGGCCTGGCTGGCGTCCGGTCGTGCGCCGCACCTCATTGGCATCCCTCCGGCCGGCGGCGGCAGCCCTGTCAACGCACTCAGCGGGGATGTTGTCTACCCGCCCCTGCGTCAGCTCCGTGGTGACATCCTGACTGAGTTGGCCGCCCTGCCAGTGGGCCACGCCCCGGAGCTGAAGGACCTGATCGACCGGATCCGCTGGCGCAGACCGATGCGCCGGGCCGAGGTCATCGAGACGGTCACAGCTGCGGTTATGCGCGAGGCAGAATGGCTCGGGATCACGGGTCGCGGCGCGCTCAGCAGCGCCGGGCGCCTCCTGGCCGATGCCTCCGCTGACTCCTCCGCCGCAGAAGAGGCAATCAGTACCCACCTTCCCTCACCGGTCGAACATGTCCTCTTGCAGGCAGACCTGACGGCAGTCGCACCCGGTCGCCTCGAAGGGAGCATCGCGCAGTTCATGCGTCTCGTCTCAGACGTCGAGTCTCGTGGCGGTGCAACGGTCTACCGATTCTCCCCCGAGAGCGTTCGGCGGGCTCTGGATGCCGGATGGTCAGCTGCTCAGGTTCTCACCGCACTTCGGGATGCGAGCAGGACGCCGATCCCCCAGCCTTTGGAGTACCTCGTGGGCGACGTCGCGCGGCGACACGGCCAGACCCGAGTGGGCTCGGTCTCGGCGTACATCCGCAGCGACAACTCTGTCCTGCTGGACACGATGCTGGCCGACCGCTCTCTCGCCGCACTTCAGCTGAGGCGCCTTGCGCCAACAGTCGTGGTGTCGCAGGCTCACACCGCTGTTGTGCTGGAGATGTTGCGCGAGAACGGGTTTGCGCCCGTGGCGGAGAAGACAGATGGCGGCGTGATGATCCCACCCGTCTCGCATCACCGCACCCCGGTCCGCCGCCGGACCGTCTCCCCAGCGGTCACGTCGGTCGTCGATGACCAGCTGACCAAGACCCTTGTCGCTGCCCTGCGCGCGGGGGAGGAGTCATCGGCCTACGAACTGGCCCGCGAGAAGTCCCAGCCCGGGCCACGCCTGCCGTCCACCGAGGCGGCTGTCGCCCTTGCCCTCCTCCGTGAGGCGTCGGCTGACGGTCTTGGGCTCTGGATTGGCTACGCCGATGCCGATGGACGAGTGACGCGAATACTCTTCTACCCCAAGCGAATAGAAGGTGGACGTGCGTACGGGTCAGTCGAAGGTTCCAACGTCGAACGCGCTTTCTCCATCCACCGGATAACCGGAGCTGCGCTCATCTGATCGGTTCCGCCGGGGCCTACTGCGGCTGGTACTGATCGCCCACAATGGCTTTCGCGCCGGCCTTTTGGAGCCGGGCGACCACCCGATCGGCGCTGGTCTCGCTGATCCCTGACACCAGGACCGCTGGCGTATCCTGCGCCAGGTCTCGCGCCGACAAGAGATCCATCCCAGTCGCCTGGGCGATGACAGCCATGACCTGAATCGGTTTCGGTCCGACCAGCTGGAGAACGACGTGGCATTCGCCGGGCTCGGTGAACGCGGCCGATGCTCGAGAGGGCTTTCGCAAAGCGGACTCAGCCCGCCGTTGCAGCCAGCCCTTCAACCCCTTGGCCGTCGAAACGGCCGGTTCTGGGTCGGTGGGCTCGTCGTCAGGCACTGCCGCCCGCAAGGGCCGTGACTACCCGGGAGGGCGATGGCCGGCCAAGCTGGCCCGCCATCCAGACGCTGGTCGCCACCAATGCGTCGAGGTCAACCCCCGTGTGGATCCCGAGGCCGTCCAGAGCCCATACGAGGTCCTCGGTGGCCAGGTTGCCCGTAGCGCTCTTCGCATAAGGACAACCCCCCAGGCCCCCGGCTGCGGCGTCCACGACCGTCACGCCGTGAGCCAGGGCAGCCAGCGTGTTGGCCAGAGCCTGGCCGTACGTGTCATGGAAATGCACCCCGATACGATCAACGCCAATCCCTTTGGCGTCCAGGGCATCGAGCAGTCGGTGGACGTGCCCGGTCGTGCCGGTTCCAATCGTGTCCCCAAGACTCAGCTGGTCGCAGCCAAGGTTCATCATCTGGGACGCAACATCCACCACCTGGTCAATGGGAACCTCACCCTCCCAAGGGTCGCCGAAGCACATCGAGACGTAAGCGCGAACCCACATGCCCTCTTCGCGGGCTCGGGCGACAACGGGAGCGAACATCGCGATGGACTCCGCGACGCTGCGGTTGAGGTTCTTGCGCGCAAAGGTCTCGGTCGCGCTTCCGAAGACGGCAACGGCCTGAACACCCTGCGCCATGGCTGCGTCAAGCCCGCGCTCGTTGGGCACCAGGACCGGCCGGTTGCGACCGCGGCCGGCATCGCCAAGCAGCTCGAGCAGCGCGGCAGCATCGGCCAGCTGGGGGACCCACTGAGGTGGCACGAAAGAGGTCGTCTCGATGCTGTCGAGCCCGGCGCCGACAAGGCGTCGAATGAACTCGGCCTTGACCTCCACCGGGATCACCGACTTCTCGTTCTGCAGCCCGTCGCGAGGACCCACCTCATAGATGGTGACCCGCCCGGGCATACCCGGCTGGGCTTCACGCTGTGGTCCACGCATCGACTTTCCTCCTGCTCGCGGCACCTGCGTCTCGGCAAGCGCTGTTTCGTCCTGGTCGGTTCAGCCTCAGATGACAGACACAGTTGATACCTTGTCATCCAGGGCCCGATAACGGGCCTCCTGACGTGGGGAGAGAGCGCGCATGAGTGAGCCGACCGGCGACGGCAACCAGAAGCCTGATCCCGACTCGCAGCCTGAGCCAAGCCACGAAGGGGACGAGAGCCCGGAGCAGGTTTACAGCGACCCGACTGCTCCAATCTGGGCCGACCCCACTGCGCCCATCCCCTCGGCGCCCGAACCAGCCGTCCGGTCCGCCTCCACCCAGGACGACCAGCCACCACCACCACCGCCAGGGCCGCCAGCTGCCCCGGGAGCGGCACTTCCGCCTTATGGTCAGCAGCCCCCGGTGGCTCCTCAGCCGCCACCACCACCGGCCCCGCCCATGAGCAATCCCTACGCCCAGCAACCACCGACGGACCCCTACGC
>JBDTYK010000015.1:0-22845 GCA_040005715.1 Actinomycetota bacterium | reverse complement strand
AAGCGACTGAACCGCTGAACGCGGATTGGTCAGAGACCAACAGGAGAACCACACATGCCCACGCCAACAAAAGGTCCCCGTCTCGGCGGCGGTCCGGCGCACGAGCGGCTGATCCTGGCCAACCTGGCCACATCGTTGTTCGAGCACGACCAGATCACCACGACCGAGGCAAAGGCCAAGCGTCTGCGCCCCCTCGCCGAACGCCTGGTCACCTTCGCCAAACGCGGCGATCTTCACGCCCGCCGCCGCGTCCTCACGGTCGTGCGCGACAAAGGCGTCGTGCATCGTCTCTTCACCGAGATCGCACCGGACATGGCCGAGCGTCCCGGCGGCTACACGCGGATCACCAAGATCGGGAGCCGTAAGGGCGACAACGCCCCCATGGCCGTGATCGAGCTGGTCCGTGAGCCACTCTCGGCAAAGAAGGCCACGGTCGCGGAGGCCGAGGCCGCAACCAAGCGGGCGGCCAAGGACAAGAAGCCCGTGAAGGCCGTTGAGGAGACCCCGGTGGAGGTCGAGACCGCTGCTGACACTGAGGTCGAGGCCGTTGCGGGTGACACCGCAGAGGCCGAGGCCGTGGTGACTCAGGATGCCGACAGCGCGGCCGACGACTCGTCCAACACCAAGGCCTGAGCCTGATCGTCGCACTGACGGCCAGCTCCCAGTCCTTGCCGATATGAACGACAACGAGCCCGCTGCCCCCAATGGGGGTGGCGGGCTCGCGCCTTCCCTGCGCCTTCGCCTCGACCTCGGGTATGACGGGACCGCATTCTCCGGATGGGCCATGCAGCCACGCAAGCGCACCGTCGAGGACGAGCTCTCGGCCGCACTGACCGTGATCCTGCGGGCGCCCAAACCGGTGCGGCTCACCGTGGCCGGTCGCACGGACGCAGGGGTCCATGCCCGAGGAGCGGTCGCCCATGTCGACGTCGACCCCGCGGCCTTCGCGCTCCTGCCAGGGCGCGCCAATCGGACCCCCGCTCAGGCCGCACTGGCCAGACTCAACGGCCTTCTGCCCAGCGACATTGTCGTGCATGACGTCTCGCTGGCACCTCCCGGCTTCCACGCGCGCTTCTCGGCCGTCCAACGTCGCTACCTCTACCGCATCTGTGACCACCCGCCGCGCCTTGACCCCCTCCACCGGCACGACACCGTGGTGATCAGGCGGGTCCTTGACGTCGGGGCCATGCATGAAGCCAGTCAGCAGCTCTTGGGACTGGCCGACTTTGCCGCCTTCTGTCAGCGGCGTCCGGGTGCCACGACCATTCGGACCCTGCTCGACTTCTCCTGGGTGAGGACGCCGGACGGGACGGTCTGCGCGCGTGTCGTGGCCGACGCGTTCTGCCGGTCCATGGTCCGCGCACTGGTCGGCGCGGTGATACCGGTCGGGGACGGACGCCGCCCGATCGGTTGGCCGGCCATGGTTCGCCGTTCCGGCAAGCGTCATCCGGCTGTTGTGGTGATGCCCGGGCACGGCCTCAGCCTCGAGGAGGTCATCTACCCGCCGGATGCTGAGCTGGGTGCTCGCGCGATCGAGTCGCGGGTCAGACGCCTGACCGCGGACTGCTAGGCGACCAGCGCAGGCGGCCCAGCTCGTACCCGTCCCCGGGCTGATTTGCGGGTGCGTCGTCTTGGGTCGCAGCTGGAAGCGATCACGCATCCTCGGGCAGAGGAGGGCCGACGACCTGCAGTCCATAACGAGGCCCGACCTCGTTCCAGCGGGCGATCTCCTCGTTCATCGGCAGCCCGTCTGCGCCAGGGAGCCGGCGCTCGGTGGCGGGGACCCCGACCTCGTCGTAAAGGGCCATGAGACCTCCGGGCGTGGTCAGCCCCAGGAACCGCACCGGGGCCGAGCCGGTCACCCGGAAGGCATGCGGGAGATTTGCCGGGAGCCAGATGAAGTCCCCGGCGCACAGGTGGAAGGTCTCGTCACCAGCGCGGTAGGTCATCGTCCCGTCAACAAGGAAGAACGCCTCCGCTTCGTTGCTGTGACGGTGAAGCGGCGTCGCAACCCCGGGGGGCTGCGTAACCAGGGAGATGCCCAGTGCGCCGCCTGAGTCGGCCGAGCTCAGCAGGTGCTCGAACAGCGAACCCATCGCCCACGTCGCACGTCCAGAGCCGGAAGGCCGGTAGAGCGCGGCCTGCGGCTGGGCTTCGGTGGTCAGCTCGGCCATGTGGTTCTCCTCGATAATTCATCCGAAACCACTTCGGATGAAGATTGATAGGCTAGGGCCCATGCCGGACCCAGTCAAGACCCGCCGCTACCGCTCGCCGCAGCGCAGTGAGCAGGCAGCGGCCACCCGGCTGTCCGTCCTTGCCGCAGCCCGGGGCCTGTTGCAGACCAAGGGGTATGCCGCCACCTCCGTCGCGCAGATTGCTCAGGTGGCAGGGGTGTCGGTGGACACCGTGTACGCCTCGGTGGGACGCAAACCAGAGCTTGTGCTTGCCGTCATCGACATGCAGCTGGGCGCGGCCAACGAGCCCGTTCCCGCCGAGGAACGTAGCTACGTTCGAGCAATGCGGCAGGAACCGTCGGCTCTGGGGAAGATCAGGATCTACGCGGCAGCGATCGCCGTGCTTGTCCCACAGGTCGCACCGCTTCAGGAAGCCCTCCGAACGGCGGGCGAGACCGACGCCGACTGTGCGGCCACGTGGCAGGCCCTGGTGGACCGCAGGGCCGCCAACATGCGGATGTGGGCGGCCGATCTTCGTTCGACCGGTGAGCTTCGTGATGACCTGAGCGACCGGCAGGTCGCGGACGTGGTGTGGTCGACCAACGCCGCTGAGTACTGGCGGCTGCTCGAACAGCGGGGCTGGACAGCGGCGCAGTATGAGGCTCTGCTGGTGGACATGTGGAGCCGGTTGTTCCTCGCCTGAGCCGATGGACGGCTGACCGTCGGGGAGCAGCCGTCACTCTGGAACGAGCGGTGACAAGGTGGGGACCCAGCTTCTGATAACGATGTGACATGGCCGCCGGGATGCACCACAGTGGTCACCTGTGGGCCACCTCGATGTCAATGGAGTCAGCTACTTCCTGCCCGACGGGCGGCCACTTCTCGACGGCGTCAGCCTCCGGGTCGGCGAGGGGGCCAAGGTCGCCCTGATCGGGCCCAACGGCACCGGCAAGACCACGCTGTCCCTGATCGTCAGCGGGGACCTGGGTGCGGCGGAGGGAGCGGTGACGCGCAGCGGCGGGCTGGGAGTGATGCGCCAGTTCATCGGGTCAGTGCGCGACGACTCGAGCGTGCGGGATCTGCTGGTCAGTGTGGCACCCTCGACGATCCGCTCGGCGGCGGCGAGCCTGGACGCAGCCGAGGCACGCATGCTCGAGGTGGACGACGAGCCTGCGCAGATGGCGTACGCGCAGTCGTTGGCCGACTGGGCCGACGCCGGCGGGTACGAGCACGAGACGCTCTGGGACGTCTGCACGGTCGCGGCGATCGGAATACCGTTCGAGCAGGCGCAGTGGCGCTCCGTGCGGACGTTGTCCGGAGGGGAGCAGAAGCGGGTGGTGCTGGAGGCGCTACTGCGAGGGCCCGAAGACGTCCTCATGCTCGATGAGCCCGATAACTACCTGGATGTCTCAGCAAAGCGGTGGCTGGAGGAACAGCTCATTGCCTCTCCCAAGACCATCCTGTTCATCAGCCATGACCGAGAGCTGCTCGACCGGGTCGCCACGCGGATCGCCACGCTCGAGCCCGGCGCCGCAGGGTCGACCCTGTGGGTCCACGCCGGTCGCTTCTCGACCTACCATCAGGCGCGAGTCGAACGCAACAGCAAGCTCGAAGAGCTGCGTCGACGCTGGGACGAGGAGCACGCCAAGCTCAAGGCGCTCGTGCTCATGTATCGAACCAAGGCTGCTTACAACGATGGGCTGGCCAGTCGCTATCAGGCGGCGATGACCAGGCTGGCAAAGTTCGAGGAGCTTGGCCCGCCCGAGCTGGTTCCCTATCAGCAGAACGTGCGGATGCGCCTGAAAGGAGGTCGGACAGCCAAGCGCGCGGTGATCGCCAAGCAGCTCGAGCTGACTTCCCTGATGCGCCCGTTCGACCTGGAGATCTGGTACGGCGAACGGGTAGCCGTGCTGGGAAGCAACGGCTCCGGCAAGTCCCATTTCCTGCGGTTGCTGGCCGCCGGCGGCAGTGACCCGGCGCCAGAGCACCGTCCGGTCGGTGATGTGCAGCCGGTCACGGTGGAGCACACCGGCATCGCGCGCCTGGGCTCGCGGGTACGTCCGGGATGGTTCGTCCAGACCAACCAGCACCCAGCGCTGATGGGGCGCACGTTGCTCGAGATCCTGCACCGAGGCGATGAGCATCGTGCCGGAAAGCCCCGCGAAGAAGCAGCCAGGGCGCTGGACCGATATGAGCTCGCCCGCGCATCGGAACAGACCTTCGAGTCACTCTCAGGAGGCCAGCAGGCCCGTTTCCAGATCCTGTTGCTCGAGCTCAGCGGCGCCACGCTTCTGCTGCTCGACGAGCCCACGGACAACCTGGACCTGCACTCTGCAGAGGCACTCGAAGAGGGGCTCGAGGCATTCGAGGGGACCGTCGTCGCCGTGACGCACGACCGCTGGTTCGCCAAGGGGTTCGACCGTTTCCTCATCTTCGGCCAGGACGGGTCGGTCTATGAGTCGGTCGATCCGGTCTGGGACGAGGGTCGGGTGCTGCGTCCCCGCTGACTGCGACCAGGCACGACCAACGATGGTCGCGGCAAGTGCGCGCAGATCCGAACAGGTCCCGAGCAAGACGAAGGACGATGACCTCCAGCCATGAAGGTGATCGTGCGGTTCCTCCTTACTGGCGCGGGCTGTCGACCGGCAGGGGGCAGAGATAGACCGAGACCCTCTTTGCACTCGGGTTGCCCGCCCCCACGCGGCGATAGCGTTCCAGGACCTCGGCCAGGTCGGCGCGCAGCGCCGAGAGCTGCCCCGCGGTGACCTGCACGAGGTGGTCTGAGAGCCCCACCGGCTCACGCCACTCAGGGGGCCACAGCGTTCGCGTGTCCAGCCAGAGCTCAGCCCTGTCGGTGAAGTGATGCAGGTAGTCGCGCGCGAGCCATGCCACGGCAGCGTCGGCGTCGGCGTCGTCGCCGGGGTCGGCATCACGAGGGCGGAACTCGGTGCCCGGGCTCCAGAGCCGTTGTCGCCCTTTGCCCTCGCCGGTGTCCACCACCAGACCCACCCGCTCGAGCTTGCGCAGGTGGTAGCTGGTGGCTCCGGTGTTGGTCTGCAGCGCGGCGGCCAGGGTGGTGGCCGTGGCCGGACCACCGACCCGGAGCTGGGCGAAAAGGCGAGAGCGCAGCGGATGGGCGAGCATGGCCAGAGCGGCCCGGTCGAGGTGGACGGTGGGCGCGGCACTGCTCATGAGTACACACTATTCATGCACAGTTCCTTTGCACAAGTCTCCTGCCGCCTCAGGATTTCGACGAACCGTGCTCAGGCAGGCCTCTGCGCGCTGATTATGTGGGGTGGACGGTCCCCGGTATCGTTATACCTCGTTGTGCGGAACTGCGGCCCCGGTCGCTGGGCCCCGATCTGTCGGGCAGCCGCACTGCCACCGTCGATGCACCATTGTCCCGAGTTGCCCAGAGTTGCCCAGAGTTGCACAGTCACGAGAGAACGAAGGCTTATCCGTGCGTACGTACACCCCAAAGCCCGGCGAGGTTGAGCGTCAGTGGTACGTCATCGACGCCACCGACATCGTCCTCGGACGGCTGGCCAGCCAGACCGCCATCCTCCTGCGTGGCAAACACAAGCCGACCTTCGCGCCACATGTTGACGGCGGCGACTTCGTGGTGATCATCAATGCCGACAAGGTTGCCCTGACCGGAAGCAAGCTGGTCCAGAAGAAGGCGTACCACCACTCGGGCTTCCCGGGTGGGCTCAGGGCCACCTCCTACCAGGAGCTGCTCGCCAAGGCACCCGCCAAGGCTGTCGAGAAGGCAGTTCGCGGCATGCTTCCCAAGAACTCGATCGCGCGCCAGCAGCTGAGCAAGCTGAAGGTTTACGCGGGAGACGTGCATCCGCACCAGGCCCAGAAGCCCGTGCCCTTCGAGATCACCCAGGTCGCGCAGTAGTCCCTGGCCCGCAAGGGCTGAGCCAGTAACTGATCACGCTGAGTCTCAACTGACCCAGACATCGCAACGAGGAGAACCGTGGCTGACACCACTTCCGCCGTCGAGACAGACGCTGTCAATGGCGAAGAGCAAGAGCTCACCGAGTACACCAGCGAGTCCGACGCCCCTGTGGCCGAGGTCCGCAAGGCGACGGCTTCGGTCCCCGGCGCCGCAACCGGTCGCCGCAAGCAGGCCATTGCCCGCGTGCGCATCATCCCGGGCAGCGGCCAGTGGAAGATCAACAACCGCACCCTTGACCAGTACTTCCCCAACAAGGTGCACCAGCAGATCGTGAACGAGCCCTTCAAGGTGCTCGAGCTCGATGGCGCGTATGACGTGCTCGTCCGCGTCCACGGTGGTGGACCTTCCGGTCAGGCCGGTGCGGTGCGCCTTGGTATTGCGCGATCCCTGAACGGGATTGACGAGGACCTGAACCGACCGGCACTGAAGAAGGCGGGCTTCCTGACCCGTGACGCGCGAGTTCCTGAGCGCAAGAAGGCTGGTCTGAAGAAGGCCCGTAAGGCACCTCAGTACAGCAAGCGCTGACCTCGCATCATTTCGCCAGTGGCGGCTTCGGACCCGGCGATGCCCGGGCTTCGAGGCCGCCTCTGTTTTCTTCGATGAAAGGCTCGCCGCGATGGCCGCTCGACTCTTTGGCACCGATGGCGTTCGGGGCCTTGCCAACAAGTATCTGACCGCCGAGCTCGCCCTTGACCTTTCGGTGGCAGCAGCCCACGTGCTTGGTGAGGTCGGTGCCTTCGACGACCATCGGCCGAGGGCCGTCGTGGGCCGGGACCCCCGGGCTTCGGGGGAGTTCCTGGCTGCGGCCACCATCGCCGGGCTGGCTTCGGCCGGGGTCGATGTCCTTGACGCGGGTATTCTGCCGACTCCTGCCATTGCGTTCCTGATCGCCGACTGTGGCGCCGACCTTGGTGTGATGCTCTCGGCTTCTCACAACGCGATGCCCGACAACGGCATCAAGTTCTTCGCCAGAGGTGGCCACAAGCTGGCGGACGAGCTCGAGGACGCGATCGAGGCCCGAATGAACGAGCCCTGGGACCGGCCCACCGGTGCGGGCGTCGGTCGGGTGCGGCCGCTGCTGGATGGTCCCGCGCGGTACATCGCTCATCTGCTTGGCAGCCTGCCGCACCCTCTGGAGGGCCTGTCCGTGGTCCTGGATGCCGCGCATGGCGCCGCCAGCGAGGTTGCTCCGGAGGCCTTCCGTCAGGCGGGTGCCCGGGTGTCCCTCATCGGTTGTGAACCAGATGGCCTCAACATCAACGACGGGTACGGCTCCACGCACCTGGAAAAGCTGCAGAAGGCCGTCGTGGATGCCGGAGCCGACCTCGGCATCGCCCTTGATGGTGACGCGGACCGATGTCTCGCTGTGGATGCCCGCGGTGCGGATGTTGACGGGGATCAGATCATGGCGATCCTGTCGTTGTCGATGCGCGAGCGGGGTGTGCTCGCCCACGACACCCTGGTTGCCACCGTGATGAGCAACCTGGGCATGCTTCAGGCGCTGGAGCGTGAAGGGGTTGCGGTCAGACAGACCGCCGTGGGTGACCGTTATGTGCTTGAGGAGATGAAGGCCGGCGAGTTCTCTCTGGGCGGCGAGCAGTCCGGTCACGTCATCTTCCTGGACCACGGGACTACCGGTGACGGCACCATGACCGGGCTCATGCTGGCCTCACGTCTTGCGCAGACGGGCCGGTCCCTTGAGGATCTGGCCGGGGTCATGAAGCGGCTCCCGCAGGTGCTGATCAACGTCAGGGGCGTGGACAAGCGGGCGGTCGAGGGCAACAAGGCCGTTCAGTCAGAGGTTCGCGCCGCCGAGATCGAGCTGGCCGGGGTCGGGCGGGTCCTGCTGCGCAAGTCCGGTACCGAGCCGCTGGTCCGGGTCATGGTCGAGGCCGACGACCCTGCCCGCGCCCAGGTCGTGGCGCAGCGGCTGGCCGACGTGGTGGCGAGGAACCTCGCTCTCTGAGTGCCGTGATCATCTCCATGGTCAGGGCTAAGAGCTTGGGTCGAGGCCGATCGAGTCAACGATGCGCGCGCGACCGGCTCCCAGGGCATAGGTGGCTCCTACAACGGCAAGCTGCCCGCTTGCTACTCGTTCCGCGACCAGGCTGGAGCGTTCGCTCAGCAGGCGCAGGGTATGCCGCACGTGCTCGGCCTCGATCTCGTCGGGGGTGGTCATGCCGGCCTTGTGGGCGGCAAGGACGCTGGGAGTGACGCGTTCGACGATGTCGCGGATGTATCCCTTCGGCATGACGCCGCTCTGAACCGCCTGGACGGTCGCGGAGACGGCGCCACAGGAGTCGTGCCCGAGGATCACCACGAGCGGGATGTCCAGGATCGCGACTCCGAACTCGATGGACCCCAGCACGCCGGCGTCAATGACATGCCCGGCCGTCCGGACGACGAACAGGTCACCGAGGCCACGGTCGAAGATGATCTCGGCGGCAACTCTCGAGTCCGCGCAGCCGAAGAAGACCGCGAACGGCGTCTGGCCCTCCGTCAGGCTGTCGCGACGGGCCACGTCCTGGTTGGGGTGCGAGTGTTGTCCTGAGACGAAGCGCTCGTTGCCGCGGGCCAGCTTGGCCCAGGCCTCGGCCGGGGTCCACGGCCTGGTGGGGCGCTCCTGCCCGAAATCGGTCACAGTCCCGGTCGCGTGGTGATGCTCATGGCCAGAGGCTTGATCGTGTCGGCGTAGAAGTCGTTGCCCTTGTCATCCACGATGATGAAGGCGGGGAAGTCCTCGACCTCGATCTTCCAGATGGCTTCCATGCCGAGCTCCGGATACTCAAGGACCGCAACGGACTTGATGCAGTCCTGGGCTAGCCGCGCCGCAGGGCCACCAATGGATCCGAGATAGAAGCCTCCGTTCGCGGCGCATGCGGCGCTGACCTGCCCCGAGCGGTTGCCCTTGGCCAGCATGACCATCGAACCGCCGGCGGCCTGGAACTGCTCGACGTAGGAGTCCATCCGTCCCGCAGTTGTCGGCCCGAACGAGCCGCTCGCATAGCCCTTGGGTGTCTTGGCTGGTCCGGCGTAGTAGACCGGGTGGTCCTTGAGGTACTGCGGCATCGGCTCGCCCGCGTCAAGGAGGTCCCTGATCTTCGCGTGTGCGAGGTCACGGGCGACCACGAGGGTTCCAGTCAGCGAAAGCCGTGTCATCACAGGGTATTTCGTCAGCTCGCCACGAATCTCGTCCATCGGCCGGGTGAGGTCGATCTTCACGGCGTCGTCAGCGGCGGTCGAGTCTTGCTTGCTCGTCTCCGGCAGGAAGCGGGCCGGGTCAGTCTCGAGCGCCTCGAGGAAGACGCCCTCCGGCGTGATCTTTCCAAGGGCCTGGCGGTCGGCCGAGCAGGAGACTGCGATGGCGATCGGTAGTGACGCGCCGTGGCGGGGGAGTCGGACGACCCGGACATCGTGACAGAAGTATTTCCCGCCGAACTGCGCGCCGATGCCGAACTCTCGGGTCAGCTCGAGCACCTTCGCCTCGAGCTCGACATCCCTGAACCCATGAGCTGTGGCCGCCGAGCCTTCGCGGGGCAGGTCGTCGAGGTACTTCGTGCTGGCGTACTTGGCTGTCTTCAGGGCGAACTCGGCGCTGGTGCCACCGATGACGATGGCCAGGTGGTAAGGCGGGCAGGCGGCTGTCCCGAGGGTCCGCAGCTTCTCATCAAGGAAGGCAAGCATGGCATCGGGGTTCAGGATGGCCTTGGTCTCCTGATAGAGGTAGGACTTGTTGGCTGAGCCGCCGCCCTTGGCCATGAACAGGAACTTGTACGTGGTCTCGTGGCCGACCGCAGTGTCGGCGTAAAGCTCGATCTGGGCGGGGAGATTGGATCCGGTGTTCTTCTCCTCCCAGGTCGTGATCGGTGCCATCTGGGAGTAGCGCAGATTCAGCCTGGTGTACGCGTCATACACGCCTTGGGCAATGGCTGACTCGTCCGAGCCCTGACCCACGGCGGTGAGCACGTGCTGGCCCCGTTTGCCCATGACGATCGCGGTGCCGGTGTCCTGGCACATCGGCAGGACACCGCCCGCAGCGATGTTCGCGTTCTTGAGCAGGTCGAGTGCGACGAACTTGTCGTTGCTGCTCGCCTCTGGGTCGTCGATGATGCTCCGTACCTGGGCCAGATGGGCTGTACGCAGGTAGTGCGCGATGTCGTGCATGGCCGTCTCGGTCAGCAGACGAAGCGCCTCTGGCGCAACTTCCAGGAGCTCTCGTCCGTCCGGACCCGCCACCGTGCGAACGCCCTCGTTGGTCAACAGGCGGTATTCCGTGTGGTCGGCTCCCAACGGAAGCAGGTCCTCGTATCCGAACTCGGGCATCGTCGCTCCTTTGACATCAATCGCGAACCCGCCACCTGCCGGGTCGGTCCGGGGCCGGTGACGGTGCCAGCCTAGGACGTGGCTGAGGGTGGCGTGCATCACACTCTTAGGTGTACAAATTTATGAGCGGCGTTCTCGCGCCGCAGATCGGCTGGAGGGGAGAGGTCGTGCACAGACGACGGACCCGGATGGCAGTTGTCGCCGTAGTCCTTTCGACCTTGGCAGCTGGTTCGTTGGCAGCCTGTTCGTCCGGCAGCAGCGGCGGGGCAAGGCCAACGTTGACCTGGTACATCAACCCTGATGGCGGTGGAGCCGACCCGACCAAGAAGGGACAGGCCCAGATCGCCAAGGAATGCACCGATGCTGCGGCCGGCAAGTACACCATCAAGATTCAGCTGCTGCCTAACGGCGCCAGCGACCAGCGTCAACAGCTGCTTCGCCGACTTGCTGCAGGAGACTCCGGCATCGACCTCATGAGCATCGACCCGGTGTTCGTGGCCGAGTTCGCCGAGGCAGGCTTCCTGGCTCCCGTTCCTGCCGACATGCAGGCCGGTTTCACCGAGGACACCGTGAAGGCTGCGGTCGAGGGCTCGAAGTGGAAGGGCAAGCTGGTGGCGGTGCCGTTCTGGGCCAACACCCAGCTTCTGTGGTTCCGCAAGAGCGTCGCACAGAAGGCTGGTCTGGACATGACCAAGCCCGTCACGTGGGACCAGCTGATCGCCGCCGCCCAGTCACAGAAGAAGACCATCGGCGTCCAGGCGAGCCGCTACGAGGGCTACGTGGTGTGGATCAACGCGCTGATCGCAGGTGCCGGCGGCCAGGTCGTGGAGAACCCCGGAGCTACCGCTGACGCCGTGAAGCTGGGTCTGGACACTCCCGCCGGCAAGGATGCAGCCGCCGTGATCCAGAAGGTCGCCAGCACAGGGGTCGGGGGACCGGCGCTCTCGTCCACGACCGAGACCGAGGCGCTCAACCTCTTCTCCGCCGACGCGACCAGCGGGTTCCTGGTCAACTGGCCGTACGTATGGGCGGCGCTACCAACCAACAAGGTGCCGTTCATCAGTGATGTCGGCTGGGCGCAGTACCCGCAGACAGTGGCCGGCACGGTGTCGCGTCCGCCCTTCGGCGGGATCGAGCTGGGAGTTGGTGCCTTCAGCAAGCACCCCGACCTGGCCTATGACGCCGCCAAGTGCATCACCTCCACGGCCCACCAGAAGCTCTACATGCTCGGCACGGGCAACCCGGCGGCGCGCAAGTCCGTCTACGACGACGCTGAGATCAAGAAGCAGTTCCCGATGGCGGACCTGATCCGGCAGTCCCTCGACGACGCAGCGCCCCGTCCGCAGAGCCAGTACTACGGTGACATCTCCACGGGCCTCCAGCGCGAGTACAGCCCGCCCGACTCCGTGAACCCCGACACCACCCCCCAGGCCGCGACCAGCCTCATCACTGAGGTGCTGAAGGGAGACCGGCTGCTATGACCACCCTTGTCGAAGGTGCCGCCACCTCACGGTCACGCTCCGGCGGGCGGCCCAAGGTCGAGCTCTCGGACCGGGCCAAGGCTGAGCGCAAGCTCGGATGGAAGCTGGCCGGTCCGGCGTTCGCCGTGATGCTCGCGGTCACGGCGTACCCAATCCTGAACGCGGTCTGGCTCTCGTTGTTCGACTACCGGCTGACTGACCCCAGTGCCCGTAAGTTCACCTTCCTCAACAACTACGCGGTCGTGCTCACCGACGGCCTGTGGTGGGGAGCGGTCCTGACGACGGTCATCATCACCATGATCACCGTCGTCGTTGAGCTCATCCTCGGCATGGCGCTCGCGATGATCATGAACAAGGTTGTGTGGCCGCGGCGCACGCTACGGACAGTGGTGCTGATCCCCTACGCGATCATCACGGTCGTGTCGGCCTTCGCCTGGAGGTTTGCGTTCGCCGTGGACACCGGGTTCATGAACCACTGGTTGCACACCTTGACCTTCGGGGCATTCTCGGAGTCCTATGACTGGTTCGGCGGCCACTGGTCGGCCATCATCGCAATCTGCGTCTCCGAGATCTGGAAGACCACGCCGTTCATGTCGCTGCTGCTGCTGGCCGGCCTGGCCAACGTGGACAGCTCGCTGGAGGAGGCGGCCGAGGTCGACGGGGCGACCTTCTGGCAACGGTTGTTCAAGGTGATCGTGCCGAACATGAAGGGGGCGATCATGGTGGCGCTGCTGTTCCGCACCCTGGACGCCTTCCGCATCTTCGATGCGGTGTTCGTCATGACCGGTGGCGCGCAGGATACGTCGACAGTCTCCTTGGTGGCCTACAACCAGACCATCAGCCGGGTTGAGGTCGGCATGGGTTCGGCAGTCTCGGTCCTGCTCTTCCTGATCGTCGTGGCCATCAGCTTCGTCTTCATCAAGGGATTCAAGGTCGATCTGTCACAGGTCAGGGGAGAGTGACGTCAATGGAATCTCGCCTTTCCGACAGGAGCAAGCGGGCGATGGGACTGGTCGCCATCGTCATCATCATCTACACGTTGATCCCGATCCTGTGGATCCTGTCGTTGTCGCTGAAGTCCAGTGCCACCCTTGCCGACGGGAGCTTCATCCCGAAGGAGTTCAGCTTCGACAACTACCGTCTCATCCTCTCCGGCGACGCCCGTGAGCTCTTCCTCCCGGCCCTGGCCAACTCGGTTGTGGTGTGTTTGAGCGCCACGGTGATCAGCGTGATTCTTGCGACATTCGCCGCCTACGCCATCGCGCGCCTGGAGTTCCCCGGCAAGCGGCTCATCCTCACGACGGCTCTGGCGGTGTCGATCTTCCCCGTCATCAGCCTCGTGACGCCGTTGTACAACCTGTGGCGGGCGATCCACCTTTTCGACACCCAGCTCGGGCTGATCATCCCCTACCTAGCGCTGACCCTCCCGCTGTCGATCTGGGTGCTGTCGGCCTTCTTCAAGCAGATCCCGTGGGAGATGGAGCAGGCGGCACAGGTCGACGGCGCAACCTCGTGGCAGGCCTTCCGTAAGGTCATCGTGCCGCTGGCAACGCCGGGCATCTTCACGACCGCGATCATCACCTTCTTCACAGCGTGGAACGACTTCGTCTTCGCCATCTCCCTGACCAGCGAGCGTGCCCGCACGGTGCCGGCAGCGCTGGCCTTCTTCACCGGCGCCTCACAGTTCGAACAACCGACCGGGGCTATCGCCGCCGCCGCCGTGGTGGTCACCATCCCGGTCGTCATCCTTGTCCTGGTCTTCCAGCGCCGGATTGTGTCGGGACTCACAGCCGGTGCGGTCAAGGGCTGAGCCACCGCGCGCCAACCACAGAAGGAGTCTGAAATCCGATGGCGAAGATCGAGCTCAAGAACATGGTCAAGAAGTACAGCGACGGGTTCCCAGCGGTCAACGACGTCTCCCTGGACATCGCGGACGGCGAGTTCATGATCCTCGTCGGCCCCTCTGGCTGCGGCAAGTCCACACTTCTGCGGATGGTTGTCGGTCTGGAGGACATCACCTCCGGCGACCTGTTCATCGACGGCAAGAGGGTCAACGAGCTCGCGCCAAGGGACCGCAACCTGTCGATGGTCTTTCAGAACTATGCCTTGTATCCGCATCTGACCGTCTTCGAGAACATCGCCTTTCCGTTGCGCCTGGCCAAGGGAACGCACTCCGAGGAAGAGATCCGCAAGAAGGTCAATGCGGCATCCGCCATGCTCGAGCTGGACGAGCACCTGGAACGCAAGCCGGCCAACCTCTCGGGCGGTCAGCGTCAGCGAGTTGCCATGGGACGGGCCATCGTCCGAGAGGCCGACGGGTTCCTGTTCGACGAACCGCTGTCCAACCTTGATGCGAAGCTGCGTGGGCAGATGCGTACCGAGATCGCCCGGATGCAGAGGCGACTGGGCACCACCACCATCTATGTGACGCACGACCAGACCGAGGCGATGACCCTCGGTGACCGGGTGGCGGTGCTGAAGCAGGGCATCCTGCAGCAGTGTGCCTCCCCCCGGGAGCTCTACGAACAGCCGGTGAACCTCTTTGTCGCTGGCTTCATCGGCTCGCCCCCCATGAACTTCCTTCCCGCAAGGGTCAGCGGCTCGACGCTCAAGCTGCCGTTCTGTGACGTCCCGGTCAGCGCCGAGCTTGCCGAGGAGATCAAGGGGAGCGAGATCGTCATCGTCGGCATCCGCCCGGAGTACTTCAAGGACGCCTCACTCGACGGCAGCAAGGGGGTGGACTTCACCGCGTCGGTCGATGTCACCGAGTGGCTGGGCAACGAGCAGTACGCCTACATCCCGTTCGAAGCGGATCCCACCGTCAAGGCCAAGCTGGACGAGCTCGACCGCGACCTGGACGGCGAGGGCATGCGCACGCAGATGATCGTGAACCTTGACGCCCGGTCCCGGATCAAAGAGGGCCAGGACGCGCAGCTGACTTTCGACCCGGCATTCATGCATGTCTTCGACCCAAACTCAGGCGAATGCCTGACGCGGGACGCAGCCAAGGCCGCGGCCATCGCTGACGAGAGCGAGATCGATCGCAAACGGGCCCTCGAGCGGGTACGGATCAAGGAAGAGACCACGGTCGCCTGACCCGCGCGTCAGGATCCTCCGCGCTCAGCGCCTCCGAGCTCGGCGAGGCGCGGGGGGTTTGCGCCGGCGCGGGAGACGGTGATCGCCGCGCAGGCCAGGGCGCGCTCCACGGCCGGACGCACATCTGCAAGGGCGGCAGACCGCAGGCGCTCACGGCCCTGCGGGCCACCAAGGAGCCGTGCATCCAGAAGCCCGGACAGGAGACCGGCCATGAAGGAGTCCCCGGCGCCGACGGTATCGGCGACCTCGACCACGGGCGTGGCCATTGCCGCAAGCTCGCCGGTGATGCTGAGTCTCACAACCACGCCTTCGCCGCCTCGCGTCACGACGGTCAGGGCCGGACCCAACTGACCCCAGAGGCGAAGGATGTCAGGGATCGGCACTCCGGCATACAGCCAGGCAATGTCCTCCTCGCTTGCCTTGACCACGTCGCTGAGGCCGACGAGCGCCTCGACCTTGGCGCGGACCTCGTGCGGATCACCCATCAGCGATGGGCGCACGTTCGGGTCATACGAGATGGTGGCGTTCGGGCGCGCGCTCTGGACCATGCTCAGGACTGCGGAGGCGCCAGGTTCGAGGGTCGCTGCGATGGATCCGGTGTGGACGTGTGCCAGTCCCTCCAGGGGCGCCAGCGCGGCCAGATCCCAGGACAGGTCAAAACTGTATGCCGCGGCTCCGGCCGCATCCAACGTCGAGGTCGCCAGGGACGTCGGTCGACCCCCCACACTGCCTTCGGTCAGCGAGATGCCCTCTTTGACCAGGTGACTGACGATGGTGGCACCTCGTGCGTCCTTGCCGACGTGGGTGGCGAGCTGTATCTGGTAACCGAGGCGGGCGAGGCCGACGGCCACGTTGGCGGGACTGCCGCCGACATGTTCCTGGGTGGACCCGTCAGTGCGGTGAACGAGGTCGATCAGTGACTCGCCGATCACCAGGGTGGGGCCGCTCAGGTCAGCCGTTGCGAGGTTTTCGCCGGACATGAGGGTGTCCTCGGGTCAGGGGGAGGGAGAGATGACAGTATCGGTTGCTGGGATCGGTCGTCATCACATGGGCGGACTGGGGGTGCGTTTGTCTTGGCGTTCGGCGACGATAGGAGTGTGAGCGTGACACTGGGTCCTGATACCACGCCAGCACCGGCGATGGAGCCCGCCGCGCGGCGTGGCATGGGGACCCTGCGCGGCATGGTTATCTCGATGGTCCTGATCATTGCCGCGGTCCTGGCCTGGATTGCTCTGGTGCCACGGGTCAGCGGAATCAGCCAGCCGGCCGTCGATGTCAGCGCGGTTGCCATGCAGGTGCGCCAGGACACGTCATGGACGATCTCCGAGCCGCAGCTGCCCGCTGGGTGGAAGGCCACGAGCGTTCGCTTCGCGCCGGCCGCAGACGGGCTGAGGACATGGCACGTCGGCTACCTCTCACCTGAGGGAAACTACGTCTCGCTGGAGCAGACCCGGGGTGCTACCGACCTATGGGTATCTGCCCAGACCTCGGCCGGAAAGGGGCAAGGATCGGTCTCCGCAGCCGGAAGGACGTGGCAGAAGCTCAGCTCCGGCACGACCGTCCAGCGCAGCCTCGTGTCGAGGGGCTCTGGCCCCGGCGACCTGACAACGGTGCTGAGCGGGACAGCTCCCTACGCCCAGCTTGCGCAGGTCGCTGCGACCCTTCAGCCGGTTCCGGCGGGTTGAGCGGCTGGGCCGGATCCGACTGCGAACGGCGCCGCCTGCAGGGACTTCGGCTCAGTCCTGCTTCGTCAGCTTGGCCTCGGCGCCGTCGAGCCATTTGCCGCAGTGGGCCGCCAGAGCCTCCCCCCGCTGCCAGAGGGTCATGCTGCTCTCAAGCCCGATCTGGCCCCCCTCGAGCTGGGCCACTATCGAGATCAGCTCGTCGCGAGCCTGCTCGTAGGTCAGGTCCGCGATGTCCGGGAAGTCGGGTGTCTTCGCGAATGGTGTTCCTTTGTCCTTGGCTACCACCCCAACACCCTACGGCTGTTCGCTGACTGCCTTGACTGCGAAGTCCCCCCGGGCTACGCGCACCCTGAGAAGCTCCTCGGCCTCGACCTCCGCACGATCCGTCACCACCCGGCCATCGACGTGCTGCACCACGGCGTACCCGCGCTCGAGCGTTGACAATGGCGACAGCGCCCTCACCTGAGCGCGTAGGTGGTCGACCTGGTCACGGCCCCGGTGAAGGCCCGCCCGTAGGCGCCGTCCGGCGCGGTCGGTCAGGGCGTCCAGCTCTTGGCGCCTGATGGTGACCATGGCCCGCGGATCGGCCATGACCGGCCGTGAGCGCACGGAGGCCAGAACGCGACGTTCGCCCTGGACTCGGGAGGTGAGCGCGCGCCATACCCGCAAGCGGGTCTGCTCGATCGCTGCTCGTTGCTCCATGACGTCGGGGACGATTCGCTTGGCCGCGTCCGTAGGTGTCGATGCGCGCAGGTCTGCGACGAAGTCGAGTAGCGGGATGTCGACGTCGTGGCCGATTGCGCTCACCACCGGAGTGACGGCGGCCGCGACTGCTCGGACCATTGCCTCGTTGCTGAAGGGGAGGAGGTCCTCGAAAGAACCGCCGCCACGGGTGATCACGATGACATCCACGCTGCGATCGGCATCAAGCTCACGCAGGGCAGCGGTGACTTCTGGCACGGTATTGGGTCCCTGAACCGAGACTGTCCTGATCTCGAACTGGACTGCGGGCCAACGCCGCCGGGCATTCTCGACGACGTCTTTCTCAGCTGCGCTGGCCCGACCGCAGATGAGCCCGACCTTGCGCGGCAGGAATGGCAGAGGGTGTTTGCGGTCGTCGTCGAACAACCCCTCTGCTGCCAGCACGCGCTTGAGATGCTCGAGCCTGGCGAGCAGCTCGCCGACTCCCACTGGCCGTATCTGACGGGCGTCCAGATGCAGGGTGCCGCGCTTGGTCCAGAACGCGGGCTTGGCCTGGACCACCACGCGCGCACCTTCGGCCAGCGTCGAGGACATCGCATCCAAAGTGGTGGTGCGCACGGTGACGCTGAGTGACATGTCGACGTCAACGTCCCGGAGTGTCAGGTAGGCCGTGGACTGTCCGGGGCGCCGGCTGACCTGGAGCACCTGACCTTCGACCCACAGAACCGACATCTTGTCGACGTAGTCCGAGATCTTCAGACTGAGCAGTCTTAGCGGCCAGGGATCCTCGGCCGTGGTGTCCGAGGCGCGCTCGGGGAGGGGCTTGGGACTACTCACGGCGCTCACTTTAGGTGTGTCCAGCGTCTTGCGCTCATAGTTGGCCACGTCGCACTGTTGGTTGTGCGGGGTGGCGTCCGAGACGATGCGGGGCGCCCGCGCCGTACGTTCAGGAAAAGCCACGGTGTGCCAGAGGTGGGTGATGACGTTGACAGTCCAGGGTATCGACCCGAACGCACGGCTTGCGGAGTCGGATGAGGCGATCTCGACCGAGGAGCTCCGGCTGGCCAGCAGGAACCATGCGATGCCGATGGAGGCTTTGCTCTGGGAAGTCACCCCACCGGGTCTGCACTACCTACTGATCCACTACGACATCCCGCAGATCGTCCAGACATCCTGGCGGTTGAGCGTCGGCGGGTGTGTTTCGCAGCCCCTCACGCTGAGCCTGGCCGATCTTGAACAGATGCCCCAGCAGAGCGTGCGGGTGACCCTCGAGTGTGCAGGCAACGGACGCGCGCAGCTGTCGCCCCGGCCGGTGAGCCAGCCGTGGCTGAACGGAGCCGTTGGTACGGCCGACTGGACTGGCGTGTCCGTACGGGACATCCTGACCAGCGCTGGTCTGGATGCAGCCGCCACCGATGTCCTGTTCACCGCGAGCGACCATGGCCTTGAACGTGGTGTGGAGCAGGACTACGCCAGGGCGCTGTCGGTGGCCGACAGCATGGCTGACGAGGTGCTTGTTGCCATAGCCATGAATGGCCAGCCGCTCCCGCCTCAGCATGGTTACCCGGCCCGGTTGATTGTGCCGGGCTGGTACGGCATGACACAGGTGAAGTGGCTGCGTGAGATCTCGGTGCTCGACCATGTCTACGAGGGGTTCCAGAACGCGGTGAGCTACCGGCTACGGCAGGAGCCTGGCGATCCGGGGGAGCCGGTCACCCGGATCGAGCCGCGCGCCGTTCTCGCGCCACCGGGGTTTCCCGACTTCATGAGTCGGACGCGTGTTGCACGCCCAGGCCCGGTCCGGCTGGAGGGACGGGCATGGTCGGGCTGGGCTCCGGTTGATCGCGTCGAGGTCAGCGCCGATGACGGCCTGACCTGGGTCGACGCCGAGCTCGACCCCGAATATGGCCCATGGGCTTGGCGTAGGTTCACCGCACTCTGGGACGCCGCGCCGGGTCGGCACACGCTGAGGGTCCGTGCCCACGACCGGAGCGGGCGAGTGCAGCCCGATGCCCCGGGGTGGAACCGGGGAGGTTTTGCCAACAACGCCGACCAACCGGTGGATGTGGTCGTGCTGGACCCCGAAAGCTCGCCGGCGACCCTTGATGAAGTGCGGTGAATCGGTCGGGACGTCCCCACAACCTACGATGGTGGGGTGACTGCGACGACGAAGCGGGTGTTGCTGGCTGCTCCACGTGGATACTGCGCAGGGGTGGACAGGGCCGTAGTGACGGTCGAGAAGGCTCTTGAGCTCTACGGACCACCGGTCTATGTCCGCAAGGAGATCGTCCACAACAAGCATGTGGTCGCCACCTTGCAGAACCGCGGTGCCATCTTCGTTGACGAGACTTCAGAAGTGCCGGAAGGCGCGACGGTTGTCTTCTCGGCCCATGGCGTTGCGCCGGTCGTGCATGAGGAGGCTCGGGCGTTGTCGCTGAAGACGATCGACGCCACCTGCCCCCTGGTGACCAAGGTCCATCATGAGGCTCTGCGTTTTGCCGATGAGGACTACGACATCCTGCTCATCGGCCACGAGGGTCACGAGGAGGTCGTCGGCACGGCGGGGGAGGCCCCGGGGCACGTAACCCTGGTGGACGGGCCGGACGACGTGGCGCGCGTCAAGGTCCGCGATCCGTCCAAGGTCGTCTGGCTTTCACAGACGACGCTGTCGGTCGACGAGACCATGGACACCGTGAACAAGCTACGCGAGAGGTTCCCCAAGCTTCAGGACCCGCCCAGCGACGACATCTGCTACGCCACCCAGAACCGTCAGCTCGCGGTCCGGCAGATGGCGCCGGAGACCGACCTGATGATCGTCGTCGGATCACGTAACTCCTCGAACTCTGTGCGCCTGGTTGAGGTTGCCCTTGAGTACGGTGCGGGGGCCGGCCATCTCGTGGACTATGCCGACGAGATCGATCCCGTGTGGCTCGAAGGAGTGGGCACCGTCGGCGTCACCAGTGGCGCGAGCGTGCCCGAGGTGCTGGTGCGCGGCGTGCTGGCCTTCCTGGCCGAGCGTGGCTATGAGGATGTCCAGCCGGTGTCAGCGGCCGAGGAAAGTGTCCTGTTCTCCCTGCCACACGAGCTGCGGCGCGACTTCAAGGCACGGTCGGGTTTCGAGGCCACGACGTTGCGCCACGACTCTGGCTCACTTCACTAGCTCAAGGGCGCGTTGGACCGGCCATTGAACGGCCAGATCTCGCCGGTCAATGACCCATCACGGGTGACGGATCTGCCGGTCGCAAACGGAGGGCCGGCGACCCAAGAGCTAAGCTGAACGGGGTTTGGCGCCCTCACGTCCCTGCCCGAGGGCACGAACCTGGCCAAGGTCCAGCTCGGGCCGCGAAATGCCCGAGCCAAGTACGTCCGAGTCCGCGTCTTCCGAACTGGATGCCACGATCAGCTCAGCCGCGCTCAGCAGCCGGGGCGCGGTTTCGACGGGCTCGATGGTGTCCAGTGGTGCATCTGCCAGACCCAGGTCGTTCATCCTGCGGGCCGTGACCATCACCCGAGACTCCAGCGCACCGACCAGTGCGTTATAGCTCTCGACGGACTTCTGCAGCGAGGATCCCATCCTCTTGGCGTGCAAGCCCAGCGTGCCCAGTCGTGCGTACAGCTCATTCCCGAGCTGGAGCAGGGCCTGTGCATTGGCCGTCAGGGCGTCCTGCTGCCAGGTGAAGGCGACCGTTCGCAAGAGCGCCAGCAGCGTTCCCGGGGACGCGAGCACGACCTTCTTGCTCATGGCGTGCTCGTAGAGGGTCGGGTCGGCGCCGAGCGCCGCGGCGAGGATCGCGTCACCGGGAACGAAGCAGACGACCATCTCCGGCGTGGTCGTGAACGCCGACCAGTAGGCCTTTGCGGCGAGTGACTCGACGTGTCCGCGCAATGAGGTCGCATGGGCGCCCAGCAGACGGGTGCGTTCAACTGGGTCGAGCGAATCGGCCTGCGCGGCAAGGAAGGCCGTCATGGGCGCCTTTGAGTCGATGACCAGCGCCTTGTCGCCGGGGAGGTGGACCACAACGTCGGGGCGCACGCCCCGGTCGTGACTGCTCACAGCGGTCACCTGCTCGTCAAAGTCGCAGCGGGCGAGCATGCCGGAGTGCTCGAGGACGCGACGCAGCTGCACCTCACCCCAGGTCCCGCGGATGGTGGATGCGTTGAGTGACCCGGCCAAGGTAGCCGTGGCTTCGCGCAGGGCGTTGGTGGTGGAGGTGACGTGGCCGAGGCGCTCGCCGAGCTCGCCGAACTGGGCCTGACGGTCACGCTCAAGGGTGCCGACCTGCCGCTCGACCCGAACGAGTGCATCGCGCAGGGGAGCCAGGATGGTGGCGGTCTGGGCGTCGTCGGCGACTGCAGCCTCCAGGTCGATCACTCGCTCACGCAAAAGGTCACGCTCGGTGGCCACTGCGGCAGAACGCCCCTCGAAAAGGACGCGGGACACGACCCCCGCCGCAACAGCGCCAACCAACAACCCCACCACTGCAGTCATCAGGATCTCCATGCGTCATACCGTCGCAGACTCCACCGACAGCCGCCGCCCGACACGTCGGTCAACCTGTCGGTCGGCATGAGGTTTCGGGTGGCGCAGTGAACGACACCGACCTGGCCCGCAGCGGCTGTTGAGCACAGGTTGAGGCTCGTCAGGCGAGCTATTCGCGCCGCCTGGGCCGGTCGGCAGCGGGGTGGATCTCGAGCTTCTGCCGTGACCCGTGAGGTGCGTGGCGTCATACCTTGCGGTTGACCACTAAACTCCTGTCTTTGTGGCACTCACTATTGGCATCGTCGGCCTGCCCAACGTCGGCAAGAGCACCCTTTTCAATGCCCTGACCAAGAACAACGTCCTCGCGGCGAACTATCCCTTCGCGACGATCGAGCCCAACGTCGGCATGGTGGCGCTGCCCGACCCCCGGCTCGAGGTGCTGGTCAAGCTGTTCGACAGCCAGCATCTGGTGCCGGCAACGGTCTCCTTCGTCGACATCGCGGGCATCGTCCGGGGCGCCTCCGAGGGCGAGGGCCTGGGCAACAAGTTCCTGGCCAATATTCGCGAGGCCGATGCGATCTGCCAGGTGATCCGCGCATTCAAGGATGACGACGTCGTACACGTGAACGGCGAGGTCAGCCCTCAGGGCGACATCGAGACGATCAACACCGAGCTCATCCTGGCCGACCTGCAGACCCTTGAGAAGGCCGTGCCGCGGATGGAGAAGGACGCTCGGGTCAACAAGGCCAAGAAGTCCGTGCTCGACAACGCCCTTGCTGCCCAGAAGGTCCTGGAGGCCGGGAACACGCTGTATGCCGCGGGCGAGGCGTCAGGGGTGGACCTTGAGGCAATTCGCGAGCTCTCCCTGCTGACGACCAAGCCGTTCCTCTACGTGTTCAACCTCGACGAGGACCAGCTGACTGACGACTCGGTCAGGTCG
>JBDTYK010000014.1:0-23109 GCA_040005715.1 Actinomycetota bacterium | reverse complement strand
CGGTCGAGCGTTTCTTCGCCGTCCTGACCGAGCACTACGCGGGCGCGTTCCCGCCGTGGCTGGCTCCGGTCCAGGTCCTGGGCATCCCGGTGGCCGAGGAGTTCAACGACTATCTCTTCGACATCTCAGATCAGCTGAAGGCCAAGAAGGTTCGTGTCGAGATCGACACGTCTGACGACCGGTTCCCGAAGAAGATCCGGACCGCACAGAAGTCCAAGGTCCCGTTCATGCTCATCGCCGGCGAGGATGACCGGTCGGCCGGTGCGGTCTCGTTCCGATACCGGGACGGCACCCAGAAGAATGGCGTCCCGATTGCCGAGGCGATCGCGGAGATAGTCGAAGCTGTCGAGAGCCGCAAACAGGTCTGAGCAAGCTCACCGTGGACATCCTCAACGAGGTCTGGCATCGCGCGCTGACGACCCAGCCGGCCCCACCGGGTCGGGTTGTCGCTCTCGCCGCGTTCATCGCCCTCCTGTTGGTCTGGGTGCCAGGCGCCTGGTCGCTCACCCGCCATGTCGTCACCATCGCGCACGAGGCGGCACACGGGTTCGCCGCGCTCCTGTCGGGACGGCGGCTGCACGGCATACGGCTGCACTCGGACACCTCGGGGTTGACCGTCTCGGCGGGACGAACCAAGGGGCCCGGCATGATCCTGACGGCGGCCTCGGGGTACGTCGGCCCGGGCCTGCTCGGTCTGGGGGCAGCGGCGCTGCTAGCCCATCACCGGTCTGTTGGGCTCCTGTGGGCGTTGTTGATCCTGTTGGCATTGTTGTTGATCCAGGTGCGCAACTGGTTTGGGCTGTGGTCGATCCTGGTCAGTGCGGCGGTGGTGTTCGGTGTGTCCTGGTGGCTCACTCCGCAGGTGCAGTCCGCCTTCGCCTACGTTCTGACGTGGTTCCTCCTGCTCGCCGCGCCCCGCCCCGTCCTTGAGCTGCAGACCCTGCGGCGTCGCACCGGGGCCAGAACCTCCGATGCCGACCAGCTGGCCAGGCTCACGATGGTCCCGGCGATCGTCTGGGTCGGGTTCTTCCTTGTCGTGACAGTCGGCGCGCTGGGCCTGGGTGCACGGTGGATGGTCGTCGCGGCGGTCTGAGGCGGGATGCATAGGATTTGCACCATGACGCAGGATGAGAGCCGCCAGAGCCCGGAGCTCGAGTCGCCGCTCGAATTTGCCCACGTCGACGACGGGTTTCAGCGACTGTGGACCCCGCACCGGATGGCCTATATCAACGGTGAGCGCCCGACCGATGATGCCGGGGCCGGTTGCCCCTTCTGCTCGGTCGTAGGCAAGGACGACGAGCAGGGCCTGATCGTGCATCGTGGGCAGACCGGCTACGTCGTGATGAACCTCTTCCCGTACAACCCCGGTCACGTGCTCGTCTGTCCCTACCGCCATGTCTCGCTCTATGTCGACCTGACCGATGAGGAGACCCTCGAGTTCAGCGCCCTGACCAAGGCGAGTCTGATTGCCCTGGAGTCCTGTTCGCTGCCCATGGGCTACAACATCGGCATGAACCAGGGCGCTGTTGCCGGTGCTGGCGTGCGAGCCCATCTGCACCAGCACATCGTCCCGCGGTGGGGCGGTGACTCGAACTTCCTGCCCATCATCGGGCAGACCAAAGCCCTTCCGATGCTCCTCGAGGAAGTTCGCGGGCGGCTCGTTGACGCGTGGCCGGGCGTCTGAGCACATGAGCAGGTTGCCATGAGGCCGAAGGCGTCGCTGCCGGTGGTGATCTTCGACGGGGAATGCGGGTTCTGCACCACGTCGGCCCGCCTGCTGCACCGCTGGGTGGTCAGGGAAGGTTTCACCACGGTCGCTCCCTGGCAGCAGCTCGACCTGGTCCAGCTGGGTCTTACCGAGGATCAGTGCCGGGCCGCGGTCCAGTGGGTCAGCGAAGACGGTCGGGTTGCCAGCGGTCACGCAGCCATCGCCGCAGCCCTCCGCGCAGGTCACCTCGTTTGGCGGCCTGTTGGCGTGTTGCTGGTCGCTCCCGGGGTCTCATGGCTGGCCGCGCGCGTCTACTCCTGGGTGTCGGCCCACCGTTACCGGCTGCCGGGAGGCACGCCAGCCTGCCGCGTCTGATGCTTTGCTTGCTCAGCTCAGGCCGCTTTGCTCAGCTCAGGCCGCTTTGCTCAGCTCAGGCCGCTTTGCTCAGCTCAGGCCGGTTTCTCGAGCCGTTTCGCGCCATTTGAGCGGCCTGAACTGAGCAAGGGTCCGAGGCTTGGCCACAGCGAGCTCCTCAGATGGGTCGTGCATGGACTCGCCAAGGTGGGGCATTGGGCTGGGCAGCCCCGCACACTCGCCGTGACCAGGGCATCATTCAGCGGCGCCCCCGAGGCGCTCGCGGACCTCTGCGGGATCAACGCCCAGTGCCCTCAGCAGCTCGGCAGCCGGATCTGGACGCTCCCGGTCTAGAAGGGCCAGCAGGAACTGTCGGGACTCGATGCGCTTGAGTCCGGCCTGACGGGTCTGGTCCACTACAGCCTTCATCACTGTCCGGGAGCCGGATGTCAGGGGCAGGAGCCGGCGAGCGAAGACGGGCCGTGGCGCGTCGCCCAGCTGAACGACATCGATGCCGACTGCGGCCAGTGCCGCCACGTCGAGGGCATCCGAGGCTGCCCGGGCGGACTCAAGGTCGGTCCCGAGTGCCCTGGCCACCTTGGAGTCAGCGGAATGGAGAAGTCCGAGTAGGAGGTGATCGGTGCCAAGGCGCCGGTCACCTCTTCGCCGGGCCTCGTCCGCCGCAGACGTCAAGACCACCTTCCTGGCGTCAACGCTGAGCCGAGTGATCATTCTCAACCTCTCCTTCCGTACTTTGCGTGCACCGACTGACGGGAGACCCCGAGCGCGTCGCCGATCTGCTCCCATGACCAGCCGCGGTCTCGGGCGAGCTTGACGTTGCTCGCCTCGACCTTTTCGGCGAGGCGGTGCAGGGCGCCTACGGCACGCAGACCGACGGCGGGATCATCCGGCTGCAGGTCTGCTGTCAGGTTGATTTCCATGGTGTCAGTTTAGACTGACAACGCCCACCTTGTCAACCCAGACTGACACAGGCCTCCGGACGAGTTGTGTGTCAGTGGAGTGAGAGGCAAGTCAGCACCCCTGGGAGGTACTACGAGGTCAAGGTCAGCGAGACGATCTTGAGGTCCGGCAGGCAGGCCAACAGCCCGGGAGCCCTGTCAGCTGGACAGGTAGCCCTGGACCAGGTTCGCCGGCATCGCCTCGTAGCCGTGCGGGGTCCGGGTGAAGACGCCGGTTCCATGCGAGACCGAACGCAGGTCGATGGCATAGCGGGTGATCTCGGTCTGTGGCACCTCGGCCCTGATCGTGCTGCGTCCGGAAGTTTCCGGCTCGGTTCCGACTACGCGACCCCTTCGAGTCTGCAGGTCGGTCATCACTGCCCCGACGTACTCATCGGCGACCACTACGGTGACCGACTCGACTGGCTCGAGCAGGGTCACGGTCGCGGGTGTGGCCGCGTCCTTGAGTGCGAGTGCTCCCGCGGTCTGGAAGGCCATGTCGCTGGAGTCCACCGAGTGGGACTTCCCCCCGGTCAGGGAGACCCGTAGGTCGATCATCGGGAAGCCGGCGATGCACCCCTTCCCGAGCTGGATGCGGATTCCCTTCTCGACGCTGGCAATGAACTGGCGTGGGACAGTCCCTCCCACCACCTTGTCGACGAACTCGAAGCCCGCACCGCGCTCCAGAGGCTCGACGATGACGTCGCATACGGCGTACTGGCCATGTCCTCCGCTCTGCTTGACGTGGCGCCCGTGACCGTTTGCGGTTGCGACGAAGGCCTCGCGCAACGCCGCCCGGAGGGGAACGGTCTCGACGTTGACGCCGTAACGCTCGCGCAGCCGCGTGAGCAGGACGTCCACATGAGCCTGGCCCATGGTCCAAAGAACGACCTGATGAGTCTCAGGGTTGTGCTCGAGGCGCATGGTGGGGTCCTCGGCGACCAGTCGTGCAAGGGCACCGGCCAGCTTGTCCTCATCAGACTTGGTGGCGGCGTTGATCGCTACCGGCAACAAGGGGTCCGGGAACATCCACGGTTCGACCAGGACCGGAGAGTCCGTGCTGCTCAGCGTGTCGGTGGTCTCGGCCTTTGTGAGCTTGGCCACCACGCACAGGTCCCCGGCGATGGCCACGCCCTTGGGCCGGAGTACATCTCCCAGTGGCGAGGAGAGCAGCCCAACACGCTCATCCTCGTCATGTCCGGCGTGCCCAGCGAGTCGCTCGCCGGCCTCGAGGCGATCGAGGTGGCCCGAGACGTGCACGACCGAGTCCGGTCGCAGCGTTCCGCTGAACACGCGCACGACGCTGACCCGACCGACATACGGATCGCTCGTCGTGCGTACGACCTCGGCCACCAGGGGCCCGTTCGGATCACACTGCAGGGGGGACAGGGGGCGGCCGTTGGGAGTCATCGCCGCCGGCAGCGGGTGCAGCGTGGGGGCTGGAAAAGCCGCGGTCAGCAGATGGAGCAGCTCGACGGTGCCGACACCAGTCTCGGTGGACACGGGGATCACCGGGTGGAGCCGGCCACGTGAGACCGCCGTCAGCAGGTCAGCCTCCAAGACGTCGATGTCGACCTCTTCACCACCGAGGTACCGATCGAGCAACGTATCGTCTTCGGACTCCTGGATGATCGCCTCGATCAGGTCGGACCGGTAGCCCTCGATGAGCTCCTGGTGAGTCCTGTCGGAGGGGTGGGCCATCATCTCGCCCGAGCTGTAGTCGTAGATCTGCTGGGACAGGAGACCGATGTTGCCGATGATCGCCTCGTCGTCGGCATGCAGTGGCAGGTACAGGGGCAACACGCCCTCCCCGAAGACCCGCTGGCAGATCGCCAGCGTGTCCTCGAAGTCGGATCGTCCCGCGTCAAGCTTGGTCACGGCGACGGCTCGAGGCATCCCGATCGCCGCACACTCCTCCCACAACAACATGGTGGCGCCGTCGACACCGTCGACGGCGGAGATCACGAACAGGGCCCCGTCGCCCGCGCGCAGACCCGCCCGCAGCTCTCCGACGAAGTCCGGATAGCCAGGGGTGTCAAGCAGGTTGAGCACGATGCCTTCGTGAGAGAGACAGGCGACGGCAAGCTGGACGGAGCGTTCGTCCAGGACGGGCTTGGCCCGGTAGTCAGGGGTCGTGGCGGCGATGAGGTGCTCGAACAACGTTGTCTTCCCCGCACCGCTGTGCCCGACAAGCACGACGTTGCGGATGTTCTCCGGAGCGCTGGCCTGCGGGACTGGCGTGCTGGCGGAACCTTTGGCGCTCATGGCGACACACTCGCGCCTCACGCGCGCCGGCACAACCCACGCGGGCGGGTCAGTACTCTGGGCCCATCATGCTGAACCGATTCGCGCGCGCCTTCTTCACCAAGCTCTTCACGCCTCTGGCCAGGCTGTTCCTCAAGCTGGGTATCAGCCCAGACGTCGTGACCATCGTGGGCACCATTGGCGTCTGCGTGGGCGCGCTGGGCTTCTACCCTCGCCACGAGTTCTTCTGGGGGACGATCGTCGTCGTGGTCTTCGCCTTCTCGGACACTCTCGACGGAGTCATGGCCCGCCTGTCCGGACGCTCCAGCAAGTGGGGCGCCTACCTTGACTCGACCCTTGACCGGGTTGGAGACAGCGCCATCTTCGGGGGCCTCGTGCTTTGGTACGCCGGGGACGGCGCCACACCCTCTCTGGCCGCCCTCGCGCTGGCCTGCCTGATCCTGGGCAGCGTGGTGAGCTATGCCAAGGCTCGGGCCGAGGGTCTGGGAATGACCGCAAACGTCGGCATCGCCGAGCGGGCCGAGCGACTGGTCGTGGTGCTGACCGCAACCGGTCTGGTCGGACTTGGGGCCCCAGAGGTGTTATTGACCGTCGTGCTGAGCTTGTTGGCCCTGGCTAGCCTGATCACGGTGATACAGCGGATGCTCGAGGTGCGTCGACAGGCGTTCGGCGTCGCGTGAGCAGGTTCGCTGATCGTGCCACGCTCGCCGGCTACCGCGCAGGTTGGTCCCTCGTACGACGGATGCCGGCCCGCCTTGCCTACAGCTCGTTCGACCTCCTCGCCGATGTCGCCTGGCGGCGACGTGGCAAGGGCGTTGAGCGAATGCGCAGCAACTACGCCACCGTTCGGCCCGAGCTGACTCCAGACGAGCTCAATGCGCTGGTGCGGGCCGGAATGCGGTCCTACCTGCGCTACTGGTGCGACTCCTTCCGGCTCCCCGACTGCAGCGTCGAAGACCTGGTCGGGGGAGTGCGCGCAGTCGGCGACGGCCCGGTCCGTGCCCAGCTCCAGTCGGGGCGATCGGCGGTCATCTTCCTCGGACACATGGGCAACTGGGACTTCGGCGGTGCATGGTCCACGACCCAGCTGGCGCCGGTCACCACCGTGGCCGAGCGGCTCAAGCCGGAGGAGCTCTTCGACGAGTTCGTCGGGTTCCGTGAGGGACTCGGCATGCGGATCATCCCGCTCACCACAGGCAGTGACGTCTTCCGTGAGCTGACCAAGGCCTGCAAGGCCGGAGCGCTGGTGGCGCTTCTGGCCGACCGCGACCTGACCCATGGCGGCATCGAGGTCGACTTCTGCGGCCAGCGGGCGCGGATGGCCGTCGGTCCGGCCGCCTTGGCGCTCAATACCGGCGCCGTCCTCTACCCATGCACCGTGCACTACGAGCCGAACCCGCGGGGACATGGCTGGCGGACCGTGGTGACCTTCCACGACGCAGTTGAGGTACCGGCGCAGGGCACCACCCGCGAGAAGGTGCAGGCGATGACCCAGTCCTGTGCCGACGTGCTCGGGCAGGCGGTCCGAGCGCACACGCACGACTGGCACATGATGCAGAGGGTCTTCAGCAAGGACCTCGTGGACGAGCATGCATCCGACCGGGCCGGGCAGAGCAGATGAGGATCGGGATCGTCAGCCCTTACTCGTTCGACGTGCCTGGCGGGGTGCAGCTGCATGTGCGCGACCTCGCCGAGTACTTCATCGGGCAAGGTCATCACGTCAGCGTCCTGGCGCCGGCGGATGATGACACGCCTCTGCCGGACTACGTCGTCAGCTCGGGTCGGGCCGTTCCGGTGCGCTACAACGGTTCTGTTGCTCGACTTTCGTTTGGGCCAGTCACTGCAGCACGCGTCGGCCGGTGGGTCGACGGGGGTCGCTTCGACGTCGTCCACATCCATGAGCCAGTGGCCCCGAGCGTGTCGGTTCTCGCCCTCTGGGCGGTGGACGGGCCGATAGTGGCCACCTTCCACACCTCGAACCTGCGCTCACGAGCCATGCAGGCGGCATACCCCTTGTTGCGTCCCAGCCTCGAGAAGATCAGTGCCCGCATTGCCGTCTCCGAAGATGCCCGGCGGACCGTGACCACCCATCTCGGCGGTGACGCGGTGGTGATCCCCAACGGGGTGTTCGTCGAGCGGTTCGCGTCGGCCGAGCGTCAACCCGACTGGGTGGGCACGCCAGAGCGACCCACGGTTGCCTTCCTGGGACGGATGGAAGAGCCACGCAAGGGTATGCCGTTGCTCGCGCAGGCGCTGCCGGAGATCGTGAGCCGGATCCCCGGTGTCAGGCTCCTGATCGCCGGACCTGGCGACCCGGACTCAGTCCGCCAGCGGATGACTCCGGACGCAGCCGCGGCATGCGAGTTCCTTGGCCCGGTCAGTGACGTGGACAAGGCCAGACTGTTGGCATCGGTTGACCTCTACCTTGCACCCAATACCGGGGGTGAGAGCTTCGGCATCATCTTGATCGAGGCCATGAGTGCCCGGGCGACCGTGCTGGCCAGCGACCTTCCGGCCTTCTCAAGGGTCCTGGACGGCGGCAAGGCCGGTGAGATGTTCCGAAACGAGGACCCGGTTGACCTTGCCAGGGCGGCCGTTGGGCTGCTGCTGGACCCCGTACGGCGTGAAGAGCTGGCCGCCGCCGGGCGCAAGCGCGCCGATGTCTTTGACTGGTCGGTGGTCGCGTCGGATGTGATGGCGGTCTATGAGACGGTCACGCTGGGCGCGTCCTCGGCGCACCCCTCCGGCCCGCCGGAGTCGCTCTGGGCCAGGTTGCTGCGCACCGGAAGAACCCCAGGAGGCATGTGATGGACATCAGCTGGGTCGTCGGCGGGATCGCGATCGCCGTTCTGATCGCCTGGTACCTCTCGTATGGCGCGGCCCGGCTGGACCGTCTGCACTCTCGGGTCGAGGGCGCGCTCAGTGCCCTTGACGCACAGCTCGTGCGCCGCGCCGAAGCAACTCTCGAGCTGGCGAACTCAGGATCACTTGACCCGGCCAGCGCCCTGCTGCTGGCTGGTGCTGCATCCGACTCACTGGAGGCCGATGCGGAGCCCCACACAGTCCGGGAAGCCATCGAGAGCGACCTGACCGAGGCTCTCGAGGCGGCGCTCGGCGAGGAGGCCCTGCGGAACCTGCGTGAGGACGAGATGGTGTCCGAGCCGATGCTCGAGCGCCTGGCTGCTGCCAACAAGCGGGTACAGCTCGCCCGGCGGTTCCACAATGACGCCGTCATCGACGTGCGGCGGGTGCGGCGCAAACCAGGCGTGCGCTTGTTCCGTCTGGCCGGGCATGCAGGGCTTCCTGAGACCTTCGAGATCGACGACGAGCTACCGATGCTCGGGCGGGGCGTCTGACGACTAGCAACCGAGGACCTCTGCGGCCCGTCTCGATCACGGGTCTACCGATGCTCGGACGTGGGGTCGGACGACAAGCGACAGTGTGAGCGGTGCCCCGGCCCGAAAGACGCGGGCACCTACATACCGTCTAGCATGGGTTTGTTCCCCAAACCCATGCGTGACACCCGGAAGAGGCACTGTCTTGTCAGCGCAAGAGACCACCCCCGCGAACGTTCCTGCGACCGGCACCTCACGTGTCAAGCGCGGCATGGCCGAAATGCTCAAAGGCGGCGTCATCATGGATGTCGTCACCCCCGAACAGGCCAAGATCGCCGAGGATGCCGGCGCCGTTGCGGTGATGGCTCTCGAGCGGGTGCCAGCTGACATCAGGGCCGAGGGCGGGGTCTCGCGGATGAGCGACCCCGACATGGTCCAGGGCATCATCGAGATGGTGTCGATCCCGGTCATGGCCAAGGCACGGATCGGTCACTTCGTCGAAGCGCAGGTTCTGCAGAGCCTGGGCGTGGACTACATCGACGAGTCCGAGGTGCTGACCCCGGCTGACTACGCGAACCACATCGACAAGTGGAAGTTCACCGTCCCCTTCGTCTGCGGCGCCACCAACCTGGGTGAGGCCCTTCGCCGGATCAGCGAGGGCGCCGCGATGATTCGTTCCAAGGGCGAGGCCGGCACCGGTGACGTCTCCAACGCCACGATGCACATGCGCATGATCGGCGGCGAGATCCGACGCCTGTCCTCGATGAGCGAGGACGAGCTCTACGTCGCGGCCAAGGAGCTCCAGGCCCCCTACCAGCTGGTCAAGGAGGTTGCCGAGACCGGCAAGCTGCCCGTGGTGATGTTCGTCGCCGGCGGCATTGCGACACCCTCCGATGCAGCCATGATGATGCAGCTCGGCGCTGAGGGCGTGTTCGTGGGCTCGGGCATCTTCAAGTCGGGTAACCCCGCACAGCGTGCCGAGGCGATCGTCAAGGCGACCACCTTCTTCGACGATCCCGACGTGATCGCCAAGGTCTCCCGTGGCCTCGGCGAGGCGATGGTCGGGATCAGCGTGGCAGAGCTGGGGGAGGGCCAGCATCTGTCCACGCGTGGCTGGTAGCCGGCCCTTCACTACCCCTCGCTGGTCCCCTTGGCCCCTTCCAGCGCGCTGACACCCGTTCTGAGCCCGACCCAGCGCCTGCTGCCGGCTTCGTTGGCTGGTTAGTTTCATCGCGGCGACTCCGTTTTTCGCGTCTGATGCAACAAACCAGCTAACGACCGCTCAAGGCCGCCGGACTTCGTTCAATGCCGAGCCGGGTCCGGACGCTCAGGCGCTCGGGCAAAGGCCTTCCTGATCAGGTTGTCGACCAGTCCAGGGTCGTGCAGATCTCGCCAGGTCAGGCGCACCACCTGATAACCCAGCGACCGCAGCGCGTCCTCGCGCCGCTTCTCGTCGATCAGTGCTTGTCGCCCGTTGGCGCCGCCGTACTTGACCAGGCCGTCGAACTCCACGATGGTCCTCTGTGCCCGGAACAAGAAGTCCACCCGACCCACGAAACGCCCACGTTCGTCACGGATCTCCACCTGAAGATCAACCCTCGGCATTCCCAGCGACACAAACAGGACTCGCGCCCACGACTCACCGGGGGACTCTGCCAGCGCATCACTGACCTCAACGGCGATTCGGGCATCCCCTCTGCCGGGCCCCAAACGGGCCACACGAAGGGCGATCTCGAGATCGCCCTTCGTGACCTGCCCGGCGTGCAGCGCTGCGTCAGCAGCGGCGACACCAGCAGTGACGCCAGAGAACGCGGCCGTCTGGACGACCGCGACGGCAGGGTGCACGACGCGGCTCGCGTCACATACTCGAGTGACCGTGTCGGGCAGCTCGGGGTGAACCCGGAGCCCCTTGAGGGTCCTCGGGAAGCCTGGTCCGGTCAGCGACAGATGCACCACGTCTGCCGAAATGTTCAGGAGCGGCAGACCATGAACCGCCAAGGCTGATGCGTGGCTGATGGCATGAGCCTGCCGATAGCCGCGGGATACGGCTTGAGCCGTCAGCGCGTGTCGCGTCTCGGGAGAGGCATGGACCAATAGCCGGCCGTCGACGAAGCAGCCCGACCGGGCCCGGTACAGGTCACCGGAAGCAACGAGTCTGTGGAGGCCGACGTTGGTGTAGCCGCATTCGTGCGCCTCCAGCGCCGTCAGCAGACCGCCTTGGGCGCTTAGTCGGGCGAGCAGCAGATCGTTCATGGGGGCAGCCTCTCGCTTGTGGACAGCTCGGCCGATCCATCGGATGACTCATGTGGATGGGAGGGTCCCGGTCCCTACCGATGTGGAGCAGCAAATGGGAACTCGTCGTGCCAAGGGGCGGTCAGTGACCCGAGCTGCGCGCTAGCCGGTTTGTTTCATGGCCGGCGGTTGTCGCAGCGCTCGTCACGAAACAACCCAGCCAACGGTGGCCGGGCACGTGAAACGTGTCAGCCAACGATGGCCGAAGGGTCGCCTCCCGGGGCTGGGCGTCGGGCGGTCAACAGAATCGACATGGCGCGAGACGGGGGACGACCCGGCATACCCTTTGCGGGTGAGTCCCCACCCCGTCCGCATAGGTGTCCTTGCCATCCAGGGAGACGTGCGTGAGCACATCCACGCCCTCTCGACCCTCGATGTCCAGGCAACGGGCGTACGCCGCCCCCGTGAGCTGGACGACGTCGACGCACTGGTGATCCCGGGTGGGGAGTCAACCACCATGGACAAGCTGGTGAGGGCCTTCGACCTGCAGGAGCCCCTTCGCAAACGCATTGCTGGCGGTATGCCCGTCTACGGGTCGTGCGCCGGGATGATCATGCTGGCTGACCGGATCGCCGACTCCCGACCCGACTGGCAGACGCTGGGCGGGCTGGACATCACCGTGCGCCGCAACGCCTTCGGACGCCAGGTCGACTCGTTCGAGGAGGACCTGCACATTCCGCGGATCGCCGCGCTGACGGCCACCCCGCAAGGTCGCCCGGCGACCTTCCGGGCCGTATTCATCCGGGCCCCCTGGGTGGAGGACATGGGCGACACCGTCGAGGTCCTGGCCACGGTCGAGTCGGGTCCGGCAGCGGGACGAGTCGTCGCCATCCAGCAGGGCAACCTCCTGGCCACGTCCTTTCACCCCGAGATGACCGGGGACCATCGCATCCATGACTACTTCGCCCAGATGGTTCGCGCAGCCCTCCACTGAGCACCAGGGCGGCGATCAGTAGGATCGGCCGGGACTTCATGGCGGATTGGCAGGCGAGGGAGAACAATGAGCGGGCACTCCAAATGGGCGACGACCAAGCACAAGAAGGGCGTCATCGACGCCAAACGCGGCAAGCTTTTCGCCAAGATGATCAAGAACATCGAGGTTGCTGCACGCACTGGTGGCGGTGACGTAGCCGGCAACCCGACCCTGTTCGACGCCATCCAGCGGGCCAAGAAGCTCAGCGTCCCGAACGACAACATCAACAACGCGGTCAAGCGGGGGAGTGGCGCCACCGCGGGCGGTGCCGACTGGCAGACCATCACCTACGAGGGATACGCCCCGAACGGAGTGGCCGTCCTGATCGAGTGCCTCACGGACAACCGCAACCGGGCGGCCGCAGAGGTGCGAACGGCCCTGAACCGCAACGGTGGCCAGTTTGCCGACCCGGGCAGCGTCTCCTACGTCTTCACCCGCAAGGGCGTCGTGATCGTTCCCAAGGGTGAACTGAAAGAGGACGACCTGCTTGAGGTCGTCATGGATGCCGGGGCCGAGGAGATCAACGACATCGGCGAGGCCTTCGAGATCGTGAGCGGGCCAGGCGACTTCGTTGCCGTCCGGACCGCCCTCCAAGGTGCGGGCATCGACTACGACTCGGCGGAGGCGTCCTTCGTCCCCACTGTGGAGGTCGAGCTCGACCTCGACGGCGCCAGGAAGATGTTCCGGATCATTGAGGCCCTGGAGGACAGCGATGACGTCCAGAACGTCTGGGCCAACGGAGACGTCAGCGACGAGATCCTGGCTGCCCTCGAGGACGACGACGAAGACTGAACCTGCTTGGCGAGCAAGCCACCGGCACACCTTCGTCCGGTTCCGGCGCGTCGCCTCCTGGATGCGGGGCCACTGGATGTAGGTTCATCCGAACAGGTGTTCGGGCGACGTCAGGAGCTTTCAGCGTGCGTGTCTTGGGTGTCGACCCCGGTCTGACCCGATGCGGTCTGGGCGTCGTGGAGGGAGCCCTCGGCAAGCCGCTGCGGATGATCGCTGTCGGCGTGGTCCGGACTCCACCCTCGGACGACCCTGCCGAACGGCTGTTGACCCTCCAGACCGAGATCGACGAGTGGATGGCGCTGTACCAACCCGACGCCGTGGCGGTTGAGCGCGTGTTTGCCAAGGCCAACATCAAGGGCATCATGGGCACCGCGCAGGCATCGGCCGTCCCCATGCTGGCGGCGGCGCGACTGGGTCTGCCGCTCGCCATGCATACACCGACCGAGGTCAAGGCTGCCGTGACCGGCAATGGCCGCGCAGACAAGGCTCAGGTCACGGCCATGGTCACCCGGATCCTTAGACTGGACACCCCTCCCAAGCCCGCAGACGCCGCGGACGCACTTGCCCTGGCCATCTGTCACCTGTGGCGCGGCACCGCCGAGAATCGTCTTCAGCAGGCTGTTGCTGCCCAGCTCGCCCGGCAACAGAAGGCGTCGGCAACGACAAGGAATGCGGGTGTCCGATGATCTCCTCCGTGGCTGGCGTGGTGTTGTCCGCCGGACTTGACTGCGTGGTGATCGACGTCGGTGGGGTAGGGCTGCTGTTGCACACCACCGCAGGGACCGCGGCCTCCCTGAGCCCGGGTGGCAAGGCCCTCCTGGCAACCACCCTGGTTGTTCGTGAAGAGTCACTGACGCTCTACGGTTTCGCCAATGAGGACGAACGGACGGTGTTCAACCTGGTTCAGACCGTCTCTGGCGTCGGGCCGCGGCTTGCGTTGGCCATGTTGACAATCCACACACCAGACGGGCTGCGGCGAGCAGTGAGCGGTGGTGATCTGAGCGCGTTGACGAAGGTGCCCGGGATCGGCAAGAAGGGTGCCGAACGTATCGTTCTCGAGCTTCGGGACAAGATCGGTATGCCGTCGGATGCGGCGTCGTCACCCACGTCCCGGCCCGCAGCTGCCGACTGGTCCGAGCAGGTGCGCGAAGCGCTCGTCGGCCTGGGATGGTCCCTCAGACAGGCGGAGGACACGGTCGAGACGATCAAACCCGAAGCGGGCGAAGGGGCAGACGTCTCGGCCCTGCTGCGCGCGGCCCTACGTGAGCTGGGCCGATGAGCGACTACTCAGAGGAGCCGCCCGGGGGCTATGGGGACTCCTCGTACGAGGCGACGGCACGAATCGTCGACCCCGGTGGTGACGAGGACGAACGCCATGTCGAGGCGGCACTGCGTCCCCGCAGGCTGAGCGAGTTCCCAGGGCAGACCCGGGTGTGCGACCAGCTGGCGCTCGTGCTTGAAGCCGCCAAGCGTCGCGGCACCCCACCTGACCATGTGCTCTTGTCCGGACCTCCTGGCCTGGGCAAGACCACCCTGGCCCTGATCGTCGGTAACGAGCTGGGGCGTCCGGTCCGGATCACCAGTGGGCCGGCTATCCAGCACGCGGGCGACCTTGCCTCCCTCCTGACGTCGCTGGATGAGGGTGAGGTGCTGTTCGTGGACGAGATCCACCGGATGGCCCGCGCTGCCGAAGAGATGCTCTACCTGGCGATGGAGGACTTTCGGGTCGACGTTGTCGTCGGCAAGGGTCCTGGCGCCACGGCGATACCGCTGAAGCTTGAGTCGTTCACCGTCGTGGGGGCCACAACCCGCTCGGGTCTGCTGCCGGCACCCCTTCGAGATAGATTCGGCTTCACCGGTCACCTCGACTTCTACGCCGTCTCGGACCTGGTGACCATTCTGCGTCGCTCGGCAGGTCTGCTGAAGGTTGAGGTCACCGAGGGCGCGATCACCGAGATCGCCCGACGATCGCGGGGCACACCCCGTATCGCCAACCGACTTCTTCGCCGGGTCCGCGACTGGGCCCAGGTGCATGGCCACGGAGGTGTGGCCGATGAAGCAGCCGCGCAAGCCGCCCTGGAGCTTTTCGACGTGGACGACCGTGGCCTGGACCGACTTGACCGGGCGGTGCTGGAGGCCCTGTGTCGCCGGTTCGGTGGGGGTCCCGTCGGTCTGAGCACGCTTGCGGTGGCTGTGGGGGAGGAGTCCGACACCGTTGAGACTGTCGCCGAGCCGTTCCTGGTGCGCGAGGGTTTCATCATCCGCACTCCTCGCGGGCGGTCAGCGGCCCCGTTGGCATGGCAACATCTGGGCCTGACCCCACCGTCTGAGGTGCGGGCTCCACAGCGCCTTGCGCTGCCGCTGATCGACGGCGATGGGCGGTTCGGCGGCTGACCCGAGGTGCGACCTGGTCACATCTGGGCACTGTGGGCGCGCTGGGTTAGTCCCTTCCGGGCGGCTCACATAGACTCACCCGGACGTTAGGCCTAGTGCCGGCGTTGTTGCGTCTCCAGATTGTTCCTGTGGATGCGCCCGCAAACTCTTCATGAAGGACTGACTCATGTCTTCGCTCGTCGCGGCTGGATCATCGAGCAGCGGATCCGGGAACCTGCTGATCTTCGCGTTACCCGTGTTGTTGATCGGGTACATGTTCATCACCCAGCGTCGTCGGCAGAAGGAGTCACAGAGGCTTCAGTCGTCTCTCGGCGTCGGTGACCAGGTCACGACCACATCGGGAATGCTCGGCAGGATCACTGCCCTCGACGACGAGATCGCGGCCCTTGAGGTCAGCCCCGGCGTCACCATTCGTTTCAACCGCCGAGCGATCGCCGGCCCTTACGTCATCTCAGCAGCACCGAACCAGCTGGGGGCCGACGACACCTCGTCGGACCCGACGAGCCTCTCCGAGTAGGACACCTCGTGGCAATCAATCCGCGCAACCGTGGGCCTTTGCGCACCCTCTCAGTGCTCATCGTCATCGTCTTCGGCCTTTACGGGCTCCTGGCCGCAGTCAGCACCTGGGGTGATGCTCAACGCACCCCCAAGCTGGGCCTCGACCTTGAAGGCGGCACTCAGCTGATCCTGGCGCCCAAGATCGTCGGCAACCAGAAGATCAACGAGGGTCAGGTCACCAAGGCGGTCGACATCATCCGCCAGCGGGTGGATGGGTCGGGTATTGCAGAGGCTGAGGTCACCACCCAAGGTGGTAGCAACATCGTCGTCTCGCTGCCGGGCACCCCTGACAAGGCCACGATCGCATCGTTGCAGAAGTCGTCACAGCTGCGTTTCCGAGCGGTACTGGTCGAGGGTTCTGCCGCCCCGGCGGCCCCCGTTCCCACCCCTACGGGCACCGCAACGAGCACGCCAACCGGTACGGCGACCAGCAAGGCCTCGGTCAGCGGGGCCACGCCGACGGCCAAGGCGACGGCCACGTCCACCACGGGCGCCAAGTCAGGCTTCCCGCAGGCGCTGTCCAGGGCCACGACGCCCACGCCGACGCCCAGGCCGTCCGCAACGCCAACGTCCACAGGCACGACGCCCGGCGCCAAGCCCGTGAACGCGAGCGACCCGGCATGGATCACCCCCGAGGTGGGTAAGGCCTACACCGCGCTGGACTGCAGCAACCCCAAGGACGTCCAGGCCATTGTCGACGATCCGACCAAGCCGATGGTCACCTGCTCGGCTGACGGTCGGGCCAAGTACATCCTGGGCCCGGCAGAGGTCCTGGGATCCGAGGTCACCGACGCCAGCTCGGGCCAGAAGCAGACGCAGGGTGGTTCGACCGGTCTGTGGCAGGTCGTCCTCACCTTCGACTCCGTGGGCACCAAGTCGTTCTGCGACGTGACGTCCCGCATCGTGTCGCTGCCCACCCCGCGCAACCAGTTCGGCATCGTGCTGGACAACCAGGTGATCTCGGCTCCGGTAGCCCAGTCGGCCATCTGCGCAGGCAACGCGGAGATCTCGGGAACCTTCACCGCGGCGAGCGCGAAGGTCCTGGCGGACCAGCTCAAGTTCGGCGCCCTGCCCATGTCCTTCGAGGTGCTGACCCAGGACGACATCAGTCCCCAGCTCGGTGGCGACCAGCTCCAGCGCGGGCTCCTTGCCGGCCTCATCGGCCTGCTCCTGGTCGTCCTCTACTCCCTTTTGCAGTACCGCATGTTGGGGCTGGTGACGGTCAGCTCGCTGATCATCGCCGCGGCAATCACCTACGCGTTGGTCACGCTCCTCGGCTGGTCCTACGGATTCCGAATGACCTTGGCCGGTGTGACCGGTCTGATCGTCTCCATCGGTATCACCGCCGACTCGTTCATCATCTACTTCGAACGAGTCCGTGACGAGGTCCGTGAAGGGAGACAGCTCCGTGCTGCCGTCGAGACCGGCTGGGCCCGCGCCCGACGCACCATCCTGATCTCGGACGGGGTCAACTTCCTGGCTGCGGTGGTCCTCTACGTCCTGGCGGCCAGCAACGTCCGCGGGTTTGCCTTCACGCTGATGCTGACCACCATCGTGGACATCGTTGTCGTCATGCTGTTCACCCATCCGCTGCTCTCGATCCTGGCCGGCACCAAGTTCTTCGGCGGTGGTCACAAGTGGTCCGGGCTGGATCCTGAACGCCTTGGGGCGAGGACCATCGTGTACAGCGGTCGCGGCCGAGTCACTATCGCTGCGCAGCGTGCCGCGGCGCAGGGGAGCCAGTCATGAGAAGCTTCAGCCAGTTCGGCAACGACCTGTACAGCGGCAAGCGCTCGATCGACTTCGTCGGCCGTCAGAAGCTCTGGTATGCCGTATCCGCGGCGATGCTCGTCCTGGCCGCCATCGGCCTGTTCGGGCGTCACCTCAACCTTGGGCTGGAGTTCCGCGGAGGTTCTGAGTTCCGGGTGTCATCTGTCACCAACATGGACAACTTCGAGGCTCGCGGCAAGACCGCCCTCGGAACACTGGACACCGGATCTGACGTGGTGGTCACCAAGATCGGCTCGGGCACGGTTCGGGTTCAGACGGAGAAGTTCGAGAACGACCTGACCACCAAGGTCGAGACTGCGCTGGCCAGCGAGTTCAAGGTCAACCTCGACAAGGTCTCAGCCTCCACGATCGGTGCGTCCTGGGGTGCCTCGGTCAGCCAGAAGGCCCTCACCGCCCTCGTCTGGTTCCTCGTTCTGGTGTCATTGGTGCTGGCGGCCTATTTCCGGACCTGGAAGATGTCGCTGGCGGCGTTGATCGCCCTGGCTCACGACCTGGTCATCACCGTCGGGATCTACGCCCTTGCCGGGTTCGAGGTCACTCCCGCATCGGTGATCGGGTTCCTGACGATCCTGGGCTACTCGCTCTATGACACCGTCGTGGTCTTCGACAAGGTCCGGGAGAACACTCAGGCGGCGATCGGGAGCGGACACCTGTCCTTCTCGCAGGCCGCCAACCAGGCGGTCAACCAGACGCTGGTCCGCTCGATCAACACCTCGGTGGTGGCCTTGCTCCCGGTCGGGTCGATCCTGTTCATCGGGTTCTTCCTTCTGGGCCCGGGCACGCTGCTGGACCTGAGCCTGGCCCTGTTCATCGGTATCGCCGTGGGCACCTACTCATCGATCTTCATCGCCACCCCCGTGCTCGCCGACCTGCGCGAGCGAGAGCCGGCGATGATCAAGCTCCGGAAACAGGCTGAGCGCTACCAGAGCACCAAGGGCCGGCAGGAGAGCGCGGTGACATCTTTGAACGGACCGCGAAGCGATGGCGAAGGTGTCCAGGACACCCTGGTGGTCACGGCAGCCAGCGGCACCTCAGCATCCGGACGGCCCCTGCACCCCTATGTGCAGACCGGGCCGCGAAACCAGCCCAAGCGGCCGCCGAAGTCGAAGCGCTGAGATGGGTGAAGGTCTGTTGAGGACGGCTCACAACAAGCCTGCGCCCCTGACGGCGGCCATCGCCGATGTCGTCGCCACTCGTCTGCGGGACATTGAGGACTTCCCCATCAAGGGGGTGACCTTCAAGGACTTCACGCCGCTGCTGGGCGACGGACCTGCCCTTCGGGCGGTCGTCCAGGACATCGCCAGACGGTATGCCGACCGGGTGGACGTGGTTGTCGGGATCGAGGCGCGTGGCTTCATCTTCGGCGCGGCCGTTGCCTATGAGCTCGGTATCGGCTTCGTCCCGGTTCGCAAGGAGGGCAAGCTACCCAGCGCAACCCATCGTGAGACGTACGACCTTGAGTACGGCAGCGCCGTCATCGAGATCCATACCGACTCCCTGGTCCCTGGCGCGCGCGCCCTTGTCATTGACGACATCCTGGCCACCGGCGGAACCGCAGCAGCCGCCTGTGAGCTGATCGAGCGCACCGGGGCCAGCGTCGAGGCGGTTGAGGTCCTGGTGGAGCTGGGCTTCCTTCACGGGCGCACCAAGCTGGCTGGTCGAACGGTCCACGCAATGGTGTCTGTAGCGGGCCAATAGACTTGGACCTGTGAGCGAGGAGATCGTGACCGGCGTACCCGGGCAGACCACGCCCTCGACAGTGCCTGTGCCCGACCTTCCCACCAGTCCGATTCCGACCTCTTCTCGGGTCCGGGCCCGGTTTGCGCGCTTCGGTGGTCCGCGAAGCGACTCATTCCCGGTGCTGGAGCCCTTGCTGCGCACCGTTCGATCGACCCATCCAAAGGCCGATCTGTCGATCATCGAGCGGGCCTATGCCACCGCTGAGCGTGCTCATGAGGGCCAGCTGCGCAAGAGCGGCGACCCATACATCACCCACCCACTTGCGGTCACGACGATCCTTGCCGAGCTCGGCATGGACCCGGCCACCTTGGCCGCCGCCCTGCTGCACGACACGGTGGAGGACACGGAATACCGCCTCGAGGCCCTGACCGGCGACTTCGGTGACGAGATCGCGATGCTGGTTGACGGCGTGACCAAGCTCGACAAGGTCACCTATGGTGAGGCGGCCCAGGCCGAGACCGTCCGCAAGATGGTCGTGGCCATGGCCCGCGATATCCGTGTCCTGGTGATCAAGCTGGCGGATCGTCTGCATAACGCCCGCACATGGCGTTATGTCTCGGAGGCCACTGCCAAGCGCAAGGCCCGTGAGACGTTGGAGATCTACGCCCCGCTGGCCCACCGACTGGGCATGAACACGATCAAGTGGGAGCTCGAGGACCTGTCCTTTGCGATCCTCTACCCCAAGGTTTACGACGAGATCGTCAGGCTGGTGGCTGAGCGCGCCCCCGCAAGGGAGGAGTATCTGGCCGGGGTTCGTGAAGTGGTGCAGACCGACCTAGGCGCAGCCCGGATCAAAGGGGTCGTAACCGGTCGGCCCAAGCACTACTACTCCGTCTATCAGAAGATGATTGTTCGCGGCCGCGACTTCGAGGAGATCTACGACCTGGTTGCGGTGCGCGTCCTGGTGGACTCGGTGCGTGACTGCTACGCGGTCCTCGGCGCCCTGCACGCCCGCTGGAACCCCGTGCCGGGGCGTTTCAAGGACTACATTGCGATGCCCAAGTTCAATATGTACCAGTCGCTTCACACGACGGTGATCGGCCCTCAGGGCCGGCCGGTGGAGATCCAGATCCGTACCCAGACCATGCACCGTCGGTCGGAGTACGGTGTCGCGGCGCACTGGAAGTACAAGGAGGACGCCCCCGGCGACACCAAGCAGGCGGGGCGCAAGCAGGACGCCGGCCAGGTCAACGACATGGCTTGGCTGAGGCAGCTGCTCGAGTGGCAGCGAGAGACCTCCGACCCGGGGGAGTTCCTGGACTCCCTCCGCTTCGAGATCGGGGCCGGGGAGGTCTACGTATTCACTCCCAAGGGGTCGGTCATTGCCCTTCCGGCCGGCTCGACTTCGGTTGACTTCGCCTACGCGGTGCACACCGAGGTGGGACACCACTGCATCGGTGGCCGGGTCAACGGGCGTCTCGTCCCGCTGGAGAGCCCTCTGGAGAACGGCGATGTCGTCGAGATCCTGACCTCCAAGGCGGACGGCGCCGGGCCTTCACGGGACTGGCTGACCTTCGTGAGAAGCCCGCGCGCGCGCAACAAGATTCGTCAGTGGTTCTCCAAGGAACGCCGCGATGAGGCCATCGACGACGGCAAGGACGCAATCGCCAAGGCGATGCGCAAACAGGGGCTTCCGCTCCAGCGCCTGATGACCCACGACACGCTCACCGGTCTGGCCACCGAGCTGCGCTACCCAGACATCTCGAGCCTCTATGCAGCTGTCGGGGATGGCCACGTGTCCGCGCAGCACGTTGTCGGACGGCTGGTGACCTCCCTGGGCGGGGAGGAGGGTGCCATAGAGGACCTCGCCGAAGCCACCACGCCATCGGCGGCCCTGCGTCCGCGCAGCAGTGACTCAGGGGTCGTCGTCGTCGGCACGGCCGACGTGTGGATCAAGCTGGCCCGTTGCTGCACGCCGGTGCCCGGCGATCCCATCATCGGCTTTGTGACACGCGGCAGTGGTGTCTCGGTGCACCGCTCGGACTGCACCAATGCCGAGTCCTTGCTCTCACAGCCTGAGCGGCTGGTCGAGGTCGAGTGGGCGCCCTCCGCGGCCAGCGTGTTCTTGGTGCAGCTGCAGGTCGAGGCGCTGGACCGTAGCCGGCTGCTCTCGGACGTCACCCGCGTCCTGTCAGACCAGCACGTCAACATCCTGTCGGCCAGCGTCCACACGTCGCGCGACCGAGTTGCGGTGTCCCGATTCACCTTTGAGATGGGGGACCCCGGACATCTCGACCACGTGATCGGCGCGGTCCGCAAGATAGACGGCGTGTTCGACGTCTACCGGATCACCGGGGGCAAGCCAACCAGCGATCCGGCAAAGACTCTCTAGCTCGCGAGCTTCTCCAACGACCAGCTTCGCGAGCCTTTCGATCAGCCGCTGAACTCCTGGACACCTGCACGAGCCTGCGCCAGGAACTGCTCACGGGACTCCAGGGCTGACTTTGCCTCGGCAGCCTTCTTGGCATCACCGGACGCATCCGCCTTCTCGAGGTCGCTGCGCAGCTCGTCGACCGCGAGCTCCAGCTGGTCCACCAGGCTTTGGGCCCGGGCTGCAGCTTCGGGGTTGACGTTGGCCCAACGCTTTTCGTGGTGCTCTCGAACAGCCTGCTCGACGCGGCGGATGCCCTTTTCGACCCGCTCCATGTCCGCACGAGGGACCTTGCCAGCCTGTTCCCACTTCTCGGCGATGATCCGTAGGGCAGCCTGCGCGGCGTCACCATCAGTAATGGGCAAGATCGCCTCAGCCTCGACCAGGAGCGCCTCCTTGACGACCAGGTTGGCCTTGAGCTCCTCGTTCTCCGCAGCGACGAGCTCATCCTTGGCGTTGAAGAAGCTGTCCTGCGCGGTCTTGAAGCGAGCCCATAGGGCGTCGTCGTCGGTGCGCGATGCGCGACCGGCTTCGCGCCAGCGGTCCATCAGCTTCTTGAAGGCCGTCGCCGTCGGGGCCCAGTCCTTGCTGGTGGCAAGGGCCTCGGCCTCCTTGACCAGCTTCTCCTTGGCTGCCTTGGCCTCGGCCTGCGTGTCCTCGAGCTGGGAAAAGTGAACCCGACGGGCCTTGTCGAAGGAGTTTCTGGCCGCGCTGAAGCGCTGCCAAAGTGCCGTCTCGGACGCCCTGTCCAGCTTGGGACCGGTGCGCTGCAAGGACTTCCACTCATCCAGCAGCTCCCGCATGCGGGTGCCGCTGGTCTTCCACTGGATCTTGGTTTCCACCTGACCGGCGATCTTCTCCGCCTCCGAGACCAGCTCTTCGCGCTTGGCCTTCCCCGCCTCGCGGGCAGCGCTGCGCTCAGCGCCCTCGCTGGACTTCCTGGCATCGACCGCTGTGGCAATCTGGGAGATCCGGGCGTCCAGAGCGGCCAGGTCACCCACGACGTGAGCCTCGGTGGTCTGCTCCCGAAGCTTGGTGAGCCCTTCCGAACCGTCCCGTGCAGGTAGGTCCGTGTGGGTCACGCGTTGAAGCAGGAGATCGGCGGCGGCGACCAGTTCGTCATACTTCCGGGTGAAGTAGGCCAGCGCCTCCGCTGGGCTGGCCCCGGGATAGGACCCGACCTCACGCTCGCCCTCTGTGGTTCGGACGAATACCGTCCCGGACTCGTCCACCCTGCCGTGCTCGGAGGGCTTCGTGGTCGCATTGCCATGCAAGCGTCCGGCCAGTGCCGCCGGGCTGGGAACGTGAGTCATCGCCGGGGTCGGGACGACTGGCGCGGTGGCAGTGACGGTCTGCACCGGCACGGTGAGCTCAGGCTCCGCAGGTGCAGCAGGTACGAGCACGGCGACATCCGGGACGGGCTCGGGCTCAGTCTGGGGCGCGGTCGCTGCGGGCATCGTGGGCGCGGCAGGTACGGGCGCGGCGATCACGGCCACGGCGACATCCGGGACGGGCTCGGGCTCAGTCTGGGGCGCGGTCGCTGCGGGCATCGTGGGCGCGGCAGGTACGGGCGCGGC
>JBDTYK010000013.1:0-23132 GCA_040005715.1 Actinomycetota bacterium | reverse complement strand
GCCCCAGACCACAGACCATCTCACCGTCAACGAAAGCGCCGAACCAGCCGCCCAGCCCCGCCTCCTGCTGCTCCCGTCGGGCGGTCATCCGGCGTTCCGTGAAGTCGCGGTTCTCCGCGGGGTCGAACGTCCCGGGCTCCGCCGCGTGCAGGTCGACAGCGGCGGCCCAGTCGGCATCAGAGGCGAGCATCCGGCATTCGGCTTCGGCACTGGGATGGGCCGGTTCTTGCACCTCGGTCGCTGTCATCACCACACTGCGCTCGACCTCGAGCCCGCACTCCTCCAGCTGGTCGTCGCCCCAAACAAGGCCATCAACCCCATCGACCCCCAGCGCCAGATGGCTTGCCCGCGGATGTTCGGCGTGGAAGACAGCAACCAGGTTGGCAAGGGGTCGGCCGACCCATGTCTGGTCGGCCAGCACGAAGTTGCCCCAATGGAATCCGGTGTTCGCGGGGGTACGGACGACCAGATGGTCCCCGCGATCAACGACCAGACTTCCCTGTAGCTGCAGGAGCATCAGGTCGCTGCGGAACCCGAGGGACTGAACCTCCACGGGTCAGCCGCCCGATACAGACAGCTCGGCCTCGGCGACCACGGCCGCGGAGGCCTCGTTGAGCTCCTGCGAGTCCAGCCACCCGTCGGGCAGGGCCACCCGACGAGGCGTGCCCGCACGTCCTCGCTGGCCCTCGGCTGGTTCGCCGGGCCAAGGTGCGTCCTGGTCCATCAGGGCGATCAGGTCATCGAGCGCGGCCATCGAGTCGACCAGCGCAAGTCGATAACGCAGGTCATGCCCGGCCGGGAAACCCTTGAGATACCAGGCGACATGCTTGCGGATGTCGCGGCACGCCTTCGCCTCGCTGGCGTAGATCTCGGCCAGGTACTCCGTGTGTCGCCGCAGGGTCTGTCCCACCTGTCCCAGGGTTGGCCGAACGCGCTCGGTCTTGCCGGCGAAGGCCGCAGCGAGGTCCGTGAAGAGCCAGGGCCGCCCGAGGCAGCCTCGGCCCACGACGACCCCGTCGCAGCCGGTCTGCTCCACCATCGCGAGCGCGTCATCGGCCGACCAGATGTCGCCGTTGCCCAGCACCGGGATGGAGCGAACGACCTCCTTCAAGGCCCGGATGGCCTGCCAGTCCGCCTGACCCGAGTACGCATCGGCTGCAGTTCGCGCATGCAGCGCGATGGCGGCGACCCCCTCCCCCTCGGCGATCCGGCCGGCCTCGAGGAACGTCAGATGGTCGGAGTCGATGCCTTTGCGCATCTTGACGGTGACCGGCACGTCATACGGCGCAGCCTCCTTGACCGCCTGGCAGACGATCGCACGGAACAGGTCCGTCTTCCACGGGAGCGCAGCGCCACCACCCTTGCGGGTGACCTTGGGGACCGGGCAGCCGAAGTTGAGATCGATGTGATCGGCCCGGTCCTCGCTGACGAGCATGCGCACCGCGGCCCCCACCGTGGCCGGGTCCACCCCGTAGAGCTGGATCGAGCGCGGGCTCTCGTCGGTGTCGTGCTCGATGAGCTGCATGGAGGTTGGCGTGCGTTCGACCAGGGCGCGCGATGTCACCATCTCGCTGACATACAGCGAGGTGGCACCGGACTGCCCCAGTCCGGCGTCGCCATACTGTCGGCAGAGCCGGCGGAACGCCCGGTTGGTGATGCCTGCCATCGGCGCAAGCACCACCGGCGAGGCAATCGTGTGGCGGCCGATCTGGAGCGGAGGAAGGACAGCCGTCATGGTCCCCCGGTCCTGGCTCAGCAGCCGAGCAGGCGGGCGGCCAGGTAGCTCTCCACCTGGTCGAGGGCCACCCGTTCCTGCACCATCGAGTCGCGGTCGCGGACTGTGACGGCGAGGTCGTCAAGGGTGTCGAAGTCGACCGTGATGCAGAACGGGGTGCCAACCTCGTCCTGGCGACGGTAGCGGCGGCCGATGGCCCCGGCGTCGTCGAAGTCGATCGTCCAGCGCTGGCGCAGCTGGGCAGCCAGGTCCTTGGCCTTGGGGGTCAGGTCCGCGTTGCGCGACAGCGGCAGCACGGCGACCTTGGTCGGCGCGAGCCGCTTGTCGAGCCGCAGGACGACACGCTTGTCCACGCCACCCTTGGTGTTAGGCGCCTCGTCCTCGCTGTAGGCATCCACCAGGAAGGTCATCAGCGACCTGGACAGGCCCGCCGCGGGCTCAATGACGTATGGCGTGAAGCGCTCACCAGTGGTCTGGTCGAAGTACGAGAGGTCAGCCCCTGAGGCCTTGGAGTGGGTGGTGAGGTCGAAGTCTGTTCGGTTCGCGATGCCCTCAAGCTCGCCCCACTCACTGCCCTGAAAGCGGTACCGATACTCGATATCGACGGTGCGTTTGGAGTAGTGCGACAGCTTCTCCTTGGCGTGCTCGAAGAGGCGCAGGTTGTCCTTGCTGATGCCGAGATCGACATACCACTGGGTGCGGGTATCGATCCAGTACTGGTGCCAGTCCTCGTCCGTGCCGGGCACGACGAAGAACTCCATCTCCATCTGCTCGAACTCGCGGGTCCGGAAGATGAAGTTGCCCGGGGTGATCTCGTTGCGGAAGCTCTTGCCAATCTGGGCGATGCCGAACGGGGGCTTCTTGCGGGCCGAGCCCATGACGTTGACGAAGTTCAGGAAGATGCCCTGGGCCGTCTCCGGGCGCAGATAGTGCAGACCCGACTCATCCTGAGTCACACCCAGGTAGGTCTTGAGCAGGCCGGAGAACTGCTTGGGCTCCGTCCATGCACCGCGAGTGCCGCAGTTGGGGCAGGCGATGGTCGCGAGGTCGATCGTGTCCGGGTCCTCGACATGCTTCTTCTCGGCCACCGCCTCCTGCAGGTGGTCCGCCCGAAAGCGCTTGTGGCACGACTGGCACTCGGTCAGCGGGTCACTGAACGTCGCCACGTGTCCTGAGGCCTCCCAGGTCTTGGTCGGAAGGATGATCGAGGAGTCCAGACCAACAATGTCGTCACGCTGCTGGACCATGGCCTTCCACCACTGGCGCTTGATGTTGTCCTTGAGCTCAACACCAAGTGGCCCGTAGTCCCAGGCCGAGCGCGTGCCTCCATAGATCTCGCCCGAGGGAAAGACGAAGCCCCTGCGCTTGCAGAGACTGACAACGGTGTCGACGGTGGAGGTAGCGGCCATGGGACAAGGCTAACGGTGCGCGCCGGCGCATTTGTCCGAGACCGACTCCCGTAGCCTCATCGGGTGCCGAAACCCTTGCGCAGCAGCATCGAACGCGCCAGCCTGCCCCTGATCGCACGGCTCAACCAGATGCCAAAGGCCGTGCCCTTCCTGCTCCTGCTCGCCCTGCTGGTCACCGGAGTCTTCATCCACGGCCCGGTCGGATTCACCCTGATGATCCTGGGGGCGGCTTTCGTGGGATGGGTGCTCTTTCTCTCATGGCCTCGCCTGAACGGGTCGGAACGGATCATGCGGCTGGCCGTGCTGCTGCTTGCGGTCGTCCTCGCAGTGGTGCAGCTCTTTCCCAACCACTGAGCCGTCCGACGGTCCTGCTTTTGACAATCATTCTCATTGAGACTGATAATCAGTGACATGATGGCGCGAAAGCTCAGGTCTCCTGTTCGGCTGGCCATCGCCGTCGTCGCGGTCATCACCGCGACGGTCCTGAGCGCCTGCGGATCGCCTCTGGCCAACGCCGGGCAGCTGGGGGGCTCCGGCAAGATGGCTGTGGTCGCGTCGTTCTACCCACTGCAGTTCGCGACGCAGGAGATCGGGGGCAGCCACGTGACGGTCACGAACCTGACCAAACCGGGTGCCGAGCCCCATGATGTCGAGCTCACCCCACGGCAGGTCGCCTCAGTGAGCAAGGCCAGGCTCGTGGTCTACGAGCGAGGTCTACAGGCTGCGGTCGACCTTGCGGTCCAGGCAGAGGGCGCCAACCATGCCCTCGACGTGGCGCCGGCCGCGGACCTGAACCTGTTGGTCCAACCAGGCATCGGCACGCCGACCAGGGCCTCCGGCGGGCCCACCTCCGGCGCCACTGATCCTCACTTCTGGCTCGACCCACAGCGCTACTCGGACGTCGCGACGGTGATCGCCCAGCAGCTGGCCAGCCTCGACCCGGCCAACGCGGCCGACTATGTGAACAACGCCAAGGCCTTCCAGGACAAGCTCGCTGCGCTGAGGGGGAGTTTCGCAGCCGGTCTGGCCAACTGCTGGCGCAAGGAGATCGTCACCAGCCACTCCGCCTTCGGCTACTTCGCCCAGCGCTTCGGCCTGCAACAGATCGCGATCAACGGCCTTGCCCCCGAACAGGAGCCCAGGGCCGCCACGCTCGCCGCGGTCAGCAGCTATGCCCGCGCCCATTCCGTCAAGACGATCTACGCCGAGACCTTGGTGAGCCCGGCGGTAGCCCAGGCCGTTGCCCGTGAGGCCGGAGCCAAGGTGGCCACGCTCGACCCGCTCGAGGGCCTGACCAGCGCGTCGGATGGCAAGGACTACTTCGAGGTGATGCGCTCCAATCTGCTGGCGCTGCAGGCCGGGCAGGAGTGCTCATGACTGGGCCCACTCCCATCCAGACGGCCGGCTCGCCGGCCATCGTCTCGCTGCGGGATACCTCCTTCGGCTATGCCGACCGGGCGGTCGTCTCCGGGGTCAGCATCGAGATCCAGGCCGGTGAGGTTGTCGCCATCCTTGGCCCCAACGGCTCTGGTAAGTCAACGATGGTCAAGGGGATCCTGGGCCTGAACAACCACATCAGTGGCGCGGTGGAGCTCTTTGGCACACCCTTCGACCGTTTCCGGGACCATTCCCGCCTGGGATACGTGCCGCAGCGCCACACGTTGTCCGCGTCGGTGCGTGCTACCGCTGCCGAGATCGTCGCGATCGGACGGCTCCCCCACCAGGGCTGGCTTGGCCGGATGAACCATGAGGACCGCCGGGTGGTCGCGCAGTCCCTGGCCCTGGTCGGCCTGGCCGATCGCGCCAAGGCCGACGTGAGCACGCTCTCGGGTGGTCAGCAGCGCCGCGTGCTGATCGCCAGGGCACTGGCCGCCCAGCCGGATGTGCTGATCATGGACGAGCCCACCGCGGGGGTCGATCTTGCCAGTCAGGAGGTGCTCAGCCAGGTCCTGGCCCGGCTGGCGGCGCGTGGGGCGACCATGCTCATCGTCACGCACGAGCTCCGTGCCCTCCAGGGAGTGCTCACCAGGATCATTGAGCTCGACGATGGCCAGATCGCCTTTGACGGCACCTCCGCCGAGCACGACCGGTGGCATGAGGTCATCCCTGCTCACCACGACGGACACGACCACGGCGGACACGGCCAGGGCGGACACGACCACGGCGGACACGACCACGGCGGACGCGACCACGGCGGCCATCATCACGATGACGTGCTTCCCACATCGACGGCGGCGGGACCGCTCGACCACGTCTCGGGGGACCACGATGCCTGAGATCCTGACGTACGACTTCATGCAGCGAGCACTTGTCGCGGCCTTGCTCGTGGGTCTCGCCGCGCCGACGGTCGGGGTCTTTCTCGTCCAGCGCCGATTGTCCCTGATCGGTGACGGATTGGGCCACGTCGCGCTGGCCGGCGTCGCGGTCGGCGTCATTGCGAACCGGGCCCCAGTCCTCACCGCTCTGTTGTTCGCCGTGCTGGCTGCGGTGGGGATCGAGCTCGTCCGGGCACATGGCAGGACCAGCGCCGACATCGCCCTTGCCGTCATGTTCTACGGCGGCATCGCCCTGGGTGTCTTCTTCTTCGGCATGTCCCAGACACCCACCAACCTCGACTCCTATCTCTTTGGCGCGATCGCTACCGTGACGCCTAGTGATCTTGTGGTCTTTGCAGTGCTGGCAGTCATCGTCGTTGCGGTGACGTGGGCACTGCGACCGCGTCTGTTCGCGGTCGCCAACGACGAGGAGTATGCGCGGGCCACCGGCATGCGGGTCACTGCCCTGAACATCACCCTGGCCGTGCTGACATCGGTCACGGTGGTCGTCGCCATGCGCGTCGTCGGCCTGCTCCTGATCAGTGCACTGATGATCCTGCCAAATGCCGCATCCCAGCTGGTCGCGGGCAGCTTCCGGTCAGCGATCCGCATCGCCGTGGTCATCGGAGCGGTTTGCGCCGTTGGCGGTGTGACGACGTCCTTCTACGCCGACACCGCATCCGGGGCCACCATCGTGCTGCTGGCTATTGCCGTCTTCCTGGCCACGGCGGCATACAGCGCCTTACAGGCACGGATCGGCGGCAGGCGGCACCTGGAGGCCGAGCGGCACGAACACGAACACGGTCCCGGCTGCGGGCATCCGGCCATCGAGCACGACCATCACGTCGACTATCTTCACGACGGTCATCGTCATGCCCCGCACCAGGGACACTATGACGAACACCTTGCCCTGAGAGAAGCTCGCGATCACCCCTCAGACCCCAATACCCTTGATTCACAGGACGATCAGGCGAGGCACTGATGACCGAAACCGTCCGCCGTCCGACCAGGCAACGCGCCGCCGTCGAAGCGCTCCTGGTGGACATCGACGACTTCAACTCTGCCCAGAACCTGCACGCGCGCCTGCGGGCGCAGGGCCAGACCGTGGGGCTGGCGACGGTGTACCGCACCCTCCAGGCCATGGCCACTGATGGCGATGTGGACATGCTGCGCACCGAGGACGGCGAGGCCGTCTACCGGCGGTGCAACACCGCCCGCCATCACCATCACCTCGTCTGTCGCTCCTGCGGGCGCACGGTCGAGGTCGAGGGACCCGCCGTCGAGAGCTGGGCTGACAAGGTCAGCGCCGAGAACGGCTTCAGCGACGTACAACACACCCTGGAGATCGTCGGCATCTGCTCTGGCTGCAAGGCCTGAAAAGAGCGTTTGAGCCAGTCGGGCGAGCGTTCGAGATGGGGCCAACCGCGTCCCTGAGGGCGCACGTCGTAGCGGCCCTGTCAGTGACGGAAGTGCGCCATCTGAGCTCTCAAGCCTGGTCAGCTGTTCGGGCCGATCGTCGCCGGGGCATCGACCGCGCCGCCGTAGCGTCGGTTGCGCTCGGCGTAGATCTCGATGGCTCGCCAAAGGTCACGCCGGTCGAAGTCGGGCCAGAGCGTGTCGAGGAAGACCATCTCTGCGTAAGCCGACTGCCAAACCAGGAAGTTGCTGGTCCGCTGCTCCCCCGAGGAGCGCACGAAGAGGTCGACGTCGGGCATCGACGGTTCGTCGAGATACCGCGCGATGGTGTGCTCGTCGATGTGGTCCGGTTTGAGCCGCCCAGCCTGGACCAGCTCGGCGATACGGCGCGTCGCATCGGCGATCTCGGCCCGGCCGCCGTAGTTGACGCACATGGTCAACGTCATCACGGTGTTGTTCCTGGTCAGCTCCTGGGCAACCTCCAGCTCCTTGATCACCGACCGCCACAAGCGTGGTCGCCGGCCCATCCAGCGAACGCGGACACCCCAGTCGTTCAGCAGATCTCGCCGCCTTCGGATGACATCGCGGTTGAAGCCCATCAGGAAGCGGACCTCATCAGGCGAGCGCTTCCAGTTCTCAGTCGAGAACGCATAGGCCGAGACGTGTTTGACGCCGATCTCGATGGCTCCTGCGACCACGTCGAGAAGGGATGACTCACCGGCCTCGTGACCCTGGGTGCGCGGCAGGCCACGAGCGTTGGCCCAGCGGCCGTTGCCATCCATGACGATCGCGATGTGGGCGGGAATTAGCGACGCCGCCAGGACCGGCGGGCGCACCCCTGAGGGGTGGGCGAACGGCGCAGTACTCATGCTCGGCAGCTCGCGGCGCTCACTGCGCGCCGTGCTCTGCTGCCTGCATTGCTGCGATGCTGATGGGCCTTCGGCCTCTTCATACCCGCTCCACGAGTCGCAACGAGCGCACGCTGCGCTCAAGATGCCATTGCAGGAAAGCGGTCACCAAGCCGCTACCCTCGCGTCGGTGCTGGGGAAGGCTCTGGTCGGCGACGGCCCAGTCGCCGGCGAGCAGGGCCGCCAACAGCTCCAGGGTGGCCAGGGACGGGGATGCTGAGCCGGGTGTCCGGCAGGACGGGCAGACCGTGCCGCCGCTGGCCAGGTTGAACGCACGCTGGGGACCCTCGGCGCCGCACTGAGCGCAGTCATGAAAGCTCGGCGCCCAGCCCGCGACAGCCAGGGACCTCAGCAGGTAGGAGTCCAGGACGAGCCCCGCCTCGTGCTCCCCGCCCGCAAGTGAGCTCAGTCCACCGGCAAGCAGGAGGAACTGTTGCACCGAGGGTTCGCGTTCCTCTGTGAGCCGCTCGGCGGTCTCGAGCATCGCCGTCGCCGCCGTATAGGCGACGTAGTCGCGGGCGATCGGATCGCCATACGGGGCAAGGGTTTCGGCCTGGGTCACTGTGTCCAGCGAGCGTCCCTCATAGAGCATCACGTCGACAACCATGAACGGCTCAAGCCGGGCACCAAAGCGCGACCTGGTCCGGCGCACACCCTTGGCAACGGCCCTGACCTTGCCGTGCTGGCGGGTCAGGAGCGTGACGATGCGGTCCGCCTCACCCAGCTTCTGGGTGCGCAGGACGATCGCAGCGTCGCGATACAGAGCCATGGACCCATTGTCCTCTGGGATGAACCAAACGCCTGTATGCCGTGCCGATGGCGTGACCTTGACGGTGACTTGGCGGCGTTGGGGCCATGATGGGTCGAGTGCGACCGGGTCGAGTGCCAAGCTCCAGCCCGGGACCTCGTGAAGGGAAGCCCCGATGCCTGTCTTTGAGGACACCGTGTTCATCGCCCGCCCGCCACGGGACGTCTTCGACTTCATCATCGAGTCGGGCAACCTGGCGGTGTGGGACACGTCGGTGGTCACGGCCGTGAAGGTCGGGACAGGCCCGGTCGGGCTCGGCACCCGAACCCGCGGCACGAGCAGGATCATGGGCAAGCAACTCGAATGGGTCACCGAGACAACGGAGTTCGGACCACCGAGCCGAGTCACCTATGCGTCTGTCGAAGGCCAAATCAGCTTCGTCGTGACGAACATCCTTGAACCCGTTGACGGGGGCACGAGACTGACCTACCGGGTCGACACGGGGTCTGGACTGGGCGGCGTCTTCGGACGGCTGGCCGAGCCCTTCATCGAGAAGGCTCAGAACCGGACCCTGCGAGCGAACCTCGAAGCCCTCGCCCAGCTCCTCTTAGAACGCTCCCACATATGACGGACGTCGACTTCCTGACCCGGCTTGTCCAGGAGAGCAAACGCTTCGCAGAGGCTATTTCCGAGGGCATCAGCTGAGCTCACCACCCCTGGCCCTGGCGAGCGCGTCGGTGCCCTCCTTGCCCTCCTTGCCTTCCTTGCCATCCTTGCCTCCCCCCTGTCGCGCTGGCTGCCCATCGGGTCACCTCGTATCGGACGCTGGAGGGATTGCCGCTCGTCAGAGCAGTCCTCGGCGTCGCGCAAGAACAATGGCCTCACGTCGGTTGTTGACGCCAAACTTGCGATAGATGCCGCGCAGATGTGTCTTCACCGTGTTGACCGAGACAAACAGCGACTCTGCAATCTCGTCGGCCGTGCGCAGCGAGGGCAGTTCCACCAGCAGCTCAAGCTCCCGAGTCGTCAAAGACTCCAGAGACTCTTTGCTCGTAGGCGTGACCGCGGCGCAGATCCGGGCCGCGAAGCCCTCCGCGTGGCCGAACCGCCCGGCACCTCGGGCCAGCAGGTCTCGCACCCCTTGGCCGCCCTCAACAAACGGCCGCAGGAGCAGCTGGGGCGCCCCGATGTGCAGCGCTTCGACAACTGCCGCGTGGGCGCGCTGCTCATCCCCTGCACGGTCGGCCAGCCGCGCTTCCCAGATCCACGCCTCCAGACGAGTCAGCGGCGTCATCGACGGCAACGTGTCTTCCAGCACTTGGCCAAGCATTCGTTCCGCAGACTCGGAGCGCCCGCGATGTGCCTGGCGAACGGCCTGCAGCAGCCGATAGTCGCCCGTTTCGCCCAGCAGCAGCCGCACACGTTCGACCACTTCGGCTGCCCAGGTCGGTTCGCCCACCTGAAGAGCCATCCGCTGTTCGATCAGGGCTGCCCCAGCCACCAACGCGGGGTGTATGTGGCCGGCGGGGTACTGCTTCCAAAGGTCACGCATCGCCGCAACGACAGCGTGTCGGTCCTCACCTCGGTCAAAGTCGACAACGGCGTCGAACAGCTCCGCAGCGAGCGCCCCCTGGGGGTCCGGCGACTCGGACAGGAGATGGACAGAAGGTCTCACCGCAGTGACGGTGGCATCGTCCAGCCGTAGGTAAGCGGCCCAGCCGAGGGCCAGCGAGGCTTCAGCGCAAGGCACGCTTGAGGTCCAGCCCCGACTCGTGGCGAGGTCGATCGCCTCGTTTGCCAGCCTTTCAGACGCAACGAGGTTCATCCGAATGGATTCGACCGAGGCCAGAGAGGCCAGACAGTGCAGCGCAACCCGGTCGCGCCCCTTGGCTTTGGCAATCAGTAGCGCCTGCCGAAGGTCATGCTCCGCCGCGTCGGCGTTGCCAACCCACACCCAGGTGACACCTCGGTTCATGAGAGTGATCAGGTCGAGGTCCACATCTCCCGTGGTGACGGCCTTGGAGGCCAGCATCGCCACAGCCGTGCTGGACTCGCCTCCCAGACGCGCGTGCTGCAACCCGATCGCGGTGTGCAGCACCCTGAGCGGGGCTGACGATCGCACCGGTGCAGACCCCATAGGCACGACATCCGGCGACGGCTGCTCCGCCAAGTCATGACCCGCGAGGGCGTCCGGCATACGCGCCAGTGCAACGTCCGCCGCCGCCGGGTCACCGCCTTCGAGCGCACTGGCCGCGAGGATGAGCGCTACCTCGGGGCGCCGTACTACCTCCTCGCTCGCCTTGTCCAGCAGCCGTCGTAGCCTTGCGCCTTCCCCAGCCAGCACATGTTGCAGACCGTTGGCCTCGAGCAGAGTGGCCGTCAGGTCGGGGTCCCCCGCATCGATGGCGTGTTCGATGGCGGCCATCGTCTCGTCGCGACGGGCGAACCAGAGGGCCGCGGCGCGGTGATGAACGGCGACCAGGTCATGGCTTTGACGGGCAAGCTCTGCCAGCAGGTACTCGCGCATCAGCGGGTGGTATCGGTACCACTTCTCGTGGCCGCCGAAACGCACCATGACAAAGTTGGATCGCACCAGCCCTTCCAGGACGGCACCGGAGTCATCCCTGCCAGACAGCTCTCGCGCAAGATCTGCAGTCAGCCGCTCGCAGACACAGGTGGCCAGGAGGAACGCCCGGATGGACTCGTCCTGGTGTGCCAGCACCTCCCCCACGAGGTAGTCGGCAACGGCCTGGTCGTTCCTGGCGAAGTTCGCGATGACTTCCGATGGCTCCTTCACGTCTGCGAGCGACATTGCCGCCATCCTCAGCCCCGCGGCCCAGCCCTCGGTCCGCTCCAGCAGGATGGTGAAGTCGTCGCTGTCGAGATCCACTCCGTGGGCACCGAGCAGAGCGGTCGCCTCCGGAGCCGTGAATCCGAGCGCCGCTGTGTCGATCTCCCTGAGCTGGCCATCTAGCCGCAGACGGGGCAAGGCAAGCGCAGGCGTGAAACGGCCGGCCATGACAACACGCACGCGCGGTGGCAACCTGCGCAGCAGTAGGTCGAGCGAGCGAAGGGTAGCGAGGTCGTTCAGCTCGTGTACGTCGTCCAGGATGAGGACCACCGGCGGTGACGTTTGGTCCAGGGCATTGACCAGCACCGACAGAAACCCGGGAGACATCCCGTGGCGCGGGGCGTCGATGTCGCGCACGGGCGACCCTTCGGTCCACCGGCGGCTGGCGTCTATGGCGGTGAGGATGGCCGACCAGAGCAGATGGATGTCGTTGTCGCCGGCTTCGAGCGACACCCAGGCCACGGCGGCGTCACCGAGTCTTCGCCGCCGCCGGGCCCAGTCTGCGAGCAGGGTCGTCTTGCCGGAGCCGGCCGGCCCGCAGACGAACGTGACGTCGGGCGTGCCCTCGAGGTCGTCACGGTTGGTCCCGATCAGCTCCAGGAGCCGCGGGCGCAGGACAAGGGTCGTAGGGCTCGCTGGGACCCGGACCTTTGTTGCCGGCACGGGGGCTCGCTGCGGAGGGCCTTCTTCGACACCGGCGGCCTGTGTGGTCAAAGTTGAACTCCAAAACGTCGCGAACCCCGCCACGGCACCGCTGGCGAACACAGCACACCGCGTATCAACTGAGCCCCTGCACTGACTGATCCTTGTAGCGGCTCTTGACGGCCGTAACCCTCATTTGGCGTAGGCGTCCTCGCCCAGATGTCGTATTGAATCCGCGCAGTTCTCGTCAACCCGCACAATGGGCTCACCAATAGACCGATGGTCGTCTACCGGGCCTTGAACGTCCTGGCGTACGGACCCAGCAGCGCCCGACGATTCGTCCCGGTCGTGGCGACCTGGAAGCTGTCGCTGGCGTCCTCGCAGGTGAAACTCGCGACCACCGGGTCGTCGAGATGCCGGAGTTTGTGAGCTTCGGCTTCTCCCGGGGCTCGCAGGTCGACCTGGCTCACCAAGCTCAGCACCTCGCTCCACATTGCAGGACTGCCGCGGAAGGCAAAGACGTCGTGAACCCAGACACCATTGCCTCTCGTCCAGCGCTTTGCGCCCGATCGCTGGACCCTCACCGGGATATTGCCGGGCCGATTACGGATCGCACGATTCCGCAGGATGAGGGTCAAGATCGCGATCGCACACAGCCATAGAGGGACACCGAGCAGGGCGAGAATGGCCCAGATCATGCCGGGGACCAGCCGATCTGCTCCGGCAGAAGGAAGACGACGCTGGATCTCGCTGACGCGGCCATGAGTCGAGAGTGCGTCAGCCGGAGCCTCGCGGCGTCACCCGCGGCGGGTGAGGGATGCCACCCTGGGCCGCGGCATCACCCGCGCTGGATGATGACCACCCCCGGTCTGCGGATGAGACTCGAGGGATGAATGCACCCACGTCGTTTCACGTGATGGCCAAACCGACGGGTGCGATCTGCAACCTGGACTGCTCCTACTGCTTCTTTCTGTCCAAGGAGGAGCTCTACCCCGGCAGCAGCTTCCGGATGAATGAGAGTGTGCTGGTTGCCTACCTCAAGCAGCTGCTCGAGTCCCATCGCACTCCAGAGGTGACGGTCGCCTGGCAAGGCGGGGAACCGACTCTCATGGGGCTCGAGTTCTTCCGCCATGCCATGGAGCTCGTTCACCAGCTGGCGCGGCCGGATCAGCGGGTGGAACACACCATCCAGACCAATGGCACCCTCATCGACGACGAGTGGGCTGAGTTCCTCGCAGAGCATGACGTCCTCGTCGGCATCTCGATCGACGGTCCCCGTGAGCTTCATGACGCCTACCGGGTCGACAAGGGGGCCAAGCCGACGTTCGAACGGGTGATACGAGGGCTGGAACGGTTGAAGGCTCACGGCGTTCGCTGGAACGTGCTGACCACGGTGCACCACGTCAACGAGTCTGAGGGGCTGTCCGTCTACAAGTTCCTGCGCGACGATCTGGGCGCGGAGTTCATCCAGTTCATCCCGATCGTTGAACGACCGTCGCCCGGCGGCGTGCCCACGGGTGATCAGGTCACGGAGCGCTCGGTCTCCCCGGGCGGATACGGCAAGTTCCTGGTCGAGGTCTTCGACGAGTGGGTACGCCGCGATGTCGGCACAGTCTTTGTCCAGATGTTCGACTCCACTCTCGCCAGCTTCATGGACGTGCCCGGATCGCTGTGCGTTCACAGCGAGACATGCGGCACCGCGTTGGCCCTGGAGCACAACGGCGACCTGTATTCGTGCGACCACTTCGTCGAGCCGAAGCACTTGCTCGGCAACATCGGTGATCGCCACATGCTCGACCTCATCGTGTCGCCCCAGCAACGCGCCTTCGGCGCAGCCAAACGTGACACGCTGCCGCAGTACTGCCGCAGCTGCGACGTCCGGTTCGCCTGCCACGGCGGGTGCCCGAAGGACCGGTTCACGTCGACCCCTGACGGCGAGCCGGGCCTGCACTACCTGTGCCCGAGCTACCAGGAGTTCTTCCGCCACGTTGACGCGCCGATGCGGATGATGGCAGGCACCGTGGCGGCGGGCGGGTATGCGGACGACGTCATTGCCTGGGTCGGGCGCGAGGATCTCGCGTCAACATGAGTCGACCCCGCCAGGCGGAGAACCGCTGCACGTCGGTGAGGCCGGCTCGCCGACCGCTGACCGCGCCCGCCAAGCCCCTCACGACCAAGGATCCGATGACGGCGCCGCGACCTTCATCCGTCCAGGGCGAAGCATCGGGCTCAATGGCGCGAGAAGATTCAAAAGGTCCTCATCACCGTCGTTAGGAATGATCTGATGACGCCCCGCTACGAAATCCGGCTTGCCCAGCCGTTGTCACAGACTGCTCGTGCGGCCTTTCCCGAGCTCAAGCAGGGAGAGTCGCTAGGCGGTGACCTCCTCTACGGCCCTGTCAAGAATCAGGAGCAGCTGCATTCGCTACTGGCTCGCATCCAGACCATGGGCCTGACCGTGACCGAACTGCGCCAGTTGCCAGACTGAGCGGCCAGACGCCGACCTGGCCTTCTCCCATCACCTTGAGGCGCCGAGGCAGCAGGTGCCCGCCGATCGCATGAGAGCCCATCGGTTCGGCCGATGGACTGGCCCGCATACCCACCTTCGTTCGGATCACCCGCCCGGGGTGACGCGCACCCACGACGCTCCCGCCCAGAATTCGGGTAGCTGAGAAATGCACAGGCGGTTCGCAGCGCCGGAGGTGATCTGGATGACTCCAGAGCGGCCCGAAGTGGCTGGTCTGCGGCCGCAAGCGGGCCGGCATCTTTTGGGTGCCATCAACCAGGTCGCCCATGTGGTGGCGGACCGGACGGAGCTGTCAGCCAGCGACCGGGAGACCGGTCCCCTCGACCTGATGCTGGGAAGCGCCATTGCGGTTGCCGAAGCCGCCTCGCGAGCCGCAGGGGCGCTCATCCGCGGGATGGGCCCGCTCGCCGGGGTAGTCCTTCGCCCGCCGCTGGTGAGTCCCCGTCTGCACCCTGAACGGCTGGTGCGTGAGCTGTCCGCCCGGGGTCGAGCAGAGCGGGTCGCGGCCGCTCAGGATGCTGAGACACTCACGCGCAGCCTTGTGCCATGGGTGGTCTCTGCGGTTCTCGACCAGCTCGACCTGACTGCGATCGTCCTCGATCGGGTGGACCTCGACGCGGTGGCCGCGCAGCTTGACCTGCCGGCGATCATCGCTCGCGTCGACGTTGATGCCATCGTGGGTCAGGCCGACCTGGACGCGATCATCGCTCGTCTCGACCTCAACCGGATCGCGGAAGGTATCGATGTCGATGCCATCGTGGGACGGGCCGACCTGAACGCGATCATCACCCGTCTCGACCTCAACCGGATCGCGGAAGGTATCGACGTCGACACGATCGTCGCCAGGGTGGACCTCGATGCAATCGTTGATCGTCTCGATGTCCTGGGTCTGGCCATGTGGGTTGTCGACAATATCGACCTTCCCGAGATCATCCGGGAATCCACTGGTTCGGTCAGCTCCGAGGCGATCCGCGGCGTTCGCATGCAGAGTGTCGAAGCCGACGTCTTGGTGGGTCGGGTGATCGACCGATTGCTACTGCGCCGCCGCGCCCGACGCCTGGACGTTCCCGGGGTCACGGCGGTCAACGGATTGGCCGCCCACGAGCGCGAGCCGCGTGCCGGCGACGGGGGCGAGAACGGTGAGTGATGCAGCCAGGGCTTCGGAGGAGAAACCGTGGCACGCCCGTGACGCCCAGCTCAAACCCATCACAGTTCCCCGAGAGGCGCGTCGCTTTCAGGGGGTGCGAGCGGGGGTTGTCAGCCGCATGCTTGCCAGCATCCTCGACTTCCTCATCGTTGCCCTGGCCACGATCGGCGGCTACCTGGTCGTCGCGGGGTTGCGTTTCCTCTGGGCGCCGACCACGTTCAAGTTCCCATCACCCTCGTTCCTGCTGCTGCTGTTTGCCGGGGCGCTCCTCTTGCTCTTCTACCTCACGGTGTCCTGGTGGTCGGCCGGTCGCACCTATGGGGAGTATCTCTTCGGGCTGCGGGTGGTGAACTTCCACGGGGAGCGGATGAGACTGTCGGGTGCGCTGGTTCGTGCAGGCTTCTGCACGGTGTTCCCCATCGGCCTGCTGTGGGTCGCGGTGAGCCGCCAGAACCGTTCCGTGCAGGACGTCGTCCTGCGCACCTCCGTCGTCTACGACTGGGAGGTCCGTCCCGCAAAGGCACGCCCCACCGTGGATCCGCTTGTGGGGTGAGCCAGGAGGCGGGTAGTGCGAGGCAGGGTCGCTGGGCCGGCCGGTGGAGATCCAGATCCGTACCCAGACCAGTCAGCCGACTTCGTCTGTGGGGATCAGATCGCTACCGGTCAGAGTCCTCACCTCCCGAAGCGGAGTCCCCGGATTGTCTTGCCGTGCGGGGAGAGCCATCCGACGACAGCGCCCCGACGGTCCGCTCATGGACGGCCCTGCCAGTCGTGGTGGTGATCACCTTGACCACGCTCGCAATGAACACCAGGTCCAGAGCCATCTGGACCATCACGTAAACCCGCGCGGTATCGGTTACCGGGGTGATATCCCCGAACCCCACCGTCGAAAGAACAGTGATCGTGAAGTAGAGCGAACCGGTTCGGGTCAACGGCACTGAGAACGCCGACGCGTCATGGATCGACAAGCTGTAGTAGAACAAGGCGAAGATGCTGACGAAGAACGCCAACAACGTCGTCAGCACCTCGAGGGCATGCAAAACGGGATTGGCGGCCCGTCCGATTCGCAGAATCTGCAGGGAGAAGACCCAGAAGAACAGGCCCAACCCGACCGCACTGCCCACCAGCTTCCCCACACCCCCCAAGGCGTTTCCGCCTATCGGGATCCAGAAATAGACACAGAGCACAACAAATATGGAAAGCAGACTCAGCCCCACGCCACGAAGCACAAGCCACACGCGTGCCGAGCGACCGGCGGGGATCAGGATCACGGGAACAGCATCTCCCTTGTGGCGGAGTCCAACCGGGCACTCATGCTGTCGGTCTTATAGAATGAGTAGTTTAAACAATGACGAATGCCGAGCAGCTGTGTCCATACCTCATGACAATCTGGCTCACCTGGCCTTAGTGACCACCACCATCGCGCCGTTCCCAGGCGGTTCTGACCACTGTTCTGGATACTATCCGGGGGTGGCGTCCTACCCGATCACCCGAAACGGGTGATGCCTGTGAACGTGCGGGTGACCACTCTGGTGACGCACTCTGACGAGCCGCCCCACAATGGGTCGTGGCGACAATCGGGGGTGCCCGACCAGACTACGAGCGGAACCATGGTGACGGAGCAGAACGACACATTGCGCCAGATCGCTGCCTGGCTCCACCGCCGCGATGTGGCTTCCTACCAGATGATCGCCCGGACACCGACAGGGCTTCTGGACGAGCCAATGCGGCGGCTGTCGTCGGCGGCCAACTACTCCAGGCTCTCGATGACCGCGGCGGTCGCACTGGCGGCGCTCGGCGGTGGGCGTGGCCGTCGGGCTGCCGCCCACGGTCTGGTCTCGGTCGGGGCCACGTCCGCTCTGGTCAACATCGTGGCGAAGCTGGCGACGCGACGATCGAGACCCGCGCGAGGCGATCTGGGTGTGCCGGCTACGCGACACCTGCCCATGCCGACCTCATCGTCCTTCCCGTCCGGACACTCGGCCGCCGCCTTCGCCTTCGCCACGGGCGTCGGGCACACGTGGCCAGCGGCCGCTTTCCCCCTGATGGGGTTGGCCGGCACCGTGGCGTACTCCCGTGTCTACACCGGCGTTCACTATCCCGGGGACGTCGCAGCCGGATCGTTGGTCGGCATCGCCGTCGCCGCCCTCACCACCCGCCTCCTCGATCATCACCCTGATCGCCAGGCTGCACGCGGGGCAGCCCGCACGACGACACAACTGAACTGAGTTACCACAGACCCAATGGGGTTAGCTCAGGTGCTCGCTCGTTGAGCCCGCTCGGACGGCGGGCCGGCCATCGGGAGGCACGCCCCGGGCTATGGACATCAGGAGTCGCACGTTGATGTCTCGTGAGCGACGTCGTTCGGCAACGGCCAGGTTCGACTCCGGCACGAGCAGGCGCAGACCTCCGGGATGAACGCGGAACGCCATAGGCGTCGGGAGGTCGAGGGCCTCACCGTCGACGCCAGCGAAAGCAGTCCCGCTATGGGATCGGACCTCGAATGACTCCGCCGTGAACTCATGCCAGTGCGGGTCGCGTCCTCGAAGGCCGAGCGACGAAAGGGCGATCAAGGCAGCCGCCTCGGCACCCGTCTGGGTGTTCACCGCAAAAATCCCCAGTCGACCGGAGTCCATGCTGTCCCGCTGCGACACGTCGACCGACGGGCCAAGTACGTAGGGGTTGTTGGACACCATGATCAGAAACGCGCCACCCACCTCGGCGCCCTCAGGAGTCGAGAACTGCAGGTCAAATGGCTCTGCCTGCCTGCCGAGTATCTCAGGAAGCAGCGAGGAAGCCGTCTCGGCCTTGGCGTCTCGATAGCTGTCCTGCTGCACCACGGTCGCATAGATGCCAAGGGACACGTTGTTGACGAAGAGGCGGTCACCGACCGTTGCGTAGTCCACGCGTCGCTCGGCCGCGTCGACGAAGGCCAGCATGCTCTTGCGCGGATCCTCACGATCCAGGCCGAGGTCCAGGGCGAAGTGGTTTCGGGTTCCTGCGGACACACAGACGAACGGCAGTCCCGCTTTGATCGCGATCGAGGCGACCAGGGCCTGCGAACCGTCACCACCGGCCATGCCGAGGCAGTCGGCCCCTCGAGCGATCGCATCGCGCGCCAGCTGCGCAAGATCCAGTCCATGATCCAGCAGGACGGTCTCGACGCCGAGTTCTCTTGCGTACTCAATGAGGCCGAACTTTTCGACCTTCCCACCTCCTGACCAGGGGTTGCAGAGAAGAACCGGATGCCTCGGCCGCCAGCGATCCGGCCGCAGCTCTGCGTCTATGGCGCCCAGATCGGGAAGCAGCGCCGCACGCGCCGTCACCACTGCGATGACCACAAGCGCAACGGTGATCCCGATTCGAAGGAGCGCGTAGTCGGCACGGGAGACCGTGCCGATCACTGCTCCACCCACAAGGCATACCCCCAGAACGAGCCCAAGGATCCCCCAGCCCCGTCGCGGCTTCCGCTCCGTGACAAACCACCAGCCGCCACCCACCGTCAGCGCGAGGCCGAGCACCCCGACGGCAAGCAGCAGAACATTGCGAAGGAGAAAGACCACCACCGTGAGCGAGAGGACGGCCGTGACGACCAACGAGCCCAACGCGAGTAGCCGCTGCCTGGCGGGCAGGGCGTCCCCAGATGACCTCGCCATTGTTCGGAGCTCCTTTCGCCTAGGTTTCCCGTCAGCTCCTTCGCTGACGAAGATACCTCCGGCTGCCAGCCGCCGTCCTCATGCAGAAAGGTGAGTAGCCCGGCCACCGGTGCGCCGCCGAATACGGCGCCGACCGGCCAGGACGACACGAAAGTCCGGCGGTTTGGGGACGATTTGTGCTCTTGCCGGAGTCCACCGGGTCAGTTGAAACTTGACCATGGAGAGATTCGATGAAGACCGTGCCGTCGAGGAAGTACACCGGCGGCTGGTCGCGCGCTTTCCCGACCTCGACCAAGCCATGCTGAGGTTCGAGGTCGACCAGGCACACCAGAGCTTTGAGGGCTCACCAATACGCAGCTTCCTACCGATCCTTATTGAGCGCGCGGTCGGCGAGAGGTTGCGAGCAGCCTCAGGCTCCGCCATCAGCGCCCCTGCCAGCCTTGCCGCGAGCGACGGCACCGCAACCGCAACATGGCTGACAGCGACGCGACGCCCTACTGGCGGGCCATCGCGACCTTGATGTCGTGCTCGGTGTCGGGGATCAGTTCGCCGCTGAGGTTCATCGTGACCCGTTTGAGGGTGCCGGTGAAGGCGAACTCGTCGGTGTAGACGTCGGGGGCTACCGGGCTCCCGCCGTCGCGTCCACAAGTCAGCCCTTCGGTGCCATAGATCATCGGCACCGTGTGCGGCATGTCGACCGCGCCGACGAGCTTCCCGTCGATGTACAGCTCACCTCGGGCGGGCACGCCCTTGCCGGCGGCGAAGTCGGGCGCCCCAGTGGGTTCGAACTCGTAGCGCAGCGACACGTCTCCGGTCGGGATGTCGACGTTGGAGGTCACCGCGAAGAGGTCGCGTCCAAGGTAGTTGTACACGAAGTGCAGCCGTTGATCCTTCGCGAAGAAGGCAAAGCCGCCGGTGGCGCCGCCCTGGGCGATGATGACACCCTCGGCGCCACCCTGCGGGATCACTGCGTCGGCGGTGATGCTGAAGGGACGGTTGTAGGTCTTGGGGGTGGCGGCGAACGGCACCGGTGCGCTGTCCGGGTAGAAGGTGACCGCGTCGCGCGGTGCGGCGATCGTGGGGCGTTCAAGGGCCATCCGTGTCCGGGCGTCGCCGTCGATGGGCATCACGTTGTACTTGCCCGCTTCGGCCCACCACCTGCCAACCATCTCGATCAGCTTGTCGCGGTGTTCGGCCACCACGTTGTTGGTCTCGGCGGCATCCGTGGTGATGTCATACAGCTCCCAGTCGTTGGCCTCGATATCAGCGAGCACCTCGGCGCTGATCGGCGAGCTGAACGCCCGGCCCTGCTCGGCCGCCTCGGTGAAGGTCGGGCCCGGCCACGGGCACACCGCGCGCCAGCCGTCGTGGTAGAGCGACCGGTGGCCGAACATCTCGAAGTACTGGGTGTGATGGTTGGTCGGTGCACCGGCGGCGTTGAACGTGTGCGCAAAGCTCACACCCTCGATCGGCGCCTGGTGGACACCCCGCACGGAGATGGGGGGCTCGACGCCGAGCGCGTCCAGCACGGTCGGAACCATGTCGATGATGTGGGCATACTGAGTGCGGATCTCGCCTCGCGCCGTGATCGCCTTCGGCCAGGCCACGATGAACGGGTCGCTGACACCGCCGCGGTAGGTCTCCCTCTTCCAGCGCCGGAACGGGGTGTTGCCCGCGTTGGTCCACCCCCACGGGTAGTGGTTGAAGACTTTCGGCCCGCCCAGGTCGTCGAGCTGGGCGAGGTTCTCCTCCAGCTCCTCGGCGACATTGTTGAAGAAGAACATCTCGTTGACCGACCCGATCGGGCCGCCCTCGGAGCTCGCGCCGTTGTCGGAGATGACCATGATCAGCGTGTTGTCGAGCTCGCCGATCTCCTCCAGGAACTCGACCACCCGGCCGAAGTGATGATCGGTGAAGCTGAGGAAGCCGGCGTAGACCTCCATCATCCGGGCATACAACCGCCGCTGCCCCTCCGACAGGGTGTCCCACCGAGGGAAGTCGGGATCGGGGTCGGACAACACGGTGCCCACCGGGATGATGCCCATGTCGAGCTGGCGCTGGTGGACCATGGTGCGGTACTGGTCCCACCCGGCGTCGAACTTGCCCTTGTACTTGTCGGCCCATTCCTTGGGCACATGGTGGGGCGCATGTCCGGCGCCGGTGCAGTAGTGCAGGTAGAACGGCTTGTCGGGCGCGTTGACGTGCGCGTCCTTGATGAACTCGATCGCCTTGTCGGCCAGGTCAACGCTCAGGTGGTAGCCATCCTCAGGCCGAGACGGCTGCTCGATGTAGTGGTTGTCGTACACCAGCTCCGGGTACCACTGGTTGGTGTCGCCGCCCAGGAAGCCGTAGTAGCGCTCGAACCCCCGCGCCAGCGGCCAACGGTCATAGGGACCGGCAGGCGTCTCATGCTCGGGCGGCGTGAGGTGCCACTTGCCCACCATGAACGTGTTGTAGCCCTGCGGCAGCAGCATGTCACTCAGCATCGCCTTGTCGAACGGCAGGATCGCGTTGTACCCCGGGTAACCACTGGAGGTCTCGGAGATCGTCGCCAAACCGATCGAGTGATGGTTGCGCCCAGTCAGGATGCAGCCCCGCGACGGCGAGCACAGCGCCGTCGTGTGCATGTTCGTGTACCGCAGGCCATTCGCCGCGACGCGATCAAGGACAGGCGTCTCCACCAGGCCACCGAAGCTCGACAGCTGACCGAACCCGACATCATCGAGAACGAAGATCAGCACATTCGGAGCACCCTCGCGCGCCTTGACAGGTACCGGCCACGCCGGGCTCGACTCCTCCGTCGTGCGTCCGATCACTCCCGGGAATGGCTCACCATCCTGGTACGTCACCAAGTCCGACATCGTTGCTCCTCGCTCGAACCGTCAACAGCCCTGGATATTCGATGCTCGATCAGCCGACATATCGCTGGCATCACCCGTCAAGGATGACCTGTCGCCTGCGGCTGCCTGCCTAAGGTGAAATCACCAGCCCGGATGAGGGCCAAGCATCATTGGGTGGCCCTCATGCCGGCCACCGGGATCGTGACGGGCGGCCACGCGAGCGTCCTCCGCTGATCGATCTTCCTGAAGTGACAACCAGACCCTGCGGTCAGCGCGGAGGGTCGGCAAGGAGAACCACGTGTCCGAAACAATCGATGAGCTGGGCGCAGTCGACTGGCTGGTCCTCGAGTTCCCAGGCAGCAAGTTCAACGGCAGCATCGCTTCGGAGATCCAGGATCTGACGGAGCGGGGTCTGGTTCGGATCCTGGACCTGCTCGTCGTCAAGAAGGATGAGGACGGCAGCTTCGAGGCCATCGAGCTAGAGGATGTCGATGACAGTGAGCTCGGGGAACTGCGCGGGTTCGAACGCAACTTGGCAATGGTGCTCGGTGAGCAGGACCTCACCGACATCGCCACCGTGATCGAGCCGGGAAGCTCGGCCGCAGTTCTGGTCTGGGAGAACAAGTGGTCCGCGCCGTTCGCCGCAGCCGTACGGCATTCTGGTGGCCAGCTGGTCGCCCGGGGGACTATCCCGAACCAGGCCGTGTTGGCTGCCCTTGAGGCAGAGGCCGAAGCCGGAGAAACCGACATCGAGGAAGGAGTCTGACATGCCCATGGCAAGACGTCAGCGCAGGCGCAGGACCGCAGCAGTCGTCGGCGGCGCAGCCGTTGTCGCGCATGGCCATCACCGCCGCCAAGACCGCCGCGAAGATCGCCGCGACCGCCGATAAGACCGCCGCGACCGACCGATAGACATGTGGGGGTGATCCGCGGTGAGC
>JBDTYK010000012.1:0-23251 GCA_040005715.1 Actinomycetota bacterium | reverse complement strand
AGCAGCTGGTCGAAGGCCCTGTTGAGGAAGGTGGCATAGACGGCCACCACCGGATGCATTCCGGCGAAGGCGAGACCGGATGCCATGGTCAGCGCGTGCTGCTCGGCGATACCCACGTCAAAGACCCGGTCAGGAAAACGCTCGGCGAACTTGTCAAGACCGACCGGAATCATCATCGCCGCGGTCACCCCCACGACGTCGGGGCGCTCGGAGCCGATCAGGCACATCTCGTCGCTGAACTCATCGGTCCAGATCCGGCCGCCCTCAGCGAACGCCAGGCCGGTCTCGGGGTTGATGACGCCAACCGCATGGAAGCGGTCAGCCTCGTCCTCACGTGCGGGGGCGTACCCACGCCCCTTCTGGGTGATCACGTGGACCAGCACGGGGCCGCCGAACGCCCGGGCCCTGCGCAGCGCCGACTCGACAGCCGCCTCATCGTGCCCGTCGACCGGACCGAGATACTTCAGCCCCAGGTCCTCGAACATGCCCTGTGGCGCGACAATGTCCTTCAGACCCTTCTTCATCCCGTGCAACGTCTCGTACATCGCAGACCCGACGACCGGGGTACGGGCCAGCGTGCTCTTTCCCCAGTCCAGGAAGCGCTCGTAACCCCGTGTCATCCGAAGCGTTGCCAGATGGTCGGCAAGACCGCCGGTCGTGGGTGCATATGAGCGCTCGTTGTCGTTGACCACGATGACCAGCGGCAGGTCCTTGTCAGCTGAGATGTTGTTGATCGCTTCCCAGGCCATTCCGCCTGTGAGCGCCCCGTCACCAATGACAGCAACGGTATAGCGGTCACGTCGGCCCTGGAGACGGCGAGCCTTGGCGATGCCGTCGGCCCAGGACAGCGACGTGGAAGCATGAGAGTTCTCGACGATGTCGTGCTCGGACTCGGCCCTGCTGGGGTAGCCCGAGAGGCCGCCCTTCTTTCGCAGGTTGACGAAGTCCTCCCGGCGGCCGGTGAGCAGCTTGTGCACATATGCCTGATGGCCGGTGTCGAAGACGATGGCGTCCGAGGGCGAGTCAAAGACCCGGTGCAAGGCGATGGTCAGCTCGACCACGCCCAGGTTGGGACCCAGGTGTCCGCCCGTCTTGGAGACCGAGTCGACAAGAAACTCGCGGATCTCCTTCGCCAGCAACGGCATCTGTGCTGCGGTCATGGCCTTGAGGTCCTGCGGCCCATCGATCGAATCCAGAAGTTGCACGCGCTCGGGCGTCCTTTCAGATTACTCAGGCTTTCCCAGTGACACGGACCTTGATTCTAGACGGCGCCCGCCATCGGTAAGACGTCAGCGCAGTCGCCACATTCACCGGCGCGATCCCTGAGCCAGCCGGCGCCTAGCGCCGGGCGCGCCGGGCGCGAACGACGACGAGAGCGCCAACGACCAACACGATCGGACCAATCACTGCCCACAGCGGCTTGCCTGACATAAGCGCACTGCCCTTGATGACGTCCAGTCCCTGCAGGGTCCAGATCAGGCCGATCAGGACCAGCAAGGTTCCCAGGCCGGCCTGCAGGTTCTTGTTCATGAAGCCGACGCTACAGGGCAGGCTGGCCGACTACAGGCGAGGGACGTAGCGCTTTCCCTGCATCGCCTCGTACAGCAGCAGAGCGCCACGCGCCGACGCCCTCAACCGCAGTCCCTCAGCCTCGAGATCCGACTGGATCTGCGTGAGGGCTTCGGTGCTCACCAGATCGGCCAGGTCGATGCGGACCTCGCGATAGGCCTGGCGCATCGCCTCGAGCTGGGCGTCGATGTGTCTTACCGCCACCCAGGCCAGGGCGACCGGGTTCTTGCGCCATCCCGGATAGCCCCGATAGTCGGATGGGCAGTGGTCCAGCAGCCAGGCGACAGCAGGGCCCTGCCAGCCCGGAGAGTCGGCCGGCGGCACCGACGCCGGCCAACCCGGAGGAGTACGTGTCGAAGAGCTCACTGCCTCAGTCTGTCAACCTGCGCCGGCAATGGCACACCCAAAGGGCCCGGGCCCCGCCATGATCTGGCGAAGGCCGGGGCCCTGCAGCGTGCGTCGAGCCAGTCGACCGGTCAGCCCTTGACGAGCGACCGCAGGACGTACTGCAGGATGCCGTCGTGGCGGTAGTAGTCGGCCTCGGCAGGCGTGTCGATCCGCAGCACGGCTTCGAACTCAACGACCGATCCGCCCGTGGTGGTTGCCTTGACGTGCAACGTCTTCGGGGTCGCCCCCTCGTTCAGTGCCGTCACACCCGAGATATCGAACGTCTCCGTGCCGTCCAGCCCCAGCGTGGCGGCGTTCTGCCCGGCGGGGTACTGCAGCGGGAGCACGCCCATGCCGATCAGGTTGGAACGGTGGATGCGCTCGTAGGACTCGGCGACGACCGCCTTGACACCGAGCAGACGGGTGCCCTTCGCAGCCCAGTCACGCGAGGACCCGGAGCCATACTCCTTGCCGGCCAGGACGACCAGCGGAATGCCTGCCGCCGCGTAGTTCTGGGCGGCGTCATAGATGGTTGACTGCTCGCCCGCAGCGGTGAAGTCACGGGTGAAGCCGCCCTGGACGTCGTCCAGAAGCTGGTTGCGCAGCCTGATGTTGGCGAACGTCCCGCGGATCATGACCTCGTGGTTGCCCCGGCGCGAGCCGTAGGAGTTGAAGTCCTTGCGTTCCACCCCGTGCGAGGCGAGGTAGACACCAGCCGGGCTGTCTGCCTTGAACTGCCCGGCCGGACTGATGTGGTCGGTGGTGACCGAGTCACCAAGCTTGGCCAGGACGCGCGCGCCGAGGACGTCGGCAACCGGACTGGGCTCCCGCTGCATACCTTCGAAGTACGGGGGCTTGCGCACGTACGTCGAGTCCGGCGCCCAGTCGAAGATCTTGCCCTCGGGCGTCGGCAGCGAACGCCAACGGTCGTCACCGGCGAAGACGTCGGCATAGTCGGTGGTGAACATCTCCTTGGTGATGGATGACTCGACCACCCGGGCGACGTCAGCCGCATCCGGCCAGATCTCGCGCAGGAAGACGTCGACGCCATCTGGGTCGGTGCCGATCGGCTCGGTGTCCGGGTTCCAGTCCATGGTGCCGGCAAGCGCATAGGCCACGACCAGTGGCGGTGACGCCAGGTAGTTCATCTTGATGTCAGGGTTGATCCGGCCCTCGAAGTTCCGGTTCCCCGACAGGACGGAGACGACGCTGAGGTCGTGCTCCTGGATGACTGCGGAGACCTCGTCAGCCAGCGGGCCGGAGTTTCCGATACAGGTCGTGCAGCCGTAGCCGACCAGGTGGAACCCGAGCTTCTCCAGGTAGGGCCACAGGCCTGCCCTTTCGTAGTAGTCGGTCACGACCTTGGATCCGGGTGCCATCGAGGTCTTGACCCAGGGCTTGGCACTCAGACCGCGCTCGACGGCGTTCTTTGCGAGCATCGCCGCCGCCATCATGACCGAGGGGTTGGACGTGTTGGTACACGAGGTGATCGAGGCGATGGCCACGTGGCCGTTGTCCATCTCGGTCGTGGTGCCGTCGGCCAGGGTGAGCGGCACCTTGTTGTGGTCCATCCCCTTGGCGACGTATGCCGGGAGTGTCCCGTGGAAGGACGCCTTGGCGTTGGAGAGGGAGATGCGGTCCTGCGGACGCTTGGGACCCGCGATCGAGGGGACAACGGTCGACAGGTCGAGCTCGAGGTACTCGGAGTAGACCGGCTCGACCGACGGGTCGTGCCAGAGACCTTGCTCCTTGCTGTAAGCCTCGATCAGCGCCACCTGCTGCTCGCTGCGACCCGTGAGACGAAGGTACTCGCAGGTCACCTCGTCGATCGGGAACATCGCTGCAGTGGAGCCGAACTCGGGGCTCATGTTGCCGATCGTGGCGCGGTTGGCCAGCGGCACCGCCGAGACGCCCTGTCCGTAGAACTCGACGAACTTGCCCACGACGCCGTGCGCACGCAGCATCTCGGTGATGGTCAGGACGACGTCCGTCGCCGTTGCGCCAGAGGGGATCTCGCCACTCAGCTTGAAACCGACCACCCGAGGAATGAGCATCGAGACCGGCTGGCCGAGCATCGCAGCCTCGGCCTCGATACCGCCGACGCCCCAGCCCAGGACGCCCAGGCCGTTGACCATCGTGGTGTGCGAGTCGGTGCCGACGCAGGTGTCCGGGTAGGCCATTCCGTCGCGGTCGAAGACGACCCTGGCCAGGTGTTCGATGTTCACCTGGTGCACGATCCCGGTGCCGGGCGGCACCACCTTGAAGTCGTTGAAGGCGCTCTGGCCCCACCTCAGGAACTGGTATCGCTCGCCGTTGCGCTCGTACTCCAGCTCGACGTTGCGCTCGAAGGCGTCGGCCCGGCCGGCCACGTCGGCGATCACCGAGTGGTCGATCACCATCTCGGCGGGTGCCAGCGGGTTGATCCGGCTCGGGTCTCCCCCGAGCTCAACGAACGCCTCGCGCATCGTGGCGAGGTCGACGATGCACGGGACACCAGTGAAGTCCTGCATGATCACCCGGGCTGGCGTGAACTGGATCTCGATATCGGGCACGGCGGCTGGGTCCCAGCCGGCAAGGGCACGGATGTGCGCCCCGGTGATATTCGCGCCGTCCTCGGTGCGCAGGAGGTTCTCCAGGAGGACCTTCAGGCAGAAGGGCAGCTTCTCGCTGCCGTCCACCGCCGAGAGACGGAAGACGTCGTACGACGAGTCCCCGACCTCCAGAGTTCCCTTGGCACCAAAACTGTTCATGCTCTGCTGACTCATGGCGGTTCCTTCCACAATGTATCTTGACGTCAAGATATTTAACCACACGCGCCCGAGACACTCAGGGCGGACGGGGGCTCAGGAGTGATCCTGCACCAGTGCCTCGCGAAGACCAAGCGGGATGGGTGTCTTGTCCCGGCCGTCGATCTTCACGCAGACGTAGGTGATCGACGCCTGGGCGCACAGGGTGCGTCCAGGTCCAGCCAGATCGGCGCGTGTGACCCGCTCGATGTCATACCGGAGGCGGAACGACGTCGTCCCCACGTGGTCGACCCGCACCGCAACCTCCGCCTGCTGGAATGCCTGCAGGCTGTCGATCCACTCGAGGTCGGCCTTGCGCAGCACAGCGTCGTAACCCTGTGCCCGTAGTGCCTGGTAGCCGTAGCCGATCGACTCCATGAAGGCGCTCATCGCCTCGTCGCACCAGCCGAGGTACCACATGTTGAAGACGACGCCGAGGGAGTCGACTTCGAAGAACCGGACGTCCAGCGGATGCCGAAACCCGTTCACCCGACCGAACACCCCCAGGGCACCGTCTGGACGCCTCTACCGACCGAAAACGGTGCCGGGGCGGTGTTCGGTTGTGAAGGGGTGGGCGCGGCGGTCATGCCAGCGGCTCGAGTACGGCGATGCACTCCACGTGGTGAGTCATGGGGAAGGCGTCAAAAGCCCGCAGGGACCGTATGCCGTAGCCCGCGTCCCGGGCATAGGCAACGTCACGCGCCAGTGCCGCGGGATCACAGGCGACGTAGGCGATGGCCCGAGGCGTCAGGGCCGCGATCGCCTTGATCACCGACTGACCCGCTCCCGTGCGAGGTGGGTCGAGGACGACGAGGTCGGAATGGATACCTTGTCGTACCAGCGGTTTCAAGACTCGATCGACCTTGCCGCGACGGAGCTCGATCTCTGGGTGCGACCGCAGGTTGGCCTTGGCGTCACCAAAAGCGCGCGCGTCGGACTCGACGACCAAGACGGCCCCCTCGGGCCCCACTGCATCCGCGAGGGCCAGGGCAAAGAGCCCGGCGCCTGCGTAGAGATCGGTGGCGCGCTCGCCCGGTTTCGGAGCCAGCTCGCGCAGAACGTGAGCAACGAACGCCGTGGCAGCTCCCGGGTGAACCTGCCAGAAACCACGGGCGGAGAGCCGGAACTCGCCCGACCAGTCGCCGGTATCGACGCGCTCGCTCACGTAGGGAAGCTTCGAGCCGCGTGGCGGCAAGGGCATGGTCAGGGCACCAGGCTCGCCACTGGCGTCTACGACGTCAATCGACGCTGCGCCCAGCCAGCCACGATCGAGCACCCCCGTCGCAACGACCCTCTCGGTGCAGATCAGGCAGTCGTCGACAGGGATGATCTCGTGGCTGTGATGGCGGCGCAGCCCGGCCGCACCCGAGGCGTCGATTGCGAACTCGGCCCTCGTCCGCCATCGAAGCCCGTCCTGGTCACCTGCAAGCGCCTCGACCTCGACCTCGACCTCGAGCCCGGCCAGGCGTTGGAGCTGCTCAGCTACCACCGCCGCCTTGAGCTCACGCTGGTAGGTGAGCTCGCTGTGCTGCCAGTCGCACCCGCCGCACCTGCCCGGACCTGCGAACCGGCACGGGGGCACGACCCGGTGCTCCGAAGCAGCGAGAACCTCTATCGCGTCCCCGAGCACGAACCGGTCGCCGGCCTTGCCATCGGTAATCCGCACTCGCACCGTCTCGCCGGGCAAGGCATGCCGGACGAACACCACCTGACCCTCATGGCGGGCCACACAGTGACCACCGTGGGCCACCTTGCCGATGACGGCTTCGAACCGGGTTCCGACCAGCGACGCACGCGAGTCATCCGCCTGTTGCTCTGAGCCAGTCATTCTCCGCGCCGAACCGCGCCGGCAGTGGGTCCCTCAAAGCGCTCTTCCACTCCCTGGGAGGAACGCAGCTGCCAAGGCACGCTGGCCACCATCACCCCGGGCGTGAAGAACAGGCGGCCCTTCAGTCGCAAGGCGCTCTGGTTGTGCAAGAGCTGCTCCCACCAGCGACCCAGGACATACTCCGGGATATAGACCATGACGACATCTCGGGGGCTGCTGCGCCTGACCGACTTGACGTACTCCACGACCGGGCCGGTGATCTCCCGGAACGGGGAGTCCAAAGCCTTCAGTGGCACCGGGATGTCTCGCCGGTCCCAGTCGTCCTGGAGTGCCTTGGTCTCCTCCGGCTCCACGTTGACCGTGATTGCCTCCAGCACCGATGGTCGGGTCGCCCGTGCATAGGCGAGTGCCCGCAGGGTTGGCTTGTGGATCTTGGAGACCAGGACGATCGCGTGCACCCGGGAGGGCAGGAGCTGCTCGTCATCGGAGTCTTCGGCGACGGCAAGCTCGGTGCGCACTCGCGAGTAGTGCTTCTGGATGCCCCCCATGATGATGAACAGGACCACCATCGCCGCGATGGCAAACCCTGCACCCTTGAGGAACTTGGTGGCCAGCACGACGACCAGCACCACGGCCGACATGAAGGCGCCGACGCCGTTGATGACGCGGCTGCGCATCATCCTCTGCCGCTCCCCGGCGTCGCGCTCGGTGAGAAGGTGGCGGTTCCAGTGCCGGACCATGCCGGTCTGGCTCAGGGTGAACGAGACGAAGACACCCACGATGTAGAGCTGGATCAGGCTGGTGACCTTTGCGTCGTAGATGAAGATCAGGAAGCAGGCGGCACCGGCGAGGATGAGGATGCCGTTGGAGAAGGCCAGCCGGTCACCGCGGGTGTGCAGCTGACGGGGCAGGAAACCATCCTTGGCCAGGATCGACGCCAGGACCGGGAAGCCGTTGAACGCAGTGTTCGCGGCCAGGATCAGGATGATCCCGGTGACGATCGAGATGAACACGACACCGATGTGGAAGTTCGAGAAGATCGTCGTGGACAGCTGCCCGATGATCGTCTCCTGCGGGTAGGCAGGGCCGACCGGTCTGCCGTTGAAGAAGAGCTGGGTGGCCGGGAACTCGGCATACTTGATGCCGGTCAGCTTCACGAGGGTGATGATCGACATCAGCATGGTGACCGAGATGATGCCCATCAGCAGCAAGGTCGTCGCGGCGTTCTTGCTCTTCGGCTTCTCGAAGGCCGGGACGCCGTTGGAGATGGCCTCGACCCCGGTCAGGGCCGCGCAGCCCGACGAGAATGCCCGCAGTAGCAGGAAGACCATGGCGAACCCGGCAAGGGTGCCGTAGCCGGGCTCGGGCACCAGGGTGAAGTGGGAGCTTTCGGCCTGCGGCAGGGACCCGGTGGCTGACCGGAAGAACCCGAAGAGCGCCATGCCGACGATGCCCAGGATGAAGGCATAGGTGGGTAACGCAAATGCCGATCCGGACTCGCGCACCCCCCGCAGGTTCATCGTGGTGAGCAGCACAACCAAGGCGATCGCGACCGGCATCTCGTGCCCGCGCAGTATCGGCAGCGCGGCAGCCGCGTTCTGCACCCCGGACGAGATCGACACGGCGACCGTCAGGACGTAGTCGACCAGCAGCGCGCTGGCGACCGTCTGGCCTGCACGCGGGCCAAGGTTGACCGTCGCAACCTCGTAGTCACCGCCGCCGGAGGGGTAGGCCTTGACGTTCTGACGGTAGGAAGCCACCACGATGAGCATGACGAGGACAACGACGAGGCCGATCTGCCATGAGTGCGTTGTGGCAAAGGCACCCCCGGCAACAGCCAGGGTCAGGAAGATCTCGTCTGGCGCGTAGGCCACGGACGAAAGAGCATCGCTGGCGAACACCGGGAGGGCAATCCGCTTGGGCAGCAACGTCTCCCCGAGCCGGTCGCTGCGCATGGCTCTACCGACCAGGAGCCGTTTGATTATCCTGCCAGATGTCGACACGCCGAATACTCTAGGCGGCGACCGCCTTCAAGAGCGCAATCTGCCCGCCCGAGAGTTTCGTGCGCAGGGCGACCTCGGCGCGGTGTAGCGTCGCTGCGTGCACTTCGTCATCATGGGCTGTGGCCGGGTCGGGTCGACTCTGGCACTCAGTCTCGAGAGCCAGGGCCACGATGTGGCTGTCATCGACAGCAGCAGCGCGGCCTTTCGCCGCCTCGGCAGCAGCTTTGAGGGCAAGCGGGTCACCGGCCTCGGCTTCGACCGGGAAACGCTGCGGGAGGCGGGTATCGAGAACGCCTACGCGTTTGCAGCAGTGAGCAACGGAGACAACTCCAACATCCTCGCCGCCCGGGTGGCCCGTGAGACGTATTCCGTAGAGCATGTGGTGGCCCGCATCTACGACCCGGGCCGGGCGGAGATCTACCAGCGTCTCGGGATCCCTACGGTGGGCACGGTGCGTTGGACCTCCGACCAGATGCTGCGCCGCCTGTTGCCACAGGGCTCGGTCCCTGAGCACACCGACCCGAGCGGACACGTGGTCATCGCCGACGTTCCCCTCAACCCGGCCTGGATCGGCCGCAGGATGAGCGAGATCGAGTCGAGCTCCGGTGCGAGGGTGGTCTATGTGACCCGTCTCGGTGAGGGGATGCTGCCAGGGGTGGACACCGTCTACCAGGATGGCGACCTGGTCCATGTCGTCTGCACTTCGGCAGCGTTGAGCTCGGTTGAGCAGACCCTCGACCAGGCACCTCCGGTGCACTGAACCGGGCCCCAAGCCACCTCCTCGAAAGGAAACCCGTTGCGCGTTGTCATTGCCGGAGCAGGCAGTGTGGGTCGTTCGATCGCCCGCGAGCTACTGCACAACGGTCACCAGGTGCTGCTGATCGACAAGGACGCCGACGACGTCGAGGCCGGCCGTGTCCCCAACGCCTCATGGCTGCTGGCTGACGCCTGCGAGATCAGCTCCCTTCACGAGGCCAACCTCGCCGAGTGCGACGTGGTCGTTGCCGCAACGGGCGATGACAAAGCCAACCTGGTCGTGTCACTGCTGGCCAAGACCGAGTTCGGTGTGCCCCGAACCGTCGCCAGGGTGAACAACCCGAAGAACGAGTGGCTGTTCGACGAGGCCTGGGGCGTGGATGTGGCCGTGTCCACTCCGCGGCTGATGACCGCCCTGGTCGAGGAGGCAGTGAGCATCGGTGACCTGGTGCGCATCTTCACCTTCGGACAGGGCAGCTCCACGATGGCCGAGCTGACCCTTCCCGCCGACAGCCCGTACGCCGGCAAGCGGATCGGCGATGTTCCCTGGCCCACCGACGCTGTCCTGGTGGGGATCATCCGCGAGGACCACCCGATTGCCCCGAGTCGCGACGACTCCATTGAGGCCCACGACGAGCTGCTGTTCCTGGCCACGCCAGAGATCGAGGATGCGCTCGAGGCGCTGCTCAGCCCTGGAGAGAGGATCCCTCGCGACGAGGAGTGACCAGGGCATGCCCCCTCCTGTGCAGACCCGGGGCAGATCCGCGCGGTGAGTGAGCCGCGCAGATCGCGCTACTGGCTCACTGCGGTGCTTCCGGCTCGCTGAGCGGTGTCTTTCCCCTCACCAGGAGCATCCCCATGACCGCCAGGGCGCACAGGTAGGCCGGCCATCCCAGGGCGATCTTTGTGACGCCCAGCAGCGTGACCTGACCCGCCAGATAGAGCGGGTACATCACGACGACCCGAACGGCATACAGGACAACCAGGACCATGGTCAGGCGCTGGCAGACGGCGACCAGGCCGCGGTCACGTCGCCATCCCGTGGGATCCTGCGCCATCAGCGGGTCGCCAGCGGCGACGATGAAGCCGACCAGCGGCCAACGCACGACCACGGACAGCAGAGCGAGGGCACCCCATGCGGCACTGGTGAGGATGCCGGGCAGGAATGCCGCCTCCGGTCGTCCACTGCGGAGCGCGAAGAAGGCCGCGATGGCGGTGGCGACGATGGCCGACAGGACATACCTCGGCGTCTGACGCGTTGCCAGCCGAACGACCAGCAGGATCAGCACAATGACACCCGACGCGATCACGGCGATCTTGACGTCGTGACGCCAGGTCCAGGCCACGACGAACGCGACGGTCGGCAGGGCAGCCTCGAACGAACCACGGGCGCCACCCATCGCCGACGAAAGTCGTTCGCGAATCAGGGACTCGACCGTATGCGCGGTGCCATCGACAGGCGGCTGGGTCACGAGCTCCTCATCAGTGGCCACGGGTCGGTTTGATCTCGTAGGAGGGGTTGAAGATCGTTGGGACGCCGTGCTTGTAGGTCACGAGTCCGTGCGCCGTCAGGTAGGTCCCCGGAACGATGCCGGCGATGCGACGACGTCCCAGCCAGACGAGGTTCAGTGTCTTGCTGCCGTCGTAGAGCTCTACGACCAGCGCCGGGACGTTGACCCGCGGTCGAAGAGTCACGCTGCGGACGGCGCCACACACGCTCGCATCCTTGCGGTCGGCCAGGGCTGCGATCGGTGTGCCACCCAGGCGCGACGTGTCCTCCTTCAGCTCGCGGTCCTCGAGCTCAGATGCCGTGCTCGCCAGGCGTGACGCCAGACGTGAGAGCAGGCGCGGTCTGGCGGCCTCGGCCGGGCGCTGGTCAGCTGTCATGACTGCAGAACACCACCTAGTGGATCTCTGTGATCTCGGGACCACGATCGAACGGATGAAGGTCAGCCATCGAAGGAGCTGCGGTCGCGGGCTCCTCAGCGGTCATGTTCTGGCTGTCGGGGTCGCCCTGGTTGGGGAGCTTGAGCGTCAGGAGCTCACGAGGGGCCATGGCCTCATCGCCGCGAACGACCACCGTTGCGCGGACCACGTCCAGCAGGGCAGAGGCGGAGTCCTCGTCGATGGCAGCCCGGCCGCTCAGAACGGCACGCAGAAACCATCGCGGGCCGTCGACCCCAACGAACCGCGCCGGGGAGAACACCGTCCGCCCGTCTGGTGCCTGGCCCGGCATGCGGGCCAACAGCTCGGGACCCAGCGGTCCGGAGGTCTGGTCAGCGGTGCCGCCCTGGCTGGTGATGCTGGCGGCGATCTCCGAGCGGATGTCGTCCCAGATACCTTCGGTGCGGGGGGCGGCGAAGGCCTGGAGCTGAACGGCGGACTCCCCAAGAACCGCGGTGACACCGACCACGTTCTGGGACTCCTGCTCCACCTCGAGGCGAAGCTCCATTCCCTCGATCCCGGTCACCCACAGTGACCCCAGATCGAGGCGGCCGTCCAGGCCGTCGACATCCGAACGGTCGAAGGGACCGTTCCGGACGGAGGTGTCCAACGTGCCCTGCACGAGGGACGAGTCCGTCGGGCCGAGATCGGGCCATTCGGTTGCGGGGTCGCTCACCTGGTCTTCGTCCGCAGCTGTCATCGCCAAGTCGGGCTCGGCGCTGGTTTCCTTGCTCCCACGGCGGAAGATGCCCACGTGTCGTCAGTCCTTAGGTGTCGTCGTCAAGGAGACCGGTTGGCCGAAGCCTCCGCTGTCTCCATGTCCAGTGTCCCCCCGATGGCTGCCCGGCAGCGACTCCACTTCGACGAAATGAACCTCGCTGACCCGTTGGACCACGAGCTGGGCGATCCGGTCGCCCCGGGCGACCGTGAAGGCATGGCTGGAATCTGTGTTGAGCAGGTTTACCAGGATCTCGCCCCGGTAGCCCGCGTCGACCGTGCCTGGCGCGTTCACGATGGTAATCCCGTGTTTGGCTGCCAGCCCCGAGCGCGGGTGGACGAATGCGGCATACCCGGAGGGCAAGGCAATGGCCACGCCAGTAGGAACCAGAGCGCGCTGCCCGGGTGCGAGAACGACCTGATTGCAGGCGAACAGGTCGACCCCTGCGTCACCCGGGTGGGCGCGTCTGGGCACCGGCAGGCCGCTGTCCAGCCGCGAGATCAGCACCTGGACCGGCTGGGTGTCAGTCACGCCCTGTCACCTCTGCGGAGCCTGCGACTCACGCAGCGCACTCTCGGCAGACCGGCTGTCCGGCAACCTCCTTGGCCAGCTGGCTGCGGTGATGCACAAGGAAACAGCGCGAGCAGGTGAACTCATCGGCTTGGCGAGGAACAACTCGCACCGACAGCTCCTCCCCGGAAAGGTCGGCCCCGGGCAGCTCAAAACCCTCGGCTTGCTCTGTCTCGTCCACGTCGACACTCGACGAGCTCTTGTCGACTCGACGTGACTTCAGCTCCTCGATGGAGTCTTCGGCGTGGTCATCGTCGGTCTTGCGTGGCGCGTCATAGTCAGTCGCCATGTCTGTTGTCGCCCTCCTGAGGTCTTGGGCAGATTGAAAGTCGTGTGTGGCTGCGCTGTCAACGCCGGGCCCATCGATTTTGTGCCCACGTCCGCGGGGATTGTGCCCTATTTGTTGGGCTACGTCGACTTGGCCCTCAGCGCAGGGGGACCAGAGCCTCCAGCCGCGACACCAAAGTGGCATGTATGCCGGGTCCGGCGGCCACGACTGCAGCCTGGCCAGGGGCCATGCCGTTCAGCCCTGTGACCAGTGCGCCGGCCTCTGTCGCGATGATCCAGCCCGCGGCGAGATCCCAGGCGTTGAGACCCGACTCGTAGTAGGCGTCGACCCTGCCGCGCGCAACCGCGCACAGGTCCAGGGCCGCGCTTCCGGCCCGGCGGATGTCACGGATCTCGGGCAGCATCGCGGCGACCACCTGACCCTGGCGGGCGCGCACGTCCGGGAGGTAGCCGAAGCCGGTGGCAACCAGTGTCTGCAGCAGCGTGTTGACCTTGGAGACCCCGATCGGCTGATCCACCCCGTCGACCAGGACCTGCGCTCCACCGCCCAGACGAGCGTGGTAGACCTCCTGGGTGAGCGGGTTGCAGATCGCCCCGGCGACCGGATGCCACTGTCCCGGGATGGCAGGGTCACCGATGACTGCCGCTACCGACACGCAGTAGGCCGGGATCTGGTAGAGGTAGTTGACGGTGCCGTCGATCGGGTCGATCACCCACGTGATCCCCGAGCCTCCGCCGGTGGAACCATCCTCCTCGCCGAGGATCCCGTCATCTGGACGGGCACCGAGCAGGTGGCGACGCAGCAACGCCTCGGACTGCTGGTCCATCACGGTGACGATGTCGTTGATGCTGCTCTTGGTCCCTGCAACGCCCAGGGCGGCGGGACGGTCCTGCACGATGAACCGTCCCGCAGCGGCAGCGGCAGATATCGCAAGCTCCTCGAGCTCACGCAATACCGCCTCCGGCGGCGACTGACCCAGGGCCTGGTTGCCCGGCGGGCGGACGTCAGGTGGCATCAGTCAGACCCGCACAACGCCGGCGTGGCCGCCCTCAGGTTGGGACAGCATCCGGGGCGGCATACCGGAGGGAACGCCTCACTGCCCGGCCAGGTGGGAACAGCCCCCGCTGCACCGCGGGCCTGCGCCGCCCGTTCGAGAGCCAGATCCACCAGCCCCGAGACGAACTCGGGGTCCGTGCCCACTGTTGGCACCCGTACCATCTCCAGTCCGAGGGCTGCGGCGGTCTGCGCAGCCTCGGTGTCCAGGTCGAACCGGACCTCCATATGGTCCGAGATGAAGCCAATGGGGGCGACGACAACGGTCCTGACTCCCTCTCCGGCCAGGCGCCGAAGGGCCTCGTTGATATCCGGCTCGAGCCAGGGCTGCGAGGGCGGTCCCGAGCGGGAGCAGTAGACAAGCTCGTAGTCAAGGCGACGGCTCAGAGTCGCATTGAGCTCCCCGGTGATGGCAGCCGCAAGCTCGACGTGCTGGCGCTGGTAGGCACTGCCCTCGCCGTCTCCGGGACCAGAGGTCGCGTCCATACCCTCGGAGATCGAGTGGGTGACAAAGACGAGGCGGACCTCTGAGTCCGTCCGCTGGCCCAGCGCACGGACGGCCTCGGTCACCTGACGAGCGTTGACGCGCGAGAACCCGGGGTGGTTGAAGTAGGGCCGCACCTTGTCGATCTCGATGTCGCGACCCTCATCGGCCAGGGTCAGGGCGGCCGCCGCGAGGTCCTCGCGGTACTGACGGCAGGAGGAGTACGAGGAGTAGGCACTGGTCACGATCGCAACGACGCGGCGCAGGCCCGCATCATGGGCCTCACGGAGCGTGCTCGTGACGAACGGGTCGAAGTTGCGGTTCCCCCACAGCAACGGAGCCGAGATCCCCCGCCGGTCGAGCTCGGTGCGCAGTGCGCCCAGCAGTGCCCGGTTCTGGTCGTTGATGGGGCTCTTGCCGCCGAAGCGCTGATAGTGCTCGGCCACCGCTGCGAGTCGCTCATCGGGGATGCCCCGGCCGGCCGTCACGTTTCGCAGGAAGGGCATGACGTCCTCAGGACCCTCGGGTCCGCCGAACGACATCAGCAGTATGCCGTCGTATGGCGCCAGGGGGCTGTCACCGGTCTCATTGGGGGGCGAGGTCAAAGGAGTCTCCCGGTTCGCAGTGGAGATCGGTCGTTATGGATCCCATGGTCGCGGCCAAAACTACCTTTGCGGCGTGGCCTGCGCCCGGCGGGTCGACGAAGATGGCAGAGTCTGTTCTTGTCGGGCGACCCAGGAGAAGGCGATGCAAGACCTGCAACTCATAGGCGTTCACGAGGATGGTGAGCACCTTCTGCTCGCCGGCGGCGACGGCGGGCGTTTCCGGATGCGGGTGGACGAGGCGCTGCGTGCTGCCATCCGCCACGATCGTCCCCGACTGGGGCAGCTGCAGATCGAGATCGACGGCGGCCTTCGCCCCCGCGACGTTCAGGCCCTCATTCGCGCCGGCGCCTCCTCCGAGGAGGCGGCCAGCCGCGCCGGCTGGACGATCGACAAGGTCCACCGCTACGAAGGCCCGATTCTTGCCGAACGTGAGCATGTGACCTCGCTCGCGCGCGAAGCCCGTCTGCGAGCTCGCGGCAGCGACTCAAGCGCCGGCAACGCCCCCACCCTGTCGGCGCGCGTCAACGAGCGGCTCAAGGGCCGAGGCGTTGACGCGACCGAATCCAGCTGGGACTCCTGGCGCGCTGACGAAGGCCCGTGGACCGTTGTGCTGACGTTCGCAGCCGGCGGACGCCAGCGCCAGGCGTCGTGGAGCTTCGACCCCGCTGACCGGTCGGTGAGTGCGGTCGACGACGAGGCCCGCTGGCTCAGCGAGGCGGAGCAGCTTGCCGAAGGGCCCATCCCGGCTCCTCATCTCCCATCCCCGTCCGGACGCGCAACCAAGCTCTACGACGTCGAGGCCGAGGGTGGCCTGAGAACCCCCGATCCGGTGGTTCAGCATGACGAGCCGCTGGATCTGATGACCGCGATGCGTGAGCGCAGCAACGCGCGCGGGCGGCGCCGCTCTGGTGGCCGTCGTGGCTCACCCAAAGCCCCCAACAATGTGCCCGGCGCCGGTGACCACGCTCCAGACCAGGCTCTGCCACTCGAGGACCTGTCCTACGATCCCGAGTCGATGCCGCATCCCCCGGCCGCTCATGCAGACCCCGACCCATCTGGTGCTGACGGCCGCCCTGAGCCAGCCGCTGCCGCCTTCCTGATCGATCTGGGCGATCACGACAGCACGTTCCCGGACCCGGCCGTCCGCGCGACTGCCAGTGACGAACCGGCCGAGGACGAGGGCGAGATACCGCAAGCCCGCAAACCTTCGCACCGCAAGACCGGTCGACCAAGCGTCCCCGCCTGGGGCGACATCATGTTCGGTCCGAAGCCGGGCGCTGACCGTTCCTCGTCCTGACACCTCACGTGCCCGGCGTCCGGGCGATTCGTCAGGCGGTTGGTGGTCGCAGCCCGATCACGGCTCCGGGCCTCAGAACGGGAGCACCTCAGGCGACATGGCCACGGCCCGGGCGGCGTGTGAGGTCATCCGGCGCATGTAGTGACGCCGGCAGAGAACCTCGTACTCCACGGCTTCGACGTCGCCCGGCAGGATGTCCCCCACGGCGACCTGTTCACCCTCCAGCACCATCTCTCCGTGCAGTACCCGGGCATTCTGGGTTGCCCGATGCCCGCACCAGCACAACGCCTCGACCTGGAGAGCCTGAACCCGATCCGCCAGCTCGATCATCCGCTGGGAGCCGGGGAAGAGCTCGGTCCTGAAGTCAGCGGTGATCCCGAACGCGTACACGTCGATGGACATCTCGTCGACAAGGCGGGCAAGCTGCTCGACCTGGACCGGGGTGTAGAACTGGGCCTCGTCACAGATCAGGTAGTCCACTCGCTGCCCGCTTGTCGCCCGACTCACAATGAGGTTCCAGAAGTCGAGGTCGTCGAGCACCTCGACCGCGTCCCTGGCCAGGCCCAGCCGTGAGGAGAGCACCGCCACGCCCGCCCGGTCATGCTTGGTGAATATCAGCCCGGCCCGTCCACGCGCTGCGTGGTTGTGGTCCATCTGGAGGGCCAGCGTCGACTTGCCGCAGTCCATCGTGCCGGAGAAGAAGACGAGTTCAGCCACGACAGCGAACTCTAACCCTGCGCCAAGAGGTGCCGGGAGGTGAGTCCAGATCGTCAATGACCCCCGGCGCTGTCCCTGGCCGCCACCTGAAGCATCGGGATCGCGACCTCCTCAGGGCTCAGCGAACCGTGAAGCCCCAGCAGGGCCAACAGCTGTGGACGGGCAGTGCGGGAGTCAACGACGGCGAAGTTGTCACGCATCGCGACGATGACGTCACCAATTCGTGGCAGCACGCGATCAGAGACCTTTCCGAACAGCCCGTGTCCGACCGCCTCGTCCCGGCTCAGCACCCAGGCCCGAGCGTCCAGCCGCTCTCGCCACGTGGCCAGGACCTCCTCATCTGCTCCCTGCTCGCAGTACAGCTGCAGTGATCTGAACTCGCCGCCCACATGACGCACTCCATGGGCAAGCTCGACGTCGTGAGCGAGGTCGATCCTCAGCTCGTGCGGGACGTCGACCATGCCGTGGTCGGCGGTGACATGCACGGACGTGTCGGGGGGGACACCCGCAGCGAGGCGGGCCATGGCGCGGTCGACCAGCTCCAGCTCGTCACCCCACTCCAGGGACTGGCATCCGTGAACGTGGCCGACCTTGTCCAGCTCTCCCCAGTAGAGGTAGACGAGGGCCCGTTTGCTGGCACGAACAGCCGCCAGAGCGGCATCCACTCTCGCATCGAGCGAACGCGCAGCCTTGAACGCCCCACCGCGAAGGACTGCGTTGGTCAGGCCCGAGCCGTCGAAGAACCCCGCTCCGATCCTGGTGACGCTCACGCCGTCGGCGACCACGCGTTCGAACTGGGTCTGGATCGGCTGCCACGAGAACGGGTCGGGACCGTTCTCCCAGGACAGCTCGTTCAGGAGCCGGTCCTCGCCCGGAACGAGCACCTCGTAGCCGACCAGCCCGTGTGCGCCAGGCGGCAGGCCGGTCCCGAAGGTCCCCATGCTGGTCGCGGTGGTCGACGGGAAACCCGCCTGGAGGCGGTGACCGCCGGCGAGCAACGATCGCAGGAAGGGTGCGTGCCCGCTGCGCTGGAGCAAGAGCTCATAGCCGAGCCCGTCGACCAGGACCACGATGGCCCGTCGAGCCGGCGCCAGGTCGAGGAGCTCTCTGCGGTCATCGCCGTCGCGAACAGGTTCGGTCACCCCCAGTGACCGGGCCACGGCCGGAAGGACACCAGCCAGCCCCAGGGCGTCGTACGAGGGCTGGAGGCTCTGGTCGAACACGGGCGGCGACCTCAGCGCCCGATAGCCTCGGACAGCGCCTGCGCGAAGGCCATTGCCTGTGCCAGGGCGGGCTCCCCGTCGGCATCGGCGCTGATTCGCAGCCCGATGTCGTCGGTGGTCACCGTGCCTTCATAACCGTGGTCGGCTTCACAGTTCGGGTCGCCACAGGTCGCGGGAACCATGTCGATACGGCTGACGGCGCCCCAGCCGAGGGTCAGGGTGAGCTCGCGTCCCAGAGAGCCGGGCACATAGGTCGCCGGCGACGCCACCACGTGGGTCAGCATGATGCCCCGGACCGAGCTGAGCGGCACACACTCGGAGGTCGCCGTCGCGGTGGACGCAGCCGCCGCAGTTGTCAGGGTCTCCGCGTTCTCGGGGTCCGCATGGTCCTCCTCCGCATAGTCGTCGGCGTGGGCGACCACGAGCCGGGTCGGTGTCAGCGCCAGCACGGTGATATGACGCCTGACGGTGTCCTGGTCAAAGGTCGTCTCCTGGTGCACCAGATGCGAGACGACCTCGTCACCGGCGACGGCCGAGGCCACCACATCCGCCACCAGGGCAGGGTAGTACCCGGCCTGTTCGATGTCTTTGGTCAGTGAGCTCGGGAGAGGACGCCTTTGCGTCGTGATCTGGTCGGCAGTGTTACCCATGGGACATATCTTGGCGCATTGACCGAGCCCGCGCTCGTCCTGCACCCTCGACCTGTGGCATCCGGGCCGCCTGTATTACGTCAGCGCGCGACGTTCGTTGTCCTTGCGGGTACTTGCCGGTGCCACGACGATCTCGACCCCGAGGACGTTGACGCCGCCGGAATGGGCGATCACCGGGTTGATCACCAGAGATGCGACGTCGGGCTGCTGGTCGGCCAGCACAGAGACCCGTGCGAGCAGGTCGGCGAGGGCAGCGCGATCTGTGGGCACGGCGCCTCTGTAACCGTCCAGAAGAGGCGAGGCTTTCACTGACGAGATCAGATCGGCCACGTCCACGTCCGTCAGCGGTGGGATCTTGTGCGCGATATCGCCCAGGAGGTCGGTCGAGGGGCCGGCGACGCTGAAGCTGACCACGGGTCCGAACAGTGGGTCCTCCGCCGTTCGCACAACACAGGCAACCCCGGGTGTCGCCATCCGCTGCACCACGAACGTGTCGGCATGCAGGGGGGACAGCCGCACGGACAGCGCCTCAAAGGACTCCCTGACGGCGGCCTCGTTGCCAAGGTCAAGACGCATTCCGCCCAGACCCGGCTGATGGCTCACCGTCGGCGAGACGGACTTGAGAACCACCGGGTAGCCGAGCTGTTCGGCGGCCGCGACCGCATCCTCGACCGTCTCCACCGGGATGGTGGGCCAGAGCTCAACGCCATATGCAGCCAGCAACGTCTCTGCCTCTGCCGGCTCGAGCGTCCGCCCAGCGGGGGTGTCGGCCAGGATGCGCTCGAGGATGTTGTCGGCAGGGTCCCGGTTGACCCCTGACGGGTTGACCAGCTCCCCCCGGTCCCTGGCCCGCCACTGCCCGTACCGGGTGGCAGCCACAAGCGCACGGACGGCATCTTCCGGCATCGGGTAAGCGGGCACGGCCCGAGCCAAACCGTGGTCCTCGCCTTCCTGTCCGGACAGCACCGCAGTGACACCCCTCATGCCCAGAAAGGTTGACACGCAAGGCTTCTCGGATCGAGCTGCTGACTGGACGACTGCGTGGGCGACGTCCACGCCGCTGGTGATCAACGGAGGCGTGAAGGACGTCAGGACACTGTCGACATCCTCTTGCTCAAACGCCTCGTCAAGGGCGCCCACGAAGTCCTCAGCCGTGGCCTCGGCCGGCAGGCAGACCGGTCCGTGAACAATTTCCAGGCCCCAGCTGACGCAGGCCTCGGCAGTGAGCGCTCCGAGGGCGGTCGAGTTTCCGACAATGGCGACCCGGCCACCGCGCGGCAGTGGCTGGTGGATCAGCAGCTGGGCCACATCGAAGAGCTGATGGACGTTCTCGACCCGGATCACGCCCGCCTGGCGCAACATCGCATCGAAGGCGGCGGGCGGCACCCGGGTGGCACGGGCCTCATGACCTGGCGGGACGCTGTACGAGCTGATCCCCGACTTGACCACGATCACCGGCTTGCGCAGCGCGAGCTGCCGCCCGATCCTGGAGAACTTGCGCGGGTTGCCCATCGACTCGAGGTAGAGGCCCACCACGTGCGTGTCGTCGTCGTCGATCCAGTACTGCATGAAGTCGTTACCCGAGACATCCACCCTGTTTCCGGCGGACGCGAAGATCGAGATTCCGAGGTTGCGCCGTGCCGCGTCGGCGAGTACCGCGATACCAAGGGCACCACTTTGCGAGAACAGGCCCAGGTGCCCGACAGGTGGCAGCTCGGGGGCCAGAGAGGCGTTCAGCCGGACATCGGGATGGGAGTTGATCAGCCCGAAGGAGTTCGGTCCGATCACCCGCATGCCGCTGTCGTGCGCGGCCCTCAGCAGCTCATGCTGGCGCTGTTCCCCGGCCGGACCGGCCTCCGCGAAACCGGCAGATCCCACCAGCAGGGTCTTCACCCCGGCAGCAGCGCAGTCCTGGACGACGTCCAGCACCGACTCTGCAGGGACCGCGACAACCGCGAGATCAACATGGTCCGGGATGTCACTCACGCGTGAGTAGGCCTTGAGACCCAGGACCTCCCGGGCCCCGTTGTTGACCGCGTGGACCCGTCCCGTGAAACCGGCGGCAAGGACGTTTGCAAGCAGCTGGTGGCCGATCGAGTGAGCTCGGCGCCCGGCTCCGACCACGGCGACCGACTCGGGAACCAGCATCGAACGCACGCTCAGGGCTTCGGCACGGTGCTCTCGGGACATTCGAACAGCCTGCGACTGCGCCGTCGGCCTGATCTGCAGGGCCACCGCGATGATGCCGTCCTCGAAGTGATACTTGACCTCATACCCTGCTTCGGTGAAGACCTGGATCATCTTGCGGTTCTGAGGCAGGACGTCCGCCACGAACTTGCCAACTCCCCGTTCCTGACCGATCGCAGCCAGGTGCTCGAGAAGGACCGACCCCACCCCCTTGCCCTGGTGGGAGTCCGAGATGTGAAAGGCGACCTCGGCCGTGGTTGCGTCCAGCCGGTCATAGCGCGCAATGCCGATGATCTCCCCACGCAGGGTGGCCACCAGAGCAACGCGCCAGTCGTGGTCCACCTCGGTGAACCGGGTCACGTCCTTGTCGCTCAGCTCCTTCAGGGGTGCGAAGAACCGAAGATAGATCGACTCGGCCGACTGCCCCGCGTGGAAGCGACGGAGCGCGTCTGCGTCGTTCGGCATGATCGGGCGGATATGGGCCACCGACCCGTCCCGCAGAACCACGTCGGCCTCCCACTGGGTCGGGTACGTGTCGGGGCCTGCGGCCGTGTCGGTCATGGCTTCAGGATGTCAGATGGCCCCGGCGCCACTCACATTCCCCGACCTGTCCAGACCCTCACAAATCGTCTGGGCTCAGGCACAGACAGCGCGAGTGCCCGTGGCTAGGGTCAGGGCATGGCCGATGCATTCGCTCAGTTCCGCAGCGCCCGAGACTTCCTGCTGTCTTCGCGATCCGACTACGAACAGGCGGTGAGCGCCTACAACCCACCGCGGCCGCAGGACTTCAACTGGGCAGTCGACTGGTTCGACCGGATAGCCGCGGACCCCACAACGGGCGCCCGGGTCGCGCTCAGGCTCGTCGAGGCGGATGGGACGAGCAACTCGGTCACCTACGCCCAGATGTCTGCCCGCTCCTCTCAGGTCGCGTCCTGGCTTTCCTCACTGGGCGCGGTCAAGGGTGACCGTCTGCTCCTGATGCTCGGCAACCAGGTGGAGCTGTGGGAGACCCTCCTTGCCTGTATCAAGCTTGGCGTCGTGGTGATACCGGCCACGACGTTGCTGACCACGGCGGACCTCGACGACCGGATCAGCCGGGGTCACGTCAGACATGTGGTCGCCGCCTCCGGCGACGCCCCCAAGTTCGAGAACGTCCGCGGTGAATATGGGCGCATCGCTATCGGAGAAACAGTCCCCGACTGGACCTCGTACGGCGAGTCATACTCTGCTGCAAGCAGATTCGCACCCTCCCCGCCCGCGGGGGGCGACGACACACTGCTGCTCTACTTCACCTCGGGGACGACCGCCGAACCAAAGCTGGTCGAGCACACCCATCTGTCCTACCCGGTGGGGCATCTTTCGACGATGTACTGGATCGGTCTGCAACCGGGCGACGTCCATCTCAACGTGTCCTCGCCGGGATGGGCCAAGCATGCGTGGTCCTCCGTCTTCGCCCCCTGGAACGCCGAAGCCACCATCCTGGTCGTGAACCAGCCCCGCTTCGACGCCGCCGCGCTGCTCGAGACCATGGCGCTGGAGTCGGTCACCACCTTCTGCGCACCGCCGACCGTCTACCGGATGCTGATCCAGCAGGACCTGGCTCAGTGGCGTGACCGGCTGAGCCTTCGCGAGATGGTGGGTGCCGGAGAGCCGCTCAACCCCGAGGTCATCCAGCAGGTTCAGGACGGGCTCGGGGTGACCATCCGGGACGGGTTCGGCCAGACGGAGACCACCGCTCAGATTGGCAACAGCCCGGGTCAGGAAGTCGTACCCGGCTCAATGGGGCGAACTCTGCCTGGTTACGACGTGGTTCTGCTTGACCCTGCCACCGGCGAGGAGCGGCAGGGCGCCGGGGCAGAGGGTGAGCTGTGCCTGCGGCTGACCGGCCCCCAGGGAAGACCGGTGGGCCTGATGGTCGGCTACCACGGCGACACGCAGCGAACTGCTGAGTCCATGCGGGAAGGTGCCTATCACACGGGGGACATAGCCTCCCGCGATGCTCGGGGCTACATCACCTATGTCGGACGGGCGGATGACGTGTTCAAGGCGTCGGACTACCGGATCAGCCCTTTCGAGCTCGAGTCAGTGCTGATCGAGCACCCCGCGGTTGCCGAGGCGGCCGTTGTGCCGTCGCCGGACCCCACCCGCCTGGCCGTGCCGAAGGCGTATGTCGTCCTTGCGCCGG
>JBDTYK010000011.1:0-24332 GCA_040005715.1 Actinomycetota bacterium | reverse complement strand
ATCCGGTGGTGGCCGTCTATGCCACCTTCCTCAACAGGGCCTTCGACCAGCTGCTGATGGACGCTGCCCTGCACAAGGCGGGCATCACCCTGGTGCTCGACCGCGCTGGTGTGACTGGCACCGACGGCCCGTCCCACAACGGGATGTGGGACATGACGATCAGCGCAGCCGTCCCGGGTCTGCGTCTGGCCGCACCTCGCGACGGCGCCCAGGTGCGCCGGCTGCTCCGCGAGGCCGTCGACGTCGCGAACGCTCCGACGGTGTTGCGCTTCCCCAAGGGTGTGGTTGCTCACCCGATCGACCGGGTGCGTCAGCTCGGAAGTCTGGACGTCCTGCACGAGACCGGCCAAGGTGATGTGGATCTGCTCATTGTGGGGGTCGGCACCATGGCCGCAACTGCGATCAGCGTGGCCGAAAAGCTTGAGTCGCAGGGAGTTTCAGTACGCGTCGTCGATCCGCGATGGGTGTTGCCAGTCAGCCCGGACCTGCTCGAGGCGGCCAGCGTGGCCGCGTCCGTCGCAGTCATTGAGGACAACCTGGTGTCCGGAGGCATCGGCTCGTCTGTGACCCTGGCCATTCGTCAGGCCGGGCGCACCATCCCCGTGCACTGTTACGGCATACCCAAGGAGTTCTTGCGCCACGCCTCGCGCAGCCAGGTGTTGGAGCAGATCGGCCTGACGCCGGACGCGATCGCGAACTCGCTGGGCAACGAGCTGCGACGCGACACCTGACAGGTTGTTGCTGAGCGCATCAGCTGGTCGAGCGCTCCCGTCGCAGCGGTCTGCTCAGATGTCGCGGAAGATCTCCACGGTGGCACCGAGGGCGTTGAGTCGCAGGGCCAGGTCCTCGTAGCCGCGGTTGATGACGTAGACGTTCCGCAGGACCGAAGTACCAGGAGCCGCAAGCATGGCCAGGAGCATCACCACGGCAGGGCGCAGAGCTGGCGGGCAGATCACCTCGGAGGCGCGCCAGCGGGTTGGCCCCTCGATGAGGACGCGATGCGGGTCGAGAAGCTGGACCTTGGCCCCAAGCTTGGTGAGCTCGGTGAGATAGATCGCGCGGTTGTCATAGACCCAGTCATGGATCATGGTCGTCCCTGTCGCGGTCGCTGCGATGATCGCGAAGAAGGGCAGGTTGTCGATGTTCAGACCCGGGAACGGCATTGGGTGAATCTTGTCGATAGGTGCCGTGAGCGGGCCGGGCACCGTGGTCAGGTCGACCAGGCGCGTGAGGCCGTTCGCCGAGTGGTACTCCTTGCTCTTGAGGTACTTCATGCCCATTCCCTCAAGCTGGGCAAGCTCAATCTCCATGAACTCGATGGGCACCCGGCGGATGGTGATGACGGACTGGGTGACCACTGCCGCAGCAAGCAGGCTCATGGCCTCGATCGGGTCTTCCGAGGGGGAGAACTCGACGTCGACGTTGATGTCCCGCCTGCCGTGAATGGTCAGGGTGGTGCTGCCAACTCCCTCGATGTCGACCCCGAGTGAGCCGAGGAAGAAGCAAAGGTCCTGAACCATGTAGTTGGAGCTGGCGTTGCGGATGACCGTGACCCCGTCGTGCCGGGCGGCGGCCATCAGCGCGTTCTCTGTGACGGTGTCCCCGCGCTCCGTCAGGATGATGGCTTCCTTCGGGGTGACGGACCGGTCGACCTTTGCCTCGTAGAAGCCGGCAAGGGCGGTGATATTCAGACCAAAGGCCCGCAGGGCCTGCATGTGCGGTTCCACCGTGCGGGTGCCCAGGTCGCACCCCCCGACGTAGGGCAGGCGGAACTCGTCCAGCTCGTGGAGCAGGGGCCCGAGGAACATGATGACGGTGCGGGTCCGGCGGGCAGCATCCAGATCCATGGCCATGAGGTCCAGGTGGGCCGGGGGAGTGATCTCGAGGTCATTGCTGTCAGGGAGCCAGCGGGTTCGGACGCCGATGCTGGTGAGCACCTCGACGATCCGGTTGACCTCCTCGATGCGGGCGAGGTTGCGCAAGGTGGTGCGCCCGCGGTTGAGCAGGGATGCGCACAACAAGGCGACAGCCGCGTTCTTGCTCGTCTTGATGTCGATGGTCCCGGACAGCTTGGTTCCTCCGACGATGCGCAGGTGCTGCGGACCCGAGTGCCCCAGCGAGACGAACTCGGAGTCCAGCCTGCCGCCAATTCGGGCGAGCATCTCAAGGCTGAGATTCTGTTTGCCCTGCTCGATGCGTGCTACCGCACTTTGGCTGGTACCCAGCGCCTCGGCAAGGTCGTTCTGGGTCAGTCCCTGGTGTCGCCGTGCCTCCCGAATCAAGGTTCCGATCCGGGCGAGGTAGTTGTCCTTCATGCCCGCGACTATAGATCACATGTGAGATACGACCGGGTCGCGGTGCTCTGAGTGTGTCGGAACACTGTGTGGAAGCTAGGGCCTCGCAAGCACGCCGTGCTCCTCGATCGGGGTGCACGACAACCAGGGGTATGCGCGGGTGCTCGCCCCCGCATCGAAGGTCAGGTCACAGGTGTCCATCACGACAGAGGCGCGCGCCAGCCTCGCCATCGTGGGGTTGAACGGCCGGGCGAGAACACCCATGGCCCGCAAGGCCGGTCGCGGGACGTGGTGCAAGGCGCCGCTGGAGCCCATCGACCCCTGGACCATCCGGGCCAGCTGGTTGAGGGTGAGATCGCCCGGTCCGCCCACCTCGATCACCTGACCCCGCACGGCAGGGTCCACCGCGGACCGGACAACGGCGTCGGCAACGTCCTGCGCCCACACGAAGTTGATCGGGTTGTCGCCACGTCCGAAGACCCGTGGACGCCCTGATGTGCCTGCGGTCTGGCGCAGCAGCTCGACCCACGTCTGGATGAACGCATTGCTGCGCACAATGGTCCAAGGCAGGCCACTGGTCCGAAGGTGCTCCTCGGCGGCCCACTTCATCCGGAACAGCTCCATCGGGTGGTTCGGGGAGGCGCCGACGGTAGAGACCAGGATCACCTCTGCAGGCTGGGCGCCGAGCGCGGCAGCGTTGATCAGGTTGCGGTTTCCCTCCCGGTCAACGGTCTCCGGCGTGACCCCGCCTGGGCCGGCCAACCCATGGACGGCGGTCACAACCGTCGAGACTCCGGACAATGCCGGTCCGAGGCTCCCCGGATCGCGAACGTCACCAGTCACCAGCTCGACCCCCGAGTCGACCAGATCGTTTGCAGCGACAGGGTCTCGGGTCAGCACCCGGACAGACCTGCCCGCGTCGATCAGCCGGGCGACCACCAGGCGGCCGAGCAGGCCAGTGCCGCCAGCGACCAGAATCATGGTCGGCTCGTTGTCTGGGCACGGACGGCTGCGCTGACATCACCAGTCCTGGTCTCAACAGGTTCGAGGTAGAACCGCGCGGCGCTGATCCGGTCTTCTCGGGTCGTGAAGATGATGACACCGCGCATCAGGTGCGGCGTCCCGTCGCGGCGGTTGCCGCTCATCTGCCACTCGGTCCAGGCGTTGCCGCCGGCCTCTGCCCAGGCGCAAACCTCCGCCACCAGGTCAGGCACGGCGGCAAAGATCTGCCTCCAGTTGAGCCGGACCTGCTCGCTCCCGGTGAAGCCCCGAAGCGGGTGGGCCGGGGTCTCGTTGAGGTAGTCCCCGGCGAAACAGTCGACGAGGGCTTCAAGGTCGTGGTCGTTGGTCGCCTTCAGCAGGCGGTCGACCACGACCCGGCTGGACGAGGTCGGAGATTCGGCGGCGTTCATGGGCACCTCTCGTGTCGTTGTCCCACAGATCAGCTTCAACCAGAGATATCCGATACAGTGACCTGTATTCGATATAAGGAATGATGCGCGTGTCCCGAACCCCCGTCAAGAGCCCCCGGCGCTACGACTCCTCGGCGCGCCGTCGGGCGGCCGATGAGCGCCGTCGGGCCGTGCTCAACGCGGCCGGGCGCCGGTTCCTGAACGACGGGTACGCCGCTACGACGGTCGCCTCGATCGCCTCGGACGCGGGAGCCTCCGTCGAGATGCTCTACAAGGCGTTCGGAAGCAAGCCGGGCCTCGTCCGGGCGCTGTGGGAGAGCGGTCTGGCCGGCGAGGGGACGCTACCCGCTGAGACCAGGTCCGACGAGGTGTCCGGCGTCGAGACCGATCCGCTGGTGATCATCGCGAGCTGGGCGAGGCTGAGCATGGAGGTGGCTCCGCGCGCGGCTCCGATCCTGCTACTTGTGGGTGCGGCAGCGGCTACCGACCCCGACATGGCATCACTGAAACAGGAGTTGGACGACCAGCGGATGGCGCGGATGGCGCACAACGCCGAAGCGCTCGCAAGGGGCGGACACCTGCGCGAGGGCATCACCCTCGATCACGCGCGGGACGTCCTGTACACCTATTCCAGTCCCGAGATCTTCGAGATGCTGGTGCTCCGCAGGGGTTGGCCGCTTGAGGACTTCGCCCAGTTTCTGCGGCAGGGGATCGCTGCCACACTGCTGTGAGGCCAGCTCAGGCCGGGACGCTGGCAACGCCGAGAGGCAGGAACCGTCGCCCGTTCACCTTCTCCGAAATGCCGGTGCGGTCGAGCAGAGGCGTGAGCCCTCCGTTCCAGAACGGGAACCCCGCTCCTGTGATCATCGCCAGGTCGATATCCATCGGTGCCGCGACGACACCTTCGGCGAGCATCAGTGCAGCCTCCTGCGCCAGCGCGGAGAGCACCTGCTCGCGTACCTGCGCAGAGTCCATCACGACCGGGTGGTCGGGGTGGTGGATAAGGCCTTCGACTTCGGGGTCAAGGACCGGTCTGCCCTCGGGGTAGAGATAGAACCCCGGCTTGCCGGCGGCCACCAGACGGCGCAGGCTCTCCGATACATAGAACCGGTCGGGGAAGGCCCGGTAGAGGCTCTCGTTGTTGTGAAGGGCGATCGCCGGCCCGACCAGCCCCAACAGGACGAACGGCGGCATCGGTGCGACTCCGGCGAAGGCGCGATCTGCGATCTCAAGCGGAGTGCCCTCGTCGACAATGCGACCAACCTCGCCCATGAAGCGTCCCAACAGGCGGTTGGCGATGAACGAAGGCGAGTCCTTGACCAGGATCGCCGTCTTCTTCAGCAAGGCGGCGGTCGCAAATGCGGTGGCGAGAGTGGCGTCGTCCGTCTTCTCACCCCTGATGATCTCCAGGAGGGGCATGACGGCCACGGGGTTGAAGAAGTGGAATCCCACGACCCGTTCGGGGGACCTCAGGTCCGAGGCCATCTCGGTGATCGAGAGCGAGGAGGTGTTGGTCGCCAGCACAGCGCCGGCATCGACCACCGCTTCGACCTCCGCGAAGACCTGCTTCTTGACTGCCATGTCCTCGAACACCGCCTCGATGACGAAGTCGGCATCGGCAAAGTGGCCCATGCTGGTGGAGCCGCGAACGAGACCTTTGAGCCGGTTGGCACGGTCAGGTGATATCCGGGTGCGGCCGAGCAGCTTGTCGATCTCGGCATGGACGCGACCCACGCCCGCATCGACGCGATCCTGGTCGAGGTCGGTCAGCACGATCGGGACCTCGAGCCGCTGCGCGAAGAGCAGGGCCAGCTGACCCGCCATCAGGCCCGCGCCGACAATGCCCACCTTGGTAACGGGTCGGGCCAGGGATCGGTCCGGAGCTCCCGCCGGACGCCTGGCCCGCTTCTGCACAAGGTCGAAGGAGTACAGGCCACTTCGTAGCTCATCGCCCATCAGCAGGTCAGCGAGGGCGTTGTCCTCTGCGGCGTACCCCTCCTCGCGCGCGCTGGTGCGAGCCGCGGAGATGAGCTTGAGGGCCCGCAGGGGCGCTGGCGCCGCGCCGCCTGTCTTGGCCATCACCAGGCCCTTTGCTGTGGCGAGCGCACCATCCCAGCTGGCGGGGTCACGGTCGATCGCCGGCCGGTCCACCACGATCCTGCCGGTGATGATCTGGGCCGCCCATGCCAGCGAGTCCTCCAGAAAGGTGACCGGCTCGAAGAGCGCATCGGCCATCCCCAGCTCGAAGGCCTGGGGCCCCTTGAGCATCCGGTTGGTGTTCAGGGGATTCTCGATGATGACCTTCAGCGCATGCTGAACGCCGACGAGGTTCGGCAGCAGGTAGCAGCCGCCCCAGCCGGGTACGAGACCCAGGAAGCACTCGGGCAGGGCCACGGCGGGTACGCCGGCGGAGATACTCCGGTACTCCGCACTGAGCGCAATCTCCACGCCGCCACCCATGGCAGCACCATTGATGAAGGCAAAGGTCGGCACCGGGAGGGTGCGGAGCTGTTCGAACGTTCTGTGTCCGAGCTGCCCAATGGCCAGGGCCTGCTCACGCGTCGTGACCTTGGGAACCCCCGTGAGGTCGGCGCCCACTGCGAAGATGAACGGCTTGCCAGTCACCCCGACACCGACGATCTCCCCTGCCTCGGCGCGCGCACGGGCTGTGCTGAGAACACCGGAAAGGCCGGCCAGGGTGGCCGGGCCGAAGGTGTTTGGCCTGGTGTGGTCGAAGCCGTTGTCCAACGTGATCAGGACGAAGGTTCCGGCACCGCCGGGCAGCTGGACGTCCCGCGCGAGGGCCTTGGTGATGATCTCGTCCGGGAACGTCGTGCTCAGGTCGATGCTCATCAGGCAACAGCCCCTGTCGTGTTGTCACTCTCTGGGATCGTGTCGGGCTCCGCGCCGTACTGCGGGTGGTTCGGGTTCTCCCAGATGACGGCTCCGCCCATGCCGATGCCGATACACAAGGCAGTGAGGCCATAACGCACGTCGGGGTTCTCCTCGAACTGGCGCGCCAGCTGGGTCATCAGGCGGATGCCGGAGCTGGCCAGCGGGTGACCGGTGGCGATCGCACCGCCAAACCTGTTCACCCGTGGGTCGTCGTCGGCGATGCCGAAGTGATCCAGGAAGGCGAGCACCTGGACGGCGAACGCCTCGTTCAGCTCGAAGAGGCCGATGTCACTGATGGTCAGGCCGGCCTGCCCGAGCGCCTTCTCGGTCGCGGGCACCGGGCCGATCCCCATGACCTCGGGATCCACTCCGACGAACGAGTAGGCCACCAGGCGCATCCGGGCGGGAAGACCAAGCTCGGCGGCGGCATCGGCGGAGGCCACGATGCAGGCAGTCGCGCCGTCGTTCAGGCCGGCACTGTTGCCGGCGGTGACCCTGCCGTGGGCGCGGAACGGTGTCTTGAGCACGGCCAGGTCCGCCATCGACGTACCCGGTCGCGGGGGCTCGTCGCTTGTGGCCAGGCCGAACCCGAGCTCGGTATGTCGGGTTGCTACGGCCACGAGGTCGGGCTCGATTCTGCCGTCGGCCAGGGCCCGCGCGTACTTCCCCTGGCTGGCGACCGCATAGGCATCGCAGCGCTCCTTGGTCAGGGCTGGAAACCGGTCGTGCAGGTTCTCGGCAGTTGCTCCCATGACGAGGGCGGAGGGGTCGACGATCCTCTCGGACATGATTCGGGGGTTGGGGTCGATGCCCTCTCCCATCGGGTGGTGGCCCATGTGCTCGACCCCTCCGGCGATCGCGATCTCGATGGAGCCAAAGGCGATCGCCGAGGCCACGCTGGTTACTGCGGTGAGGCCACCGGCGCACATGCGGTCAATGGAGTAGCCGGGAGTGGTGACCGGCAGACCGGCAAGCAGCGAGGCAACCCTGCCCAAGGTAAGCCCCTGGTCCCCGATCTGGGTGGTTGCGGCGACGGCCACCTCCTCGACCCGCTCGCGGGGAAGCTCAGGGTGGCGGCGCAACAGCTCGTGAATGCAGTTGATGACGAGGTCGTCGGCGCGCGTCTGCGAGTAGATGCCCTTCTCGCCGGCCTTTCCGAAGGGCGTCCGCACGCCGTCGACGAACACAACATCGCGTAGAGCTCTGGTCACGGGTGCCTCCCTGGGCTGAGCGCGGCCTCGGACGGACGACTCAGATGCAATGGAAAAGTTCTTGGACTTCAGCGATGCTACTCGCCAGTAACCTCGTGATGCTGCTGATCAGTAACCCTGGGGAACTTCATCACGGCAAGCCTTGCCGCAGGTGGCCGAGTGGAATCCTGGTGGCCGGCGATGACCGGGGAACTGCGGGGTTGTGGTGACCGGGGAACTGCGGGGTTGTGGTGACCGGGGAACTACCGGTCCGTGGTGACCGGGACCTCGGGGTCGGTGGTGACCGGGACCTCGGGGTCCGTGGTGACCGGGACCTCGGGGTCCGTGGTGACCGGGCGGTTGATGGCCTCCTCGAGGATGGGGCCGACAATGTCCACCTGCCACTGACGGGCGCCCAGGGCCAGCAGGGCGCCGGCAAGGGACTCCGTCGTCGAGTCGCTGGGCGGGTTCCACAGCACCCGGCGGATGGAGTCCGGGGAAAGGACATTCTCGACGGGGATGTTCCGGGACTGGGCGAACTGCCCCAGGGTCGTGCGGGCCTGAGCAAGTCGCGCGGCGGCAACCGGATCACGATCGGCCCAGGCTCGGGCCGGTGGCGGGCCATCCGATCGCGGTGTGAGAACGGGCAGCTCGCTCTCGGGCAGCATCCGTGCCCGCTCCAGAGCGCTGAGCCACTGCCGCTGGTACCGGCGAACCGACCGTGACCCAGGGCCGTCCTGGATGTCCGCTGCGGTCCGGGGGCCCTTGATGGCCAGATCGACCAGGGCGGCGTCGGGCAGAACGCGACCTGGCGCCGTATCGCGTTCGACGGCGATGGCATCTCTGGTCTGCCACAGCTCACGGATCATGGCGGCGCCACGGCGGTTGCGAACCTTGTGCATGCCGGAGGTGCGGCGCCAGGGCTCGACGCGGACCGGAGGTCCGGTGAACCGGGTGAGAGAGTCGAACTCCTGCTCAGCCCAAGGTGTCTTGTCCTGTGCCGCGAGGTCGTCGGCCATGAGATCCCGAACCTGGCCCAGCACCTCTACGTCAAGGGCCGCGTATCGCAACCACGGCTCCGGCAAGGGCCTGGTCGACCAGTCCACCGCCGAATGCTCCTTGGCCAGATGCAGGCCGAGGTAGTGCTCCACCACGGCAGCGAGCCCCACACGCGGCAGGCCGATCAGACGCCCGGCAAGCTCGGTGTCGAACAGGCGGGTCGGATGCAGACCAACCTCTGCCAGACAGGGCAGGTCCTGGGTTGCGGCGTGGAGGATCCACTCGACGCCGGCCAGTGCCTCGGCGATGGGGGAGAGGTCGGGGCAGGCGATCGGGTCGAGCAGCCAGGTGCCTGACCCCTCGCGGCGCATCTGGATCAGATAGGCGCGCTGCCCGTATCGGTAGCCGGACGCGCGCTCAGCGTCAATCGCGACCGGGCCGGTCCCGGCTGCGATGGACCGTGCTGCACGGACGAGCTCACGCTCGTCCGTGACCACGTCGGGTACACCATCCGCGGGCATGTCCAGCAGGACCATGACCGGGGCTGCGTCCGCTTCCACCTCGACAATGCCTGAGCCATCCAACGCGACTTGCTGAGGTGGGGTGTCGCTGGATCCGATGGTCACGGGGGCCAATCTAATTGACGGACTGGATCACCCGCAGGGGCGGGAGTGCGCGAGCTCGGTTCACCGCCGTGGTCCTGGTAGGGCGACGACCCCCTCCGGAAGTGGCGGCAGCCCGGCAATGGTGCACAACAGGTCAGCCCAGGCGAGCAGGTGGAGGGAGAGGTCGGGGCCGGTCGGAGTCCAGGACGCCCGGATCTCCATCTCCACCGTTGCCTGGCGGTCGTCCAGACTGGCGAACGTCTCGGAGACGACCCTGGTAACGGTGCCACCCTCAGCCAGGTAGGGGGCATCGTGGTGCGCGAGCGCGTCCATCAACCATGACCAGCCCACTGCGCCAAGCAGCGGGTCATTGGCCAGCTCGGGTTCCATCTCGGCGCGCGCAAAGCTGACGACCCGCCAGATCCCGTCCCAGGGCTCGGGTGCCGAAGGGTCGTGCAGGAGGACAAACCGACCGGAGGCCAGCTCGTCCCCCTCCTCAGTGAGGCCAGCTGTCGCGACCTCTGCGGACAGCGCCAGCGCGTATGGCGCGATACGGCTGGGCGCCGGCACCTCGGTGACGCGGACCTCGGGACGCAGACGAGCTGCGCGCAGGTCCTCAACGGCCTGGGCGAATTCGGCGGACTTCTCGCCAGGGACGCTACGACTGCCCACACCTGGAGGGTATGTCGGCCTGTCCTTTGTCGCGCCGCGGCACGCCGGGATACGGTTCGGCGATGTTGGCTCTGCTCGCCCTGGCCTCGAGTGTGGCCTGGGGCACCTCTGACTTCTTCGCTGGACTCAAGGCGCGGGCGATTGCTCCCACTGCTGTCGTTGCCGTGACCCAGTGCGCTGCCTTGATCGCGTTGAGCGCAATCCTGCTCGTTCGCCATACCGGTCTCTCGCCCGCGTTCACCGGAACCGCCGCCCTGTGGTCGATCGCTGCAGGTGTGTCTGGAACGGCCGGACTGATCCTTTTCTACACCGCCCTGTCCTCGGGGACGATGGGCGTGGTGGCGCCGATCTCATCGCTGGGAGCGTTGGTCCCGGTGCTCCTTGGGATGATCTCGGGGGAGCAGCCCAGCGGCAGCGCATGGGTCGGGATGGGCATCGCGGTGACCGGCGCGGTCCTGGCCTCCGGGCCCGAGCTGAGTGGTGACCTGCCCGCACGCCCTGTCATCCTGGCCGCCCTGGCAGCGGCGTGCTTCGGGACGGCCCTGTTCTGCATTGACCGGGGGGCCCGGTCCGCGGTCCTGGAGACGTTGTGGAGCATGCGGCTGACCAGCGTGGCGCTCTTCGTTGTTGCGGGGCTGGTGGTCCGGTCGGTGGGCGGAACCCGGGTGCCGGACCTTCCGGCGCTCGTGGTCATCGGGCTGGGCGACGTCACTGCCAACGCCCTGTTCGCCTTCTCCTCGTCGCGCGGCCTGGTGAGTGTGGCCAGTGTCCTGGGCTCGCTCTACCCTGTCGTCACGGTCTTTTGGGCCAGGTTGCTCCTGGGGGAGCGGCTGCGCCGGATTCAGGCGGTCGGTGTCCTGCTGACCCTGTTTGGGGTGGTCGCCATCGCGGTCTGAAGGGTGGGTCCCACCGTGGGAGGATCTGCAGGTGAACTCCTCCACGAACAGCCCCCGTGACAGCGCCCTGGTCCGGGCAGCCCGACGCCAGAGCGTGCCGCACACCCCTGTCTGGTTCATGCGGCAGGCGGGCCGGTCGCTGCCGGAGTACCGCAAGGTGCGCGAGGGAGTGGGCATGCTGGACTCCTGCCGTCGCCCCGACCTGGTCGCCGAGATCACCATGCAGCCGGTGCGCAGGCACGGGGTTGACGCCGCGATCTTGTTCAGCGACATCGTGGTGCCGCTGGCAGCCGTCGGCGTCGATCTGGATATCGTCCCGGGTGTTGGGCCGGTCATCGCAGCGCCGTTCCGCACGCTCGCCGACCTCGACCGCATTCCGGAGCTCACGCCAGAGCACGTCCCCTACATCACCGAGGCCGTGGGGCTGGTGCTCGCCGAGCTGGGCGCCACACCGCTGATCGGTTTCGCCGGGGCGCCGTTCACGCTCGCGTCGTACCTCGTTGAGGGCGGGCCGTCCAAGAACCACGAACACACCAAGGCCATGATGCACGGCGACCCCGAGCTGTGGCATGCGCTGTGCGGGCGCCTGGCTCAGGTTGCCGGGGCGTTCCTGCGGGTCCAGGCGCAGGCAGGGGCGTCGGTCGTGCAGCTGTTCGACTCGTGGGTTGGAGTGCTGTCGCGCAAGGACTACGAGACCTTCGTCCAGCCCCACTCGCGGGTGGCCTTGTCGGCAGTGGCCGACCTGGACGTCCCCAAGATCCACTTCGGTACGGGAACCGGCGAGCTGCTGGCCTCGATGGGTGCCGCCGGAGCCGATGTCGTGGGCGTGGACTTCCGCACCTCGCTGACCGATGCGCGGGCTCGCCTGGGGGACGGGTATGCCGTTCAGGGCAACCTCGATCCGGCGTTGCTCTTCGCCCCCTGGCCGGCTCTGGAGGCCGCAGTGCGCTCGATTGTCGCGGAAGGGATGCAGGCGCCGGGGCACATCTTCAACCTCGGCCATGGAGTCCTGCCCGATACTGACCCCGAGATGCTGACCCGCGTCGTCGATCTCGTGCACGAGGCATCCGCCAGCTGATCACGCCAGGTGTCCTGCTGATCTCAGGCGTTGACTGCGGTTGCGGAGGCGGGTTGGTTGCGGCGGCGCCACCACGACCAGGCCGGAATTCCGAGCAGAGCGAGGAGCACGGCAAACGGCAGGAGTGCCCCGATCCCGGTGAACAGCGCACTCGCCGAAGAGGTGAAGGCGTCCCATCCAGAGCGCAGACCGGCCAGGAAGCTGTTGGTCTTCACGGGCTCGTTACCGGGGGTGTTCAGCGAGACCGCCAGCGTCGAGCGCTCAACGCTCGTGTTCAGGGCGGCAAGCTGCGACTCCAGAGACTCCAGGTCAGCCTCTCGCCTGCTCAGCTCACCCTCCAGCGCGACGACCTGACCCAGGTCCTTGGCCTGGGCCATCAGGGTCCGAACCCTCGCGACGCTGGCGCGCATGGTCTTGAGCCGGCTCTGCGTGTCGAGGTACTGGGAGGTCACGTCCTGCGAGGATGTGGTCCGCTGCATCACGGTGCCGATCTTGGCCAGCTGGTCCATCGCGGTGTCGAGCTTGTCCGCCGGTACCGACAAGGTCATCGTGCCGAAGCCCCCGTCTGGCGCAGTGGCGTCCTGCACCGGTCCGGGCCCGCCAGGTCCGCCCTTGCCGATCTGTTCGCTGAGGATCAGGGCCTGGAGCCCTGCGGCGATGGTGCGCACTCTCGCCGCGGCACTGCTGACGTTCCCCACCTGGACCTGCAGGCTCGCGCTCCTGGTCAGCTTGGGACCGAGGCCGACCACCGGAGTCCCGGACTTGGTTGCGCCGGCTCCGCCGGCCACCGCACCCGATGCGGCCTTGTCGGACTGGGCGAGGTCGAACTGGGTACGGCCCTGGGCTGCCGGCACCCGACTGGCCGACTCCTGGCCGCTCGTGGTCGTCGGGGCGCCCCCACTGCACGCCGAGAGCAACAGTGCCGAGATGGCACCCATCGCCACGATCGTCCTGATCCTCGGAGCGGGCAGGCCGCGCCAGAAGGCATCGCGATTGGTGAGAGCAACCTGCATGGCAAACCTCCGGTGAGCAATTCGCTTGACGTGCGGTACCTCCCTTGGAGACGTCGGCCGTCGCGTTGGTTCCGCACCTGCGGGTGTCGATTGGGTCACGGGGCTGAGAGGCTGAGCGCATGAGTGCGCCACGTGTGGTGATCGTGGGTGGGGGCATCACCGGCCTTACGGCGGCATGGTTTCTGCGCCAGGGCAGCCCGGATCTTGATGTCGTGGTCCTGGACGGCAGCAAGGTGCCGGGTGGCAAGCTTCGCTGCGTCGAGCTGGCGGGGGTACCCGTCGATGTGGGCGCCGAGTCGTTTCTGGCCCGACGACCTGAGGCCAGCGACATGGTGGATGCCTTGGGTCTTTCCGAGCGCCTCACCCATCCAGCGACCTCGGCAGCATCGATCTGGTCGCGTGGAACACTGCACCCGATTCCGGTCGGCACGCTCATGGGAGTGCCCCCGAACCCGGCGGCTGCGCTCGGCCTACTGAACGCGGCGGAGGTCGCCTGGGCCGAAGGGGAACGAAACCGCCCGATGGCACCCGTTCTCGAGGATCTCTCCGTCGGCGACTTCATCAGTGCCAGGGTCGGCCCGGCAGTGGTGGACCGCCTGGTCGAGCCATTGTTGGGCGGCGTCTACGCGGGCCACGCTCATCGGCTCTCCCTGCAGGCGGGCATTCCTGGTCTGTGGGCTGCCGCCAGGGCGGGGGAGCCGGTCACGTCGGCCGCTGAACGGGCATCTTCCCTGGCCTCGCTTGACCGTACGCCGGTCTTCGCGGGACTCGTTGGAGGCGTGGGCACCCTCGCGGAGGTGCTGGTGAAGAGCCTCACGGTCCAGAGGGTGCAGATCGAGTCAGGGACCGTTGTCCGAGCGCTGGATCGAGCAGCTGTTCGGGGCAGGTCTGCCTGGGTGCTGGTGGCTGGTTCGGTTCCCGCACCGGTGGCCCATCACGCGGATGCGATCGTCATGGCGGTTCCGGCGGCGCCCGCTGCCAGGTTGCTTGCGCCCCATCTCCCGGCTGCGGCGCGTCAGCTGGGGACGATTGCCTACGCGTCCGTGGCCGTCGTCTCATTGGCCCTACCCCGCAGTGGCTTGCCGCAGCTGTCCGGTTCGGGCTTCCTGGTGCCGCCGGTGGAAGGCCGAGCCGTCAAGGCCTCGACGTTTTCCACCAACAAGTGGCGCTGGGTCGCCGACCTGGCCCCTGACCTCGTGATTCTTCGCGCGTCCCTCGGACGGGTCGGGGAGGAGGTACTGCTCCAGCGCAGCGACGGCGACCTGGTCAAGCTGGTCCTTGCGGACCTGGCCGAGGCGCTCGGGCGAGCCCTGCCGCCACCGGTCGAAAGTCACGTCCAGCGGTGGGGCGGCGCCCTTCCGCAGTATGCCGTCGGTCATGTTGACCGGGTCGCCGAAATCCGGGCGGCTGTTGCCCACCTGCCCGGGATGGAGCTGGCTGGGGCTGCGTACGACGGGGTCGGCATACCGGCGTGCATCGCTTCTGGCCGGAACGCAGCCGAGGCGCTGCTGACCCACCTTCGGGGAACCCTCGCCGAGGCCCCAGAATGAAGGCATGAACCCCAAGCCCACTGCCGGTCAGATCCGGGCGATCAACGACAGCACTCGCTACGCGATGTGGTCGGTCTTCAAAGTGACCAGCCCCCTGTCCGAGGATCGCGCCAAGCTCACCGCCGAGGTGGAGACCCTCTTTGCCGATATCGCCAAAGAGGGTGTCGTGGTGCGCGGGGTGTACGACGTGGCCGGGCTGAGGGCGGACGCGGACTTCATGGTCTGGTGGCATGCGGAGGACATCCGCACCGTCCAGTCGGCATACCACGGGCTTCTGCGCACAGAGCTGGGTTCACACCTGGAGTCGGTGTGGTCCGTGGCGGCTCTGCACCGTCCCGCAGAGTTCAACAAGGGACACATCCCGGCGTTCATGGCCGATGAGCGTCCGCTGGACTTCATCTGTGTCTACCCGTTTGTGCGCTCCTACGAGTGGTATCTGCTGGAGGACGCCGAGCGTCGTGCCCTTCTGTCGGAGCACGGACAGATGGCGCGCGACTACCCCGACGTGCGCGCCAACACGATCGCGTCCTTCGCCCTGGGTGACTACGAGTGGATCCTGGCCTTCGAGGCAGACGACCTGACCCGCATCGTGGACCTCATGCGCCACCTGCGTGGTTCCGAGACCCGTCGACACGTCCGCGAGGAGGTGCCGTTCTTCACCGGCCCACGGGTGGACATTGCGGACCTGGTCGACTCGTTGCCCTGATCGTCATCAACAGGGCGTTGTCGATCTGAGACGCCATGCTGACCCGATCAGTCGCCCGTGGCGCCGTCGATGGACTCACGGAGCAGGTCGGCGTGACCGTTGTGCCGGGCGTACTCCTCGATCATGTGGACATAGACCCATCGCAACGAGATCGGATCCTTCGCCGCGAGCAAGATGTCGTCCAGGGACATCTCGCGCACTGCCTCGTCAGCGGCGAGGCACTCAACCTTGAACGTGGCGAGATCCTGCGTGGCATCTGCGTCCGTGACGTTGTCGAAGTCGCCGTCCTGGTCATCCTCGGTGCAGTACAGGTCCGGCAAGGAGAGTCCTGCCGCCCGGATGCGATACCACGAGCGCTCCACCTCGGACATGTGCCTGACCAGGCCGAGCAGGGTCATGTTCGACGGAGGGACCGAGGCGCTCTTGAGCTGGGCGTCGTTCAGGGCGGCACACTTCCACAGCAGGGTTCCGCGATGGAAGTCCAGCCACGCCTGGTACATGGGTCGTTCGCCGGCGACCCGGGGCGGATCCTGCCGGAACTGGGCTACCTCTGGAGTGGGCATGACCTCAACGTATCGACGGCGCGCCCCGACCACATCCCCTTCGCGGTCGTGCCTTAGGTCGACGCCGGCTCAAGCCGCAGGCTGATGCTGTTGATGCAGTATCTCTGGTCCGTCGGTACGTCATAGCCCTCGCCCTTGAAGACGTGACCGAGGTGAGATCCGCAGTTGGCACAACGGACCTCGACGCGGCTGGAGCCCATGCTGTGGTCCTCGATGTACTCGACGCGATCCTCCGCGAGGGGCGCGTAGAAGGACGGCCAGCCGCAGTGACTGTCGAACTTGGTGTCGCTGCGAAAGAGCTCCGTCCCGCAAGCGCGGCACGAGTAGACACCTTGGGTCTTGGTATCGGTGTACTCCCCTATGCCTGGTCGCTCCGTGCCAGCCCGGCGAAGCACTTCGTACTCAGCGGTGCTGAGCTCCTCACGCCACTGCTCATCGGTCTTGCTCAGGGGATAGGTTCGGCCGTCGTTCATCGGGGTCCTCCTACGCAGGGCTGAAAACCACTTCACGACCAAGACAACAGCACGGCCCCCGTGGAAGTTCCCATCGGGGCCGTGCTTTGCCAAGGCTTACGGGCAGCGAACGTCAGCAGATGCCACCGCGGAGGGTGAGCCTCACTACCTGAGGGTCGTGGTCCGAGTCCTGGTCGTGGAACTCCGAGTTGACGTGCACGATGTCGGAGTCGAACGCTGGGTACTTCGCGCCACAGGCAACCGTCAACGCCTTGCTGACCAGGATCTGGTCGAGCACCTGGCTGTTTCCCTCGAACACGTAGGAGTACCGCTCGTTCACCGGCAACGTGCGCGGCAGGTCAAGGGAGCAGGCATGGGAGTCTGCGACCCCTGGCCAGACCTTATGCACCCTTTGTGATGTTCTGGGGGATTTGTGGGAACCCGTAAGAACACTTGACCAACTCATCGCCAACACGCCGGCGGCTAGGCTCCATTCATGGCGAGCAGCGCGAAGAACGTGCCGGTCACGGCCCCCGACGGCAGCGTCCGTGAGGTGCGGGTCTCAAGCCCCGATCGGGTCATGTGGCAAGACGCGGGTATCACGAAGTGGGACCTGGCGACCTACGTCGCCTCCGTCGGGGACGGGCTCCTGCAGGCATTGGGGGATCGTCCGGTCACCTTGCAACGCTTTCCGGATGGCATTGAGGGCGAGGAGTTCTTCTCGAAGAACCCGCCGAAAGGGGTTCCGGCGTGGGCGCGGTCGGTGATGTGCACCTACCCGTCGGGGCGCAGGCATCTCCAGCTGGTCATCGACGAGATCGCGACGGCGGTGTGGGCCGTCCAGATGAACACAGTCACCTTTCATCCCTGGCCGGTACGCAGTCAGAACAACGACAACCCGGACGAGCTGAGAATTGATCTCGACCCACAGCCGGGTCGAGACTTCACCGATGCCGTCGAGGCGGCATACGGCCTGAAGGTTCTGCTCGAGGAGCTTGGCTACATCCCGTGGGCCAAGACCTCGGGCAACCGCGGTGTGCATGTCTACGTACGGATCGCTCCCACCCACGAGTTCCTCGATGTCCGACACGGTGTCATCGGGATCGGTCGCGAGCTGGAGCGTCGTATGCCCGAGCTGGTCACGATGGCATGGTGGAAGGAGGAGCGGGGCGAGAAGGTTTTCGTGGATTTCAACCAGGCCAACCGTGACCGCACGATCGCGTCGGCCTACAGTCCGCGCCCGCTGCCCGGCGCGCCTGTGTCGATGCCCGTCAGGTGGGACCGCCTGCGCGAGGTGAGGCCGGGCGACTTCACCGTGCGCACGGTGCCCGGGATCCTGGCCGCCGAAGGGGATGCATGGACGGGGATCGATGACAAGGTCGGTGACATTTCCGCGGCAATCGCCCTATGGGACAGGGACATTGCTGAACGAGGACTGGGGGAGCTGCCGTTCCCACCCGACTACCCAAAGATGCCCGGCGAGCCGTCAAGGGTGCAGCCCAGCCGAGCCCGCAAGGAATGATCTCGGCAACGCGTTCAGAACACCGACCGCAACCAGCCTCATTGCTCGAGAACGGCGTCGAGGTCATAAGCGATGGGCCGGTCGACCTGGGAGGCCAGACACGACTCAGGGTCGCGATCTGGTCGCCAGCGGAGCAAGGTCACCGTGTGCCGGAAGCGTGGCCCTTCCATCTGGTCGAACTTGACCTCGACCACCCGCTCGGGGCGCAGGCGCAGGAAGCTCGTGTCCTTGTTCCCGCTGAATCGGGAGCGGTCGGTTGCGCCCGTCACGGGATCTCCCTGGTCGTCAGTGACAACCAGGGGCGCGAGCTCGTCGACCAGCTCGAGGCGCCGGACGTCGGTGAAGGCTGAAACGCCACCCACGGGGTAGAGATCGCCGTTCTCGTTGTAGAGGCCAAGCAGAAGTGACCCAACGCCCCTGCCGGACTTGTGGACCCGGTAGCCCAGGACGACTGCCTCGGCCGTCCTGGAGTGCTTGATCTTGAGCATTGCGCGCTTTCCGGGTTGGTACTGCGCTGCCAGGGGCTTGGCAACGACTCCGTCCAGGCCGGCGCCCTCGAAGTGCTCGAACCACTCCCGGGCAGTGCCCACGTCGGTGGTGGTTCTGGTCAGGTGAACCGGTGCGTCCGCTGAGAGGCCGGAGAGTGCGACCTCCAGGCGCCTGCGCCGTTCACCGAATGCCACCCCGGTCAGGTCTTCGTCCCCGAGGGCAAGGACGTCGAAGCAGATCAGCTCGGCCGGGGTCTCCCTGGCCAGACGTACGACCCGGGAGTCGGCTGGGTGGATGCGCTGGGTCAGGCTTGCCCAGTCGAGTCGCTGTTCACCGGGCGGACCGGCACGGACCACGAGCTCGGCGTCGATGGCGCAGCGCTCGGGCAGGTGGAGACGGACCGCGTCGACCACTTCCGGGAAGTAGCGTGTGAGCGGTTTGGAGCCCCGGCTGGCGAGCTCCACCTCGTCACCGTCGCGCAGCACGATGCACCTGAAGCCATCCCACTTGGGCTCATAGGACAAGCCACCGGCGACGGAGTCAGGCTCGGGCACACCGCTGACGGCTTTTGCCAGCATGGGGGACACCGGCAGTTTGATGGGTAGGTCCACAAAATCATTGTGGACCTGAGACGATGCCCGCGTGCCAACGAATCGTCAGGTTCACCGGAGTCTGCTCGTGGGAGCTGTGGCGGGCCTGACCGCCACAGCTGTATCCGCGGCCGGAACCATGGCTGCTGCAACGTATTTCGCCCGCAAGGTCCTCACCCCCGATCGGCTCCGCCCCGACGACACGCAGATCCTGCTGATCGAGGATGACAGCCTGACCCTGGCGCTGACACCTGTATCGGCCCAGCCCGGTCGCTATGGGTTATGGCTGAATGGTGGCCAGGGGCACGCCAGGGTGGGTGCAGTCATTGAGGTTGACGAGGGGGCACGGAGGGTCCGGCGGGTTTTTGAGGGTATCGACTCCGGTGAGCTCGCCGTTGGCCCAGCGCGGTGGAACCAGTACTACTTCGCTGGTGACCCTCAGGAGGCTCTGGGGCTGGCGTCCCAAGACGTGGAGATCGCCGCCGAGATCGGGATGCTCGGCGCCTGGCAGGTGCCGGCGCAGGACGGCGTCACGGGTCGTTGGGCGATCCTTGTTCACGGCAGGGGAGCGGACCGGGGTGAATGCCTGCGAGCGGTGCCTGTCCTTCACGATCTGGGCTTCACAACGCTGATACCTAATTACCGCAACGACATCGGTGCCCCCTCAAGTTCTGACGGCAGGTACAGCCTTGGCCTTTCTGAGTGGCGAGACCTCGAGGCGGCAATCCTGTATGCCGTGGACAACGGGGCCCGGGAGGTCGTTCTCTTGGGCTACTCCATGGGTGCTGCCATCATCTTGCAGACACTTGACCGGTCATGGCTCTCGGATCGGGTTAGCGCGGTGATCCTGGATGCCCCAGTGGTCGACTGGTCAGACGTGCTGCGTCACCATGGGTCACTGAACAAGATCCCGGGGCCGGTCGGGCGGTTGAGCCGTTCTCTGATCGGGCGTAGGTGGGCTCGCCGGCTGGTCGGCGTGCACGAGCCCATCGATGTGGCACTGACGAACTGGGAGCATCGCTCGGACGAACTCACGCACCCGACGTTGCTCATTCACTCCCTGGATGACGAGTTCGTTCCCGTCGGACCTTCGATCTCGCTCGCGGGCAAGCGCCCTGACCTCGTCCGCTTCGAACCATGGCGGGAGGCTCGGCACACGCAGGAGTGGAATGTCGACCCCGAGCGATGGGACGCCGTCGTGCGTGCCTTCCTCAGCGACCCGGCTCAGTCGACCTGACCGGGGCCGACCATTGCGACCCGCCCCTGTGGCGTGACCCATCGCCCCAGGAGCGAGCCCTCCGACTCGATCAGCATCAGGGGGACGAGGTCTGCGGCAACCGGGTCGCCCGCCGTGATGCGTGGGTGGTCCCCGGCGACGACCCTGGGGGCAAGGGTCATGCAAAGCTCGTCCAGCCGCCCCGAAGCTGTCAGGTCTCGCAGGAGATGAGGACCTCCCTCACACAGGATGCGCCGCATACCCCTTCGCGACAGTGCGTCCAAAGCTGCACTCAGGTCTACGCTCTCGTGACCCTCGACGACGACCTGATCCTCGCCCAGATGTTGGCGAGCAAGGTCGATCGCCTCCTCGCCCGCCTGCCTGCAGGTGATCAGCAGAACCTCGCCGGAGCTGTCCCTGGCCTGGCTGACCAGTGGCGGGACGTCTCCCGAGCGACTGACAATGGCCGTCGTTGGATGGGCTGGGCGGCCGTCGCGCAGGTCGAGCCAGGGGGCGCGGGTCGTGGCTCGCCGATACCCCTCGACGCGCGCCGTTCCTGCCCCGACCAGGATCACGTCAGCCAGTGCCCTCAGCAGGCCGAAGACATCCCGGTCAGCGCCGGTGTTGATGGAGCTGGAGCGTCCGTTCTCGCCGGTTGCCGCCCCGTCCAGGGACGAGACCATGTTGGCCCTGACCCAGGTCTGGGTGGCAGAAAGCCTCGGATAGGCATAGGCGAGGGCGAGGGCCTTCGGATCCATCTTCTCGTCACGACCTGGGGTCAAGGTGTCCTTGGCCGAGAGCAGTAGGTGCATGACTGTCATCCTTCCATCGAAATACCGCCCGAAAGGAGGGTCGCGCGAGTGAGCCCGTGATGCGACCATCGGTTAATGCCGAAGAGCAAGAAGCAGGAAATGAGCAGGCCGGAGGACGAGGCCGGGTCGGGACCCTTCTCGCGTGCCCTGGCGGCTGGTCCGGGGTTTCTCCTGGAGTCACGTGATCCGCGTTCCACGCCGGCCTTCGCCGGGGACAAGAAGTCCGGTGAGAAGCTCCTTGCCGCAACCGTTTCGGAGCTCGCCGACCTGCAGGAACGGCTGTATGCCGAGTCCAAGGAGGGTGGGAAAGCGGCCGTGTTGCTCGTGGTTCAGGGGATGGACACCTCGGGCAAGGGCGGCATCATGCGCCACGTGATCGGTTCGGTGGACCCCCAAGGAGTGAGCTATACGGCGTTCAAGGCGCCGACAAAGGTCGAGCTGGAGCACCCCTTCCTCTGGCGGATCCGCAACGCCCTGCCGGCCCCAGGACACATCGGGGTCTTCGACCGCTCGCACTACGAGGATGTCCTGATCGTTCGGGTTCACAACCTGGTGCCCCCCGCGACATGGGGTCGTCGCTACGGGCAGATCAACACGTTCGAACAAGCCGTCGCCCAGGCCGGCACCAGGATCATCAAGGTCATGCTGCATATCTCCAGCGAGGAGCAGAAAGCGCGGCTGGGGGCGCGACTCGACGAGCCCGACAAGAACTGGAAGTACAACCCCGGGGACGTCGACGAGCGCGAGCTGTGGCCTGCGTACCAGGAGGCGTACCAGGTGGCCATCGAGAGGTGCTCGACCGAGCAGGCGCCATGGTTTGTCGTTCCCGCCGATCGCAAGTGGTACGCCCGGCTGGCGGTTCAGCAGCTGGTTGTCGAGCAGCTGCGTGCCATGGCCCCAGTGTGGCCGGCCGTAAATTTTGATGTCGAAGGCGAGAAGGCCCGTTTGTCCGCAACCTAGGCCAGAGGTCAGGCCTTTGCTGCGGGGACTGCCTCGAGTACGACGATGGACCGATCGGCGACCGCGTGTGTGGTCGCAGCCTTCCAGCCAGTCTGAACAGCGCTCGCCGGCTCGGGGACCATGGTGTCCAGGCGGATTCGCCACTCGAGGCCGTAGGCCGCAGGTGGCAGGACAAAGTCGACCGGCGCACTGTGGGCGTTGAACAGGAGGAGAAAGTCTGAGTCCGTTGTGCGTTGCCCGTGGGGGTCCGGCTCAGGGATGGCCTGGCCGTTCAGGAAGACCATCAGGGTGCGGGCATAGCCGTTTCGCCAGTCGAGCTCGTCCATCTCGGTGCCGTCCGAGGAGAACCACTCGATGTCGCCCAGGTCGCTCTTGCCGCCGTGGGCGGCGTCCCCGGCGAAGAAGCGACGGCGACGGAATACGGCGTGTTCCTTGCGAAGTGAGACAAGAGCGCTGGTGAACGCGAGCAGCTCGCTCTCGCTCTTGGCCAGCTCCCAGTTGATCCACGCGAGGTCGTTGTCCTGGCAGTACGCGTTGTTGTTGCCCTGCTGCGTCCGGCCGAGCTCGTCGCCGTGGGCGATCATCGGGACGCCCTGACTGAGCAGCAGCGTGGCGAGGAAGTTGCGCTGTTGACGGCGGCGCAGCGCGTTGATCTCCTTGTCGTCGGTCTCGCCCTCGACCCCACAGTTCCACGAACGGTTGTGGTTCTCGCCGTCCCTGTTGGCCTCACCGTTGGCGTCATTGTGCTTGTCGTTGTAGGACACGAGGTCCCGCAGGGTGAAACCGTCATGTGCGACAACGAAGTTGATGGAGGCGATGGGGCGCCGAGCCGAGTGCGCATACAGGTCGCTGGATCCCGTGAGTCGAGAGGCGAACTCGCCCAGCGAAGCTGCCTCTCCGCGCCAAAAGTCGCGAACCGTGTCGCGGTACTTGCCGTTCCACTCGGTCCAGAGCGGCGGGAAGTTGCCGACCTGGTAGCCGCCGTCCCCGAGATCCCACGGTTCCGCGATGAGCTTGACCTGCGAGATCACCGGATCCTGCTGGATGATGTCGAAGAACGCCGATAGCCGGTCGACCTCATGGAACTGCCGGGCAAGGGTTGCGGCCAGGTCGAAGCGGAACCCGTCGACGTGCATCTCGGTCACCCAGTAGCGAAGCGAGTCCATGATCAGCTGGAGGACGTGGGGGTGCCGCATCAGCAGGCTGTTCCCGGTTCCCGTCGTGTCGTAGTAGTGCGCCTTGTTCTCGTCGACGAGGCGGTAGTAGGAGGCGTTGTCGATGCCGCGAAACGCGATCGTGGGGCCATTCTCGTTCCCCTCGGCGGTGTGGTTGTAGACCACGTCGAGGATGACTTCGATGTTGGCTTCGTGCAGCGCCTTCACCATGGACTTGAACTCGCTGACCTGCTGACCCCGGGTTCCGGTTCCGGCGTAGGCAGCGTGCGGGGCCAGGAACCCGATGGTGTTGTAGCCCCAGTAGTTGGTCAGGCCCTTGTCCTGCAAGGTGGTGTCCTGCACGAACTGGTGCACCGGCATGAGCTCGATCGCCGTCACGCCGAGGCCGACGAGATGGTCGATGATCGAATGGTGACCGATGGCGGCATACGTCCCTCGGATGGGCTCCGGAACGTCTGGGTGGGTCATGCTCAGGCCCTTGACGTGGGCCTCGTAGATGATGCTGTTGTGGTACTCGTGCCGTGGTGGGCGGTCGTGGCCCCAGTCGAAGAACGGGTTGATCACCACCGAAAGCATCGTGTGGCCGAGCGAGTCCTCTGTGTTGAGCTTGTGCGGGTCGCTGAGGTCGTAGGAGAACAGTGACTTGTCGAGGTCGATCTGGCCGTCGATGGCCTTTGCGTAGGGGTCAAGCAGGAGCTTCGCCGGGTTGCAGCGAGGTCCATTCGCGGGATCGTATGGTCCGTGGACCCTGAAGCCATAACGTTGGCCGGGCTGGATCGTGGGGATGAAGGCGTGCCAGACGTGGCCGTCGACCTCGGTGAGCGTGATCCGGGTCTCGATGCCGTCGTCGGCGATCAGGCAGAGCTCGACCCGCTCAGCAACCTCGGAGAAGAGGGTGAAGTTGACCCCGCTGCCGTTGAAAGTCGCACCCAGGGGGTAGGGCTGGCCCGGCCAGATTTCCATGACGTCCTTCGTGAGCGGTCGTTTGATCGTGCCGTGCAGTTCGCCATTGTGTCCCGAAGTCCGCCCCTGGACACAACCAGGCCGTCCTCTCGCTCAAACTTGCCCCACCTATGACTTCACGCAGCTCCGGGGGGAGCGATGGGCCGACGGCTGAAAGGTGCCGGTTGGACTCCGAGACTTCGGATCGGCTAATGTCTGCACGCACGCACAGCAGGTTCAATGCTGGGCGTCTCCGCGGACATAGCTCAGTTGGTAGAGCGCAACCTTGCCAAGGTTGAGG
>JBDTYK010000010.1:0-24466 GCA_040005715.1 Actinomycetota bacterium | reverse complement strand
ACTCCACGCTCCAGTAACCGGCGTTGTCGATGTCCTCACAGGCACCCACCATGTCTTCCAGCGCCATTCGGGTCGCGAACAGGCTCTGGTGCGCGTCCCGGAGGGCAAGTTCGGTGACACCGATCTCTCGCTTCGTATCCACGGGTCAAGTCTGTCCCACATTTGTTCTGTGGCAACAGGAGTGGTCAACCCGGTCGCTGCCAGCACGCCAGGCTGGCAAAGACCCTCATCCCAGGATTGGGTGAGGGCCTACGAACTGCGGTGATGCGACATACCAGTGGAGCTGAGGGGACTCGAACCCCTGACCCCCTCGTTGCGAACGAGGTGCGCTACCAGCTGCGCCACAGCCCCGTGGTGCGGACGAACGATAACACCGTGACGCACCCAGCCAGAAACCGGTTCGGTCCATGGAGGCGCCGGTTGAAGTTCCGCAAATCGGCCCAAAAGCCAACGACTCGCTGCCTTTCGCGACTTCCTGGGGCCCAGGACTTCGCAGGGCTCCGTATGGCGTGTGGGTGGGCTGGTCTCAGGCGCCGGCCGCGCGTCGGTCGAGAAGACCGTCGAGCTCGTCATCGTCGACCAGCCCGCCAAAGCTTGAAGGCAGCGCCGACGCGCTCTGCACGACGGCTTCGGGAACAGGCTCTGGACGCTCCGCCTTTGCCTTGAGGGTGTAGGTCGGCGGCGGCACCGGGACGGGGGCCCAACCCGACAGATCGGCCTGTAGCGGAAGCTGCTCCAGCGCAGCGCCCTGGACGGCCGAGGCAGTCGGCTCAGGCTGCATGGAGAACGGGACTGCAGGCGCACTGGTGGCCAGGGCTGACCAGGGCGGCGCGGGGGTAGCGGTTCGGCCAACTGTCGCCCGCGCCCGACGCGCAGAGGTGGTGGCCCTTCGGGCTGCCCGTTCCGCCACGGCGGCGTGGCGAAGCGCGGCAAAATCGCCAGCCAGGACGCCCAGAGCAGCTGGGAGAACCCACCAGGACAGAATCGAGAGTGCCACCAGCGTGGCGACGACGACCACCAGCGACAACGACGCCAGCAGCGAGAGGCCCCGGACCCGACGGGCTGACATACCGGCCAGAGCTCGGAAGCCCACGTTGGCGCGTACCGCGGCGGGCGGGCGCGTTTGAACGGGAATCGGGCGGGCAGTCTTCACCGCAACCTCCGGACGAGAGGGACGTAAGGGGCTGGGGGCATAGGACCGCGGTTGCGTAGCCGGGAGGTCAAGCGCAGGCGACGGCATACGACGTTCCAGAAGCCGCATCGCATCGGAGAACCGGTCGACCGACCGGGCGGTGGCGAGGTGCTCACGGCGACGAACCCAGTGCTGAAGTAGGTAGGTAGCCCAAATGGCAATGATGACAAGGAAGATGAGACCACTGGGCTGCACGAACACGAGGTTAGAGGGCTACGCCGCCCTTCCCGCGGACCCGAAGCGGTGTGTCGCTGAAGTGACTGGCGTTACGACTGGTTCCAGCGCTCCACCAGGGATGAGCTGCCCAGATCCTCAGTCGTCAGGGCAAAGGAGCGATGGTCACGCCACTCCCCGGCGATGTGCAGAAAGTGCGGTCTTATGCCTTCGTCGCGAAAACCTAGCTTCTCGACGACACGCAGGCTCGCTGTGTTCTCGGGACGAATATTGACTTCGACCCGGTGGAGCCCCAGCGCGATGAACGCGTGATCACAGGCCGCAGCCAGGGCCAACGGCATGATGCCCTGTCCTGCAACGGATTTGGCGACCCAGTAGCCAGCGGAAGCCGATCGAAAGGAGCCCCAGGCAATCCCGAACAGGTGCATCTGGCCGACCAGTCTGCCTTCGCTCTCGATGACGAAGGGCTGGAGCCGACCTTCGGAGGCCTCCCGGTCGAACTGCCGAACCAGCTGGCGGAACGCCAGCCTGGTCTGGACTCGCTCCGGCGAGGTGGCCTCCCAGGGCCGAAGCCAGTCGACGTTCTGGGCCCTCAAGGCTTCCCACTCGCGACGGTCCCTGCCGTGGAGCGGGCGCAGGGTCACCCGCGCACCACCGACCCGGCGAGCGTTGACCGTCACAGGCCAGATCCCGCCGGTCAATGGTCACCGCCCCGGACCTGCAAGAGCGCATGTGCGACGACAGGCTCCAGGACCCTGAGCCCGTCGCGCACGCCTCCGGTGGATCCCGGAAGGTTGACCACCAGGGTCCCTCCCGCCAAGCCGCTGAGACCGCGGGAAAGCATGGCCGCGGGTATGCCGGCCAGAACGCCGGCCGCCCGGATGGCTTCGGCTATTCCGGGCACCGGCCGGTCCATCACGTGCGCCGTCGCCTCAGGTGTGCCGTCGCCCGGGGTAAGACCGGTACCGCCTGTGGTCACGACCAACGCAGCGCCGGTTGCGATCGCCGCCCGCAAGGCGTTCTCGACATCAGGGCCATCGGGGACCACGACCGGCTCTCCCACCGACAGACCCCAGCTGCGAAGCGCCTCGACGATGATCGGCCCCGACCGGTCCGGATAGATGCCCGCCGCCGCGCGGGTCGAGCAGGTGATGACCACCGCAGTGCCCAGGCTGTTCACGGCTCCGCCCAGTCCCCCGACCTACCGCCGGACTTGGCCGTCACGTGTACGTCGGTGATCCGCCCGTGCTTGTCTACTGCCTTGATCATGTCGATCAGCGCCAAGGCCCCCACCGACACGGCAGTGAGCGCCTCCATCTCGACGCCGGTCCGGTCGGCGGTGCGAACGGTGGCCCTCAGGTTCACACCCTCATCAACAACCTCGAGGTCGACCTCAACGGCGTGCAGGCTGATCGGGTGAGCCAGCGGGATCAGGTCAGGAGTGCGTTTGGCCCCCTGGATCCCTGCGACGCGGGCGACCGCCAGGGCGTCTCCCTTGGGCACCGTGCCCCCTCGCAGTGCCGATACGGCGTCGGCAGAAAGCAGAACCCGTCCGACCGCGGTGGCCGTGCGGACCGTGACATCCTTCGCCGAGACATCGACCATGTACGCCGAACCGTCGGCGCGCAGATGGGTCAGGCGTGGCTCAGTCATCTGGCCTCAAGGATCGGACCCAGCGGATGGCATCGCACCTTGTCGCCGGCCCTGACCAGCGTGACGTCAGCGGGTATGACGGCGAGGGCGTTCGCGGTGGCCAGGCTGCCGAGCGCGTGCGAGCCCTGCAGACCCGCGATGGTCGCGGTGTGTCCGGAACCGCTGCGGGACAACACGACTCGGGCAAACTGGACCTTGTCCGGGGGTGCCTTCCAGTCATGGGTGGCCACCGCACTCACCAGCGGTGACTCGTGCTGCATACGCCCGGCCATCACCCTTAGGGCGGGGGCGACGAAGACCTCAAAGGAGACCATTGCGCTGACCGGGTTGCCCGGGAGCGTGAACACTGGAACGTCGTCATCGCCCAGTACCCCAAATCCCTGCGGCATCCCTGGCTGCATGGCGACCTTGTCGAAACGCATGGTCCCAACGCGTGAGAGCACTTCCTTGACGGTGTCATAGGCGCCCATGCTGACTCCCCCCGAGGTGATGACGGCGTCGGCGCGCAGGAGCTGGCTCTCGATAGTGGACATAAACGTCCTGGCGTCGTCGCGCACGCAGCCAACCCGGAACGGGATGCAGTCAAGTGCTCGGACCGCGGCGGTCAGCATGAGGCCGTTGCTGTCCACGACCTGGCCGAACCCGGGTCGAGTGCCCGGCTCGATCAGCTCGTCTCCAGTGGAGATGACCACGACACGAGGCTTGGGAGTGACGGGAACCCGGCCACAGCCGACGGCAGCCAGCAAGGCGATCTGGCGCGGTTCGAGTCGGGTACCGGAGCGCATCACGACGTCGCCGGTCCTGACGTCCTCGCCGGCGGGCCGCACGTTGCTACCGACCGACACCGAAGCCGAGAAGGTGACCTTGGCAACACCACCATCGGTGAGCTCGACGGGAACAACGGCATCGGCGCCATGGGGCACCGGAGCGCCGGTCATGATTCGCATGCTCTGGCCCGGGGCCAGGCTCAGTGCCTGAGTGTTGCCTGCAGCGATGTCGTGAACCACGGGCAGGGTGACCTGAGCCAACTCACTGGCGGTCGCGAGATCCGAGGCGTGGACGGCGTACCCGTCCATGGCCGAGTTGGTGAAACCGGGTAGCGCGACCTCGCTGGTGACGTCCTCTGCGAGGACGCAGCCCTGCGCATCAAGCAGGTTCAGGCCGATCGGCGGCAGTCGGCGCACCGTCTCGATGATGCGTGAGAGGTGGTCCACGACGGTGATCATCGTGGTGCCAGGTCCTGGGCGACAGATTCCCGCTCGGCCATGAATCCCTTGAGCCAGGAGGAGAAGTCCGAACCCAGCTCCTCGTGGTCGACGGCCAGCCGGACCACGGCCTTGAGGTAGTCGAGCCGGTCCCCGGTGTCGTAGCGGCGGCCCCGGAAGATGACGCCGTGCACGCCACCTCCTGGCCCTGAGGACTTCGCGCGCTCCTGCAGCGCATCAGTCAGCTGGATCTCGTTGCCACGACCGGGCGGGGTCCTGGCCAAGGTCTCGAAGATGGACGGATCCAGGACATAACGGCCGATGACGGCCAGGTTGCTGGGCGCTTCGGCCGCCTCGGGCTTCTCGACAAGTCCTGTGACGCGGACAACGGATCCATCATCGCCCTCGCGCGCAGAGCCATCGATGGCAGCGCACCCGTAGAGACCAATCGACTCCAGCGGTACCTCCATCAGCGCAATAACGCTGCCGCCTTTGGCCGCTCGCACAGCGATCATCGCCTCGAGCAAGTGGTCCCGGTAGTCGATCAGGTCGTCACCGAGAAGCACAGCGAAGGCGTTGTCGCCAACGTGGTCCCGGGCGCACAGAACTGCGTGACCCAGGCCGAGCGGTTCACCCTGTCGCACATAGTGGATATTGCCCAGGTCGCTGGACTTGCGCACGCGCGCCAGACGCAGGCTGTCGCCCTTGGCTTCAAGCGCGCGCTCCAGCTCCCAGTGACGGTCAAAATGGTCCTCGAGCGCGGCCTTGTTACGGCCAGTGACCATCAGGACATCCCGCAGGCCCGCGCGGGTGGCCTCCTCGACGACATACTGGATGGCTGGTTTGTCCACGACCGGCAGCATCTCTTTGGGTGTGGCCTTTGTGGCCGGCAGGAAGCGGGTGCCCAGACCGGCGGCGGGTATCACGGCCTTTGTGACGGCGCCTGAGGCCGGCGCAGACAAGACGAGGGGTGGCGTCGAGGTCATGCCCCGACCCTAGCCGGACAGACGATGCTCCGGTGCGGCACTGCCACATCCTCGAGCAGGAGGAGAACGGCCTGTTGCAGCGCTTCGGTCCTTTCCGCTTCGCCGCACCTTAGCGGCCAAAGCCGCTGCCTGCCTCCGCCAGAGCGGGCGAGGGTGCACAATTCCTGTGATGAGCCAAGAGGCCAAACCAGCAGCCCGGGAGCACAAGCAGACCCTCAGGCGCCAGTTCCGGACGCGGCGCCGATCCCTTGCGCTCGAACGGGATCGGAGCGCGGACGCAAAGGCGATCGCGGCCACCGCAGGCACGATCCTGGACACGCTCCCGCTTCAACCATGCGTGGCGATCTATCGGTCGTTGCCCTCCGAGCCACCTACGGATGCTCTGGCCGAGATGCTCCATGCACGAGGTGCGATGGTGATCGTGCCTGAGATGCTGCCCGACAAGGACCTGGACTGGCACGAGCTCAGAGACGGCATCGAGGGCGCCCGGCTTGGCCTCGAGAGGATCGCGGCTGCGGTACTGATCCTGGTTCCAGCGCTAGCCGTCGACCTCTTCGGCACGCGGCTGGGTCAGGGTGGCGGAAGCTATGACCGGGCACTGGCCCGGCGCCATCCCGACGCCCTTGTCGTCGCAGTCGTCAACGACGACGAGTCCGGCGACTGGTCGCTACCGCACGAAGCTCACGACGTGCGCGTTGATGCGGTCATCACGCCTCGTGACGGCCTGTCGCTGATCCCTGTTGCCGGGTCGGTTACCTGAGGCGTTCAGCTGCCCGAGGCGTCAGGGGTCAACGTCAGCTCGTCGCCGCCGGCGGCGCGAACGGCCTTTTCGCTGAAGGGCCACGGATACGTCTTGTTCGTGGCCCATGAGTCCGCCTGGTCGACGTAGTGGGCGTCGTAGGGGTGGCCGGAGTTACCGCTCTGGTTGACCCAGGTGGAGGCGTCGAGATCGCCGAGGTTGACGACCATCCGCATGGAGGGCGCCCAGTCCACCTGGTAGCCCTCGCTCGCCTTCCAGCCGTTCGCGTTGACGATCGAAGAACCACCAGGCATCTGCCAGGGGCCGCGGTTGAACAGGGCCCGCACCGGATCCGGCACCGACTCACCGCCCAGGACCTTGTGCTCAAGTGTGAGCTGGTGCAGCCGCCCCCACTGCCACGTGCCGGGGTTCTTGCCCAGCCTCCGGGTCAGATCCATCCGCGCCTCAACCATGGACTGGCGCAGAATCTCGTCACGGCCTTCGATGACGCCCGGTGTCAGGTTGTTGTCCCACCAGAGGTCACGCGGCGACTTCAACAGCAGGGACACCGCCTGCATCCACTGTCCGCCTCCATCGGGCTTCATGTCGCCGAGCTCGCCACCAAAGGTCAACGCCAGAATGTTGGACCACACCGAGTTGTAGAAGGCTGCGGCCGCAGCGGAAGGGGACCGACCGCTGGGCTGGGTGTAGTTCCAGGTCTTCAGCAGGTCCTGCGCCTCCTCGGTGAACGGGTCGTCGAGCTTGACCGCAAGCAGCGCCTTGACCAGCTCCGGAGCGAACTCGTTGCGGGTGTCCGCCTGGATTTCGGACATTCGGGCCGGCGTGACCTTGGGCGTGGCCGTGATCAGTGTGCGAATGCGTTCACTGCGGTAGCCGTAGTCCCACTCCGTGGTCAGGAACGGGAACCTGCTTGCGGTCACGGCCTGGTTGGCAGCCACGATGTAACCCTCGGGGGGGTCGTATGCCGTGGGCATCTCCTCGAACGGGACGAAGCCGGTCCAGTCATACTTCGCGTCCCAACCCGGCGCCGGCCAGTAGCCGGGCGGTGCGCCGGCGGTGGAGGACACCCGGACCGGGACCTGGCCTGGGGCCTGGTAGCCGATGTGGCCCAAGTTGTCGGCGTACAAGAGGTTCTGTGCCGGGACCGCGAAGTCCCTTGCGCCGTCGCGGAACTGGGCAAAGTCCTGCGCTGTGTCGATCTTGAAGATGGCGTCAGCGGTGTGACCGGGCAACAAACCGGTCCAGGCCAGGGATACGGCATACGACGTGGTCTGAATCTTGCCGTTGACCAGAGGGGTCTGGCCGGCCTGGGCCACCGACGGGATCACATCCGAGAGAAGTGGGCCGTGAACCGTCTCACGGACAGTGATGGTGACGTCCTTGCCCCCTGCGACCTTGATGGTCTCGGGGTGCTCCGTCAGTGGCAGGAAGCGTTTGCCCCGGCGGTAGGTGTCGACCCCGAGCTGTTCGAGGTAGAAGTCGCTGACGTCCGGACCGAGGTTGGTGAAGCCCCACGCGATGCTCTGGTTGTGCCCGATCACGATGCCCGGTAGACCGGCGAAGGAGAATCCCGCAACGTCGAAGGGGCAGGCCGGCGAGACACTGCGACAGTGCAGCCCCGTCTGGTACCAGACGCCGGGAATACTGACTCCGAGGTGAGGATCGTTTGCCAGCAGCGGTTTTCCGGTCGATGAGCGTTTGGGTCCCACCACCCACGAGTTGGAACCAACACCCTCACCGCGGCCCACCATGACGGGGAGCTGTTCAAGGGCCGCGGCGACCTCGGCATAGACGGCGACGGCCGCTTTGCCGCCGGTGGCAGCCGCAGGAACCGGAACTGCGCGGACGGGCGAGGCTGCGCTCTGGGCCGGGCTGAGGACGCCAGGGCGCCAGTCCTGCGCCGAGAGAATGGGGGCGTGGGAGTCGATCGGGTAAGGCGGGAAGATCTGGGCGAGCCGGGCGGGGGAGATTCGTCCGGCGAGCCGGGCGCGGGTGAGCTCGTTGTCATAGTTGCCACGCAGATCCCACGCCATCGCCTTCAGCCAGGCCAGCGAGTCCGCCGGTGACCACGGCTCGACGCGGTAGTCCGGGAACTTCTGGCCGAGCACCGTGTACTCAAGGCCCATCTTGTCCGGGCTGCCCGCAGCCTTGATGTAGGCGTTGACTCCGTCGGCGTAGGCCTGAAGGTACTGCCGCGTGCTTGAGTCCAGCGTCGGCAGCTCGGCCTCGGCCACGCGACGCCAGCCCATGGTCCGGATCACGCGATCGGTCTGGACACCGTCCTGGCCGACCATCTCGGAGAGCCGACCCGCAGTGATGTGCCGCCGAAGGTCCATCTCGAAGAAGCGGTCCTGTGCCGCCACGTAGCCCTGGGCCCGGAAGAGGTCCTGCGGGTTGTCGGCATAGATCTGAGGAGCGCCACGATCGTCGCGCAGGACGGTGACTTTCGCGGTCAGGCCGGAGAGCGTGAGCTGACCAGAGGTCTTCGGGAAGGACTGCCGGACGAGGCTGACGCCGACACCTGCGCCAACCACGAGGGCAACAACGATTAACGCCACGACGGCGAGGGCGATGCGACTGGCGATTCTTGCTCGGGACACCCTGCGAGACTAGGACACATCGAAGCCCTATCTGCCTTCACCGTCTCCGACCTCGACCTCGCCCTCCTGGTCGGGACCCTGGTGCTGCTGCTCGCCGTAGCCACCGTCCGACTCTCAATCCGCTCAGGCCTTCCCTCGCTCCTGCTGTACCTCGGCATCGGCATGGCCATCGGTGAAGGCGGCTTCGGGATCCACTTCGACTCCAACCAGCTTGCGCAGGTCCTGGGCTACAGCGCCCTGATTCTCATCTTGGCCGAGGGTGGGCTGACGACGTCCTGGAACGGGATCCGGCGATCACTGGCGCCAGCTGCGGTCCTGTCGACCCTTGGCGTGGTGGTCTCCGTAATGGTCGTGGGGCTGGCAGCGCACCTGGTTCTCAATGTCTCGTGGACGATCGCACTGCTGGTCGGCGCAGTCCTGGCCTCCACAGATGCCGCTGCGGTGTTCTCGGTGCTACGCCGGGTGCCGCTCCCCCGCCGGCTCACCGGGCTGCTTGAGGCCGAGTCCGGGTTCAACGACGCCCCCGTCGTGATACTCGTGCTCGCCCTTGCCAGCCAGACCTCCCCAGCAGGCGGCCACGCTCCCTGGTCGCAGCTGGTGTTCATGGCGGTTGCCGAGCTGGCCGGCGGTGCCGCAACCGGACTGCTGATCGGGTATGCCGGCGGGCACCTCATCCGCCGCATCGCACCGTCCTCGTCCGGCCTGTTCTCGATCGGGGTCGTGTCGCTGACCGTGCTGGCCTACGCGGCTGCCGCGATGTTGCACGCGAGCGGCTTCCTGGCCGCATACCTCTCTGCCCTCCTGCTGGGGAACATGCGCCTGCCGCACCGGGCCGCAGTCCGGGGGTTCGCCCAGGCGCTGGGTTGGCTGGCTCAGATCGGTCTGTTCGTCATGCTGGGCTTGCTTGTCCACCCAGCCCGGCTGGGCGCCCAGATCTGGCACGCCGTCGTGATCGGCCTTGTCCTCCTGCTCGTCGCCAGACCGCTGTCGGTAGTTGTCTCGCTCACTCCGTTCCGAATGCGATGGCGTGACCAGGCGTTCCTGTCCTGGGCCGGGCTGCGAGGCGGGGTGCCGGTCGTCCTTGCCACCGTGCCGCTGACCGCGGGCACCCGGGACGTCGAGTGGCTCTTCGACCTGGTCTTCGTCCTGGTCGTGATCTTCACCCTGGTCCAGGCTCCGACGCTGCCCTGGGTGGCGCGCCGCCTGGGCGTCACTGACCCTGACCGGGCGATCGACCTCGAGGTGGAGTCGACCCCCCTGGATGAGCTCGGGGCCGACGTTCTTCAGATGACTGTGGGCACCTCGTCGCGACTTCATGGCGTTGAGGTGTTCGAGCTGCGCCTGCCAACAGGAGCCAACGTCACCATGGTCGTGCGCGGCGGCGCCGGATTCGTGCCTGCACCAAACACGGTGCTGCGACACGGCGACCAGCTCCTGATCGTCGCGACGGCCGCGACCCGGCTGGCTGCCGAGAGCCGCGTGCGTCAGATCAGCAAAGGTGGACGACTCGCCGGCTGGAACACAAGGTCGTAGCTCCAGCCGGCGGCCGGCGGGCCGCAGCTGGCGGGCCGTGCACCTGCGCATGGCCCGGTTCGGGACTTTACGCGGGTTGGCTGCCGTTACACTTGGCAGTCAGACCCTGAGAGTGCTAACGGAGGAACTGTGCCGACGTACGCCTACACGTGTACAGCGTGCAAACACGACTTTGAGATCGTCCAGTCGTTTAGCGACGACTCGCTGACCGACTGCCCTGAGTGCGACGGCCGACTGCGCAAGGTGTTCAACGCGGTCGGGGTGGTGTTCAAGGGCTCGGGCTTCTACAGCAATGACTCCCGCAAGGACTCGCGCCACGGCTCGCGCTCCGGCTCGAACCAGGGTTCGCACTCGGACTCGCGTGGCGCCTCGACTTCCTCGAGCGAGTCGGGAGGCTCATCCTCGGACTCGTCCTCAAAGTCGACGTCGACGTCACCAGACTCATCCTCGACCTCGTCGGACTCCTCCAGCTCCTCGGAGTCCTCCGCCTCCTCCAGCACTGGCACGACCAAGACGGCCACCAGGAAGACCTCGTCCGCGGCCGGTTCGGCAGCCTGAGCCCCCTCCCGGTTTCGGGCTTGTTCACACCCATTCGGCTCCCCACGCTTCGTCCACAGGGTCGTGAAGACAACCGGCCATGGCCGGCGTCCGCGGCTAGTCTCGGCGGATGACACCAAGCACAAACACCGTTGCCAACTCGTCGGCCCGCGCCGAGATCGGCGTCATAGGAGGCTCCGGCTTCTACGAGTTTCTCTCCGACTCCGAGCGGTTCGCCATCACCACGCCGTTCGGTGAACCCAGCGACGATGTGGTCATCGGTGATCTCGAGGGTCGGCGGGTAGCCTTCCTCGCCCGTCATGGGAGGGGCCACCGATTCCCGCCCCACCGCGTCAACTACCGGGCCAACCTCTGGGCGTTGCGCTCCGTCGGTGTTCGACAGGTGCTGGCCCCCTGCGCCGTGGGCTCCTTGAGGCCCGAGAACGGACCGGGCACCATCGTCGTGCCCGACCAGGTGGTCGACCGGACCTGGGGCCGCGATCACACGGTCTACGACGGCGTCGGCCCGGTGGTGCACATCGGGTTCGCCGACCCCTACTGCCCTCGTGGTCGCCAGGTGGCGATCACCGCCTGCCGGGCAGCCGGAATGAGCGTGGTCGATGCCGGCACCCTGGTCGTCATCAACGGCCCCCGGTTCTCCTCGAGCGCCGAGTCGCGCTGGCACCAGCAGGCCGGGTGGACCGTTGTTGGCATGACCGGTATGCCGGAGGCCTCCGTTGCGCGTGAGCTCGCCATATGTTTCACCACCCTCGCGCTGGTCACTGACCACGATGCGGGGGTCGGGGGCGGTGAGGCCGTGACCCACGCAGAGGTGCTCAAGGTGTTCGCTCGCAGCATCGACGGGCTGAAAGCGGTCCTGCGCTCGGCCATCGCCGCCATGCCGCCACCGGAGGACGACGCGTCGGCCACCTGTTCGTGCCGGCGCTCCCTGGATGGTCTGACCTTGCCGATCACCTTGCCCACATGAGATCCGGATCCGGGGGCGGGCCCGGGACCACGGGCCCACCAGAACCCGAGCGAAACAGGATCGAGCGCATGCTGCCGACCAGTCTGGTCGGCCCGGGACGGCGACCGGCCTGGCAACGCACCCGACTGCGCCGCGCGGCCTCCGCCGGACTCGTCGCGGCAGCCGTGTGGTTGGCGATGAGCGCGTTTCTTCCCAAGACCCCTTCACGGGGCATCCCCGTCGTCGTAGTCGACAGAGACCTGGCTCCCGGACACGTGCTCACGGGCAACGACCTGGCGGTGGCCGACTGGCCACCGGACCTGGCCCCTGATCACGTCGTGGCAGACCCCCTGGCTCTCGTTGGCAAGGCCCTGGCTGCGGGGATGTCACGGGGCGAGGCAGTCACGGCCACCCGGGTTCGCGGCCCCGGGCTGTTGACCGGAGCACGAAAGGGCCTGGTAGCGGCCCATATCCGGCTCGCTGACCCGGCCATGGCAGCCATGGCTGCGCCCGGCGACCAGGTGGACCTGATCAGCTCGTCCGGCGAAGTCGTGGCGGCGGACGTCGTCGTCCTTGCAGTGGACGCGAGCCGTGAGGCCACCGGCGCCTGGTCGGCCACTGGCGGTTCAGGGCCGCCCAGCGGCGTCGTGGTGGCAGTCGCGGCCGACGAGGCCATCCGTCTGGCAAGGGCCGATCCGTCCGACCTCTCAGCACTGACCTTCAACCTCGTCCTGAGAGCACCAACGTCCTGATTTGGGCCACGAACAGGGCCAAGGGCGCCATTGACGAGCCCCCTGAGCCACATCTCGGCTAGTTTGACGCGATAGCGCGATCCATCGGCGAAAGGACGACCAGATCATGAGTGGCTTCAAGAAGTTCGTCATGCAGGGCAACCTGGTCGAGCTGGCTGTCGCGTTCGTCCTCGCGGCGGCGTTCGGCCTCGTTGTCAAGTCCCTGGTGGAGGTGATCATGGACCTGATCGGCAAGGCGGGCGGGACCCCCAGCTTCTCCAGCTACCAGCCCGGGGGCGTCCATGTCGGCGCATTCCTGACAGCGTTGGTGGCCTTTGTCATCCTGGCCGCCGTCATCTACTTCTTGGTGATCAAACCCTACGAGGCCGCAAAGGGGCGATTCAGCGCCCCCGAACAGGAGACCGCGCCCCCCGACGTCGCCCTTCTCACCGAGATCCGCGACCTGCTTGCGCGACGCGGCGACGTGGTCTGAGCCCCCGATCCTGCTTCGGCTCAGAAGCTTGGCCCATGAGATCCGGCTTGGTGGTTCCACAGTCATCGACGTGGTGGACTAGCCTGCCTACGAGCACGAACTGGCATCGGCTAACGTTCGCCGAATCTGGAGTCAGTAGCCGGGCCTGAGTCGGTCCGTCCGTCCCGTTCATCTGTCCGAAGCCCGAGGTGGTCCTGATGTCCATAGCCCTTCCCGCACCCAGGGTGCCGCTGGTGCTCGCCGACGTGTGGTCGCGGACGCGAGTCGCCGACGTGGTGACGGTCGTTTCCGCCGCTGTCCTGACAACGGCTGCCGCCCAGATCGTGCTACCCGTCCCAGGCTCTCCAGTCCCGGTCACCGGGCAGACCCTCGCCGTACTGCTCACCGCCGCAGCACTGGGCCCGCTGCGCGGAGCCCTCGGCCAGCTGCTTTACGTCGGAGCGGCCTTCATCGGGCTCCCGGTCCTGGCACAGGGCGCAAGCGGTTCGCATGCGGTCTTCGGCGCTACCGGCGGCTACCTTCTCGGCTTCGTACTCGCAGCCTTCATCGTCGGTCGCCTGGCGAAGAGTGGCTGGAGCCGTACCCCCGTCCGCGTGCTGGCTTCGTACGCCGTGGGCTCGGTTGTCATCTACGCGTGCGGGGTTGTCGTGCTCGCCCTGGTCACCGGCCAGGGCATGAGCTGGGCGTTCCAGAAGGGTGTTGTGCCGTTCCTGTTCGGCGACGTGCTGAAGGCTCTGCTGGCCGCCGGTCTGCTTCCGCTGGCCTGGGTTGCCGTGCGAAAGCTGAGGGGTCCGGACAGTGACGAGAAGTCTGCAGGCTCCACCACGCGGTAGCAGCACGACCGGCGCAGTGGCCGCTGGGCGACCGCGCCATACTTGTCGGCATGACAAGCACCCTGACCGACCTTGAGATCGGCCGAGCAACCGATCTGCTGCCCATCGAGGAGGTCGCGGCCTCGGCCGGCATCGCTGCCGAGCACCTCGAGCCCTACGGCAGGTATATCGCCAAGGTCGCTGCCACAGCGCAAGCTGCCCTGTCCGACCAGGAACCTGCGAAGTACGTTGTCATCACAGCGGTGACGCCGACGCCCTTGGGCGAAGGAAAGACCACCACGGCGATCGGGCTCGCCCAGGGTCTGTCCGCACTGGGGCACCGTTCGATGCTCTCTTTGCGACAGCCGTCGCTTGGGCCGACTTTCGGCATCAAGGGTGGTGCTGCCGGCGCAGGCTATAGCCAGGTTGTCCCGATGGAGGCTGTGAACCTCCATCTGACCGGCGACTTCCACGCCGTCACCTCGGCGCACAACCTGCTCACAGCCATGGTGGACAACCACCTGCACCACGGCAACGAGCTGGGTATCGACGCGCGGACGATCGCGTGGCGGCGGGTGCTGGATGTCAACGACAGAGCCCTGCGCAATGTGGTGGTCGGCCTGGGCGAGCGCATGGACGGCGTGCCTCGGCAGTCGGGCTTCGACATCACCGCCGCCAGCGAGGTGATGGTGATCCTGTCCCTGTCGACCTCGTTGCGGGACCTCAGGGAACGCCTGGGCCGCATCGTCGTGGGATTCACCTTTGCCGGTGCTGCGATCACCGCGGAGGACCTCAAGGCTGCCGGGGCAATGACAGTCATGCTGCGTGACGCGATCAAGCCCAACCTGCTGCAGACGCTGGAGAACACACCGGCCCTGATCCATGCCGGGCCCTTCGGCAACATCGCCACCGGCAACTCGTCGGTGGTTGCGGACCTGCTCGGGATCCGCACGGCCGACTACCTGCTGACCGAGGCCGGCTTTGGCGCCGACATGGGCGCCGAACGCTTCTTCGACGTGAAGTGCCGGGCATCCGGTCTTACGCCGGACGCCGCCGTGCTCGTCGTCACAGTGCGTGCGCTGAAGACTCACTCGGGTCGTTACCAGGTGGTCGCCGGTCGCGCTCTGCCCCCCGAAATGCTCGAGGAGAACCCCGAGGACGTCCGTCTGGGCGGCGTGAACCTCAAGCGTCACATCGAGATAGTTCGCCGGTTCGGAGTGTCACCAGTGGTGGCAATCAACGCCTTTCCGACCGATTATGACTCGGAGCACAACGTCATCCGGGAGATAGCTGCCGAGGCCGGCGCCAGGGTGGCGGTGACCCGACACGTCGCGGAGGGCGGCAAGGGGGCCCAGGAGCTCGCGGCGCTGGTGGTCGAGGCCGTGCAGGAGCCGACGTCATTCCGCTACCTCTACGATCTCGACCTGCCACTCGTGGACAAGATCGAGAAGATCGCAAGAGAGATCTACGGAGCGGACGGCATCGACCTGACGCCCTCGGTGGTCAAGCAGCTCAAACGCTTCGAGGTTCTGGGCTACGGCGGTTTCCCCGTCGTCATCGCCAAGACCCATCTGTCACTCTCGTCCGATCCCACTCTGCGAGGCGCCCCAACCGGCTGGCGGATGCCCGTGCGTGAGGTCCGGGCCGCCGTCGGCGCCGGCTACGTCTACGCGATCTGCGGCGACATGCGGACGATGCCCGGGTTGCCCAAGCACCCCGCTGCGGAACGGATCGACATCGACCAGGACGGCAACATCGTCGGCCTGTCCTGAGTAGCGTTGGCGCCGTGATGCTGGCATGGATGCGAAGAAGCATGGGCGAGAGGGGCCCTGGTGGAATGGGCTCCGTGCTCGGGGCCATGGATGACGTGTTCAACCCGGGAGCCGCCCGCGCACGAGAGGCCCTCCAGGCCGAGAATCAACGAGTTGTCGCCAAGCCCACTCCGGGGGACAAACTACTCAAAGACGGCAAGGTCATCATCCAGCTGGCACCCGGCCGAAGCGCCCAGGGAAGCCACTGACTCAGCCCCAGTGCGGCGGACGCTGTTCCTGGAGCCATTGGTCGTGTGAGCCTTCGCTGGGCCGTTCGCCCCAGTCAGCGTCAGTATCGTCGCGGGTCTGCTCGGGTTTTGACCTGGTCTCGGTCGGGGCCACCTTGCGGGCGACGCTGTCTTCGGCGGGGTCGGCCGTCTCTCGGGCTTGCTCCCCCACCGGTACCGACGGCCGTGCGGCGAGCGTACGTGCCTCCGAAGCGCGCCGAACGGCAGCCACGACCCTGGCGACATCGCGTGCGGGGTCGCGGAAGAGATCGGTGCTCCAGATTCGCATGTGCTCCCATCCGAGGCGTCGCAGCTGTTCGACCCGCAACCGGTCTCGGTCGCGGGTGCTGGACATTGCCGCATAACGCGGACCGTCGGTCTCTACGGCAACGAGGACCCGGCCGCGCCGAAGCGGATCCTCCACTGCCAGGTCGAGGCAATGGGCGGATGTGCCGTAGCCGGTATGGACCACCAGGCCTCCTGCCCGCAAGCGCGAGGCCAAGTCAGCCACGAGCGGATCGACGGACCCTGCGGCGGCTTCCTCGGCCAGCGCTGGCTTGGAGCCGCCGTCTGCGGCATACGAAAGAAAGTCCCGCAGCATGATGGCCCCTCGAGCCTTGAGCCGGGTGGGGTCGAGATCAGCGGCGGTGAACGAGGAGACGACGGTCATCCGGCGGCGGGCACGGGTGATGGCGACGTTGAGGCGCCGCTCGCCCCCTTCGATGTTGAGCGGCCCGAAGCGATGGAGCACCCGGCCGTGAGGGGTCTTTCCGTAGCCAATCGAGAGGATGACTGCGTCACGCTCGTCGCCCTGGACGCGCTCAAGGTTCTTGACGAAGAAGCGCTCCGGGGCGTCCTCGTCGAAAAAGTCGCCCAGGCCCTCAGCGCCGATCAGGGCCGACCGCAGCGCCTGGTCGATCTGGGTCGCATGCTTGATGCCGAGAGCGATGACGCCGAGCGACTCGCTGGGGCGGTTACGCGCGTGCGAGAGGACCAGCGCGACGACCCGGTCGACCTCCGCCTGCGTGGACTCGATTGCCTCTTGGCCGGGTTGGACCGGCGCTGAGCCGTCGACGACCTCGAGACTGACCACCGCCTCGTCCCCGGTGCCGGGGAAGGTGACCAGGGTGCCGCCATACATCTGTGCGTTGGCGAACGAGACCAACCGCTCGTCCAGCGAGCGATAGTGCCAGGTAAGGCGACGCACCGGCAGGGCGGCCGAGAGGACGTCGAGGATCGACTCGAAACCCTCGGTCAGCGAGTCGTCAGCCGGGCCGATCGCCGCGTCTTCGTCGCTCGCCGCTGTGAAGAAGCTCGTTGGCGGCAGCTGCCGCTCGTCGCCGGCGACCACCACCTGGGTGGCCCGTGAGATGGCAGAGACCGCCTGCGCAGGCGGGATCTGTGACGCCTCGTCGAAGATCACCACGTCGAACCAGCGCCCGGCCGGCAGGATCGAGGCGACCACCAGGGGGCTCATCGCCCAACAGGGCTTGATCGCCGTCAGCGTCTCGGCAGCCCGGGGCAGCAGCCCGCGCAAGGGGCGGTGTCGCCGCGACTTGCCAGCCTCGGCGCGTACCAGCGCCTCCTGCTCGGGGTGGTCGGCGAGGACCTCGCGCAGCCGGCGCCCAACGGCGGCGCGAACCCGTTCAACGGTTCCGGCGAGGTGAACGTGGTCGGCCTCGATGTAGTCCGCCCCGACCCGGCGCAGGAAGTCACCGTCGTGTGCTCCGTAGGCACTGTCGCGGACACTGATGTCATCCAGGAGCGATGTCCACCAGACGAAGGCAACCTCCGAGGCCACGTCAGCGGAGGCCACACCCCGAGCCGCCAGGTCGTCGACCAGTGGCCCCATCCCGGACTGGCGCAGGTTGTCCAGCACGGACACGACGCGTGGGAGGACGCCGAGGCGATCGCTGCGCCTGGCCAGCGACTGAAGGCGAACCGGAAGACCGGACAGCGGCGAGCCCAGCAGGTCGCCGCCGGCTGGCGTCGTCGAGAGCCGGGCACCCAGCCAGACAAGGTCGCGCTGGAGGGCGTCGTAGGTGTGCTCAGCCTCGTCGAGCCCGGCGGGAACCTCGGGACGTCCTCCAAGGCCGGCCAGATGAGCCCAGATGACGCGTTGCTCCTGAGCAGCCTTCAGCGCCGAGTGCAGGGCAGCCGGCGGAGGACCTGGGCGAAGCAGGCCACGAGCCTGACGCCGCAGCCTGATCCGTGCCCAGAACCCGAGCCGAAGTCGATGGGTGTCCCGGTAGCCCTTGTTGGCGGTGGCTCCCACCATTTTGGTCAGGGGGACGTCGAAGACCTCGGGCCGGAAGATCTCCAGCGTCTGGCGCACCTGCTCCACGACAGCAAGGGCCCGGCCCCAGTCCTCCGGCTTCGTGGCTTCAGGCAGCCCGGCCTCGACCATGGCGATCTCAAGTTGTTGCTGTGCGGCATCAAGACCGCCACCCCCCAAGCGGCTGGTGATCTCCAGCGCCATCGCAGCGTCATCCGCAGTGGTGACGTGCGCGCCATACCAGGGATCGTCCTCCTCCCCCGCCGTCCAGGCTCCAAGTGAGGCCGCTTCGCTGAGGGACTGGCCCAGCTCTGCGACCTGGCGCCGACTAATGCCCCTGAGCGAGTCGCCATGGAGACGAACCCGCGAGGTCGGCGGCTTGGGCCGGGCGCACAGCTCAGCGACTGCGACCTGAGCGTCGAATGCGCTTACGGCCCAGGGGCTTCGCTTGTCGTGGAGGGCCGCACGATGATCCACCAGCCGGGTCCGAAGATCAGCGACGGTGCGCTCGATGTCCGTGGTGTCCGGGTCCTGCATGTCACTGGCCCGGTCCAGGGCGGCACCCAGCTCCTGCGCCAGCCGACGCTTGTTGGTCGCGCCGTCGTAGACGTCCAGAACGAGGTCGCCGAGGCCCAGACGATCCAGCCGTCCAACCACGGCATCGATGGCGGCGCGCTTCTCGGCTACGAACAAGGTCCGTTTTCCCTCACTCGCGAGGGAGGCGATCAGGTTGGCGATCGTCTGGCTCTTGCCAGTGCCCGGCGGCCCCTTGATGACGAGGTTCGCGCCGCTGCGCACGGCATCGATGACAGCCTGCTGGGAGGAGTCGGCGTCCATCACGAGATGTTCACGGGCAGGGTCAGTGTCGGCGGGGGACTCAGGGACTGTGGTGCGGACGGCCTTGAGCGCCGAGGGGTCACCGGCCAAGGCGGCGATCACGTCGTGGTTGGCCAGGGTCTCTGCCTGAGCCGCCAGGTCGGCGACCATCGGCAGCTTGGCGTAGGAGAACGTGCCCAGGACCAGCCGTGGTGCGATCTGGAACGCGGGGATGCGCTCGCACATCGACTCCAGAGCTGCAAAGACCGGATGGGGGTCGAACCCCCTGGTGACGGTGGCCATCTCCTCGAGCTCATCGGTGTCCAGCTCGATGCCCTGCTCGGAGTGAAGGTAGTGCTCGAAGACCGGGTTGAGCTCGACGTCGTCCCCAAGGTCGATGTCGAAGTCCAGCTGGGCGGCACCCGTGGACCTGAGCACGCACGAACGCAGCAGCACAGGTGCACATGGCGGCCGCGGCGCTCCGGGAACCTGCCAGGTCGCCATACCGACGGCGAGGAATCCTGCTGTGATTCCACGCTCCTCGTGCAGCTCGAGGGTCTTGGCCCGGATCGTGCGAACCCGCCGCCGTGCGTCCTCGAGGGCCGATGGCTCGCGCACAAGATCGGAGAGCTTGGTCGGTCGTCCGGACAGCAGCATCGCCAACCCGCCCGGATGGGCTGTCGTCAGGTCAAGGGTTCCCGAGGGCAGGTCGCGATACCAGAGCAGCGTGTTGCGCCCGCCCAGATCCACCAGATGGCGCTGCCAAGTTCGAACGGCCGCGGCCACGCGACCAGCACGCGGGTCGTCACCATCATTGGCGGCGATGGGCGGGGTGGGTAGCGCTCCGATGGGGTCCTGCAGGGACTGACTCACCACAGCAGGCTAACGAACCGGTATCCCGGTCGCCGCGCGCCGCGCGACTTGGGTGCGCGCAGCTTCACTCAGCCAGCTCACAGCAACCCCCCACGATCGTCACAGACGCGGGTGCGAGCATTCCGCCAAGGCAAGGCCGCCGACCTCGCCAGACGGAGGGAACGGCTGTGCGCCTCAGTGTGCCGATCTTCAAGGGCCACAAGCACGCGATCATCGGGCTCGCGGTCGCCCTGGCTGTGGTGGTTGGTGGCGTCGGGGCATGGACGGTGAACCGCTCATCATCCTCGGAAGCCGCCACCCCAACGCTGGTCAGCGCGACCACCAGCACCATGCGCCAGAGCGTCTCGGCGACCGGCACCATCCAACCTGCCAGCAGGGCTGACCTCTCCTTCGTCGTCAGCGGAACGGTCACCAACGTTCCAGCTGCCGTGGGTGACCCGGTCTCCGTCGGCGCGACCCTGGCCACCGTCGACTCCGCGAGCCTGAAGACCGCCGTCACTCTTGCCCAGGCCACCGTGACGGCCGACCAGGACCAGCTGAGCGCCCAGCAGAACGCCGCATCTTCCGCTGTGCAGATCGCCTCCAGCCAGGCACAGCTCGCTGCCGCCCACAGCCGGCTCACCGACGCTCAGACGGCGCTCGCAGGAGCCACGATGACATCACCGATTACGGGCACGGTCGCACAGGTGAACATTGCGGTGGGCGACAAGACAGGCGCCTCGTCCAGCGCCTCCATCTCGTCCGGCTCCTCCAGCTCGTCCGGCTCCTCCCCCTCGTCCTCAGCCTCCTCCACGGCCCAGATCGTCGTCATCTCCACGACCTCCTGGGTGGTCGATGCGAGCGTCGGCAGCGAGGACCTGCCAAAGCTCACGAAGGGCCTTCAATCCGAGATCACACCCACCGGAAGTACGACCAAGGTCTTCGGTACGGTCAAATCCATTGCCATCGTTGCGTCTTCGTCCTCGGGCGGCAGCGCTAGCTTCCCCGTGACCATCGCTGTCACCGGCAGTCCCAAAGGTCTGTATGCCGGCGGGGCGGTAGACGTCGCCATCATCGTCAAGCAGGTAGAGAACGTTCTCACGGTGCCGACCAACGCGCTGCACACCGAGAACGGCAAGACCGTCGTGCATCAGATAAGCGACGGCGTGCAGGTCAGCACGCCGGTGACAGTCGGCACGACGTATGGCCCGGCAACCCAGATTCTGAGCGGGTTGAAGGCAGCTGACAAGGTGGTCGGCACCACCTTCAGGGTCGGAGGGACCAACCCCAACGGCAGCAACCGACTCCGCCAGGGTGGCGCCGGAGGAGGCGGCACGGGAGGCTTCGATGGCGGCGGCTTCAACGGTCCTCCCCCGGCCGCGGGCGGCAGCTAGTGAGTCACGCAGCTCTTCCCCATCACGACGTCGCACCGATCCTGCGGTTGCGCGATGTCCGCAAGGTGTACGCCACCGGGTCCGTGCAGGTCGAGGCCCTTCGGGGGGTCTCCCTGGAAGTGGCGCGCGGCGAATACGTTGCCATCATGGGGCCTTCGGGGTCGGGCAAGTCCACGCTCATGCACATTCTGGGTTGCCTGGATGTGCCGACCGCGGGTGGCTACGAGCTGGCCGGCGAGGACGTCAGCGCCATGAGCGAGGCTGCCCTGGCCACTGTTCGAAACCGGCAGATCGGCTTCGTATTCCAGCAGTTCAACCTTCTTGCGTCGCTGCCCGCATGGCGGAACGTGGAGCTGCCCCTGTGCTATACGGGCATGGGTCATGCAGAGCGAAAGGAGCGCGCAATCAACGCTCTCGAGCGCGTCGACCTGGGTGACCGCCTTGACCATCGGCCGGGCGAGCTCTCCGGCGGGCAGCAGCAGCGCGTCGCCGTCGCCCGGGCACTGGTCACTGACCCCGCGCTCATCCTGGCGGACGAGCCGACCGGAAACCTCGACTCCCACTCCAGCGGAGACGTCCTCGCGCTCTTCGCCGAGCTACATCGGCAAGGTCGCACAATTGTGCTCATCACCCATGAGCGCGATGTGGCCGAGTCGGCTCAGCGCATTGTGAGAATTCTCGACGGAGAGCTGGATCCGGCGATGCCGGCTGCCGCTGGGGGCATCCGATGAGCTGGAGCGAGACCATCCGCACCGCATTGGAGGCCATCCGGATGCGCAGGATGCGCTCATCCCTGACCATGCTCGGCATCCTTATCGGCATCGCCGCCGTCATGCTGACCGTGGGGTTGGGCCAGGGCGCCCAGGCTCAGGTCCGTGCCCAGATCGACCAGCTCGGCAGCAACCTGCTCATCGTCTCCCCGGGCAGCACCACAAGCACGAGCGGTATCCGGGGCGGACGCGGGTCCGCCTCGACTCTCACCACCCGGGACGCGGCGGCGCTGGCCAGCACAGTTGTTGCGCCGGACATCGCCCGGGTTGCCCCCGTGGTCACCGGTTCCCAGCTGCTCACTGCGGGCCCCACGAACTGGACGACCAACGTGGTTGGCACGACGCCGGACTGGCTGCCGGTCAGAGCTCGCAGCCTGACTGCAGGACGCTTCTTCACGACGACCGAACTGGGCGACGCGGCATCGGTGGCCGTGCTCGGGTCGACCACGGCCACTGAGCTGTTCGGCGGCCGCGACGCGCTCGGGCAGACCGTGAGCATCAACGGAACCACCATGACCGTCATCGGCATCCTCAACACAGCAGGGTCATCGACGACAACCGACGAGGACGACCAGGCACTGCTCCCGCAGACCACGTATAGCAGTCGAATCGCCAGCGGCGGCAATGCCATTGGCATCTCGACCCTCTACATCGAGGCCAGATCAACCGACGCCCTCTCCGCGGCCTACCAGGAGGCCAACAAGGCTTTGCTTTCCACCCACGGAAAGACGGTGACCACCGCCGACTTCACGATCAGCAGTCAGCAGTCCCTGCTGACCACCGCCACATCGACGGACCGCACCCTGACCGTCCTTCTCGCCGGGATCGCGGCAATCTCGTTGCTGGTCGGCGGAATCGGCGTCATGAACATCATGCTCGTGTCCGTTACCGAACGCATCCGTGAGATCGGTCTGCGCAAGGCGCTGGGCGCGACCCCCCGTGCCATCAGGCGACAGTTTCTTGTCGAGGCCAGCGCACTCGGACTTTCCGGGGGCATCCTCGGCATCGCCCTGGGGCTGGTCGGCGCCCGGGTCCTCCCGCGCTTCCTGAACCAACCGGTCACCATTCCCCCCGTCGTGGCGGTCGGCTCGTTGGCCATCGCCCTCGTCATCGGCATCGTGGCCGGGGTCTATCCCGCCAGCCGCGCCGCACGCCTCGCCCCCATCGACGCCTTGAGAAGTGAGTAGAGACATGACCGTGAACAGGATCGACGCGGGAGCAGCAGTGTGCTCGGCCTTGTTGTTCGTCAGCGCATGCGGCGGCGGCACATCGGCGACCTCGGGTGCCACCAGCGCGCCCGCCACAGCGGCCTCGGGGGGCGGGAGCAACTCAGCCGACGGTGCCCGTGCGTTCCCGGGAGCCACCGGGCTGCTCGCAGCGATCGAAGGTACGACGCTGCAGGTTCAGAGCGCCGATGTCCAGACGGCCGTTACCTATTCGCCCGCCACTGCGTTCACCAGCACCGTGGCGGCCCAACGAACGAGCGTCGTGGTCGGCGACTGCGTACAGGCACGCAGCGCACGGTTGGTGGCAGGGCCTGGCGGGTCCGCACCGACGGTTGCTCCTGGTGCCGCCACCGGCCCGATCCTGGCTGCGTCGGTCGAGGTCTCCCCTGCGGTCAACGGGACATGTTCGGTCTTTACCGGGTTGCGGACGCCAGGTGGTCGGCCTCCGGGGACTACCGGAGACCCGGGGCAGCCTGGAGGCGCGCCCGCACCGAGTCGGACAGGCGGACCCGGCGCAGACGGAAACAGGTTCGGCGGCAACGGATTTGGCGCACTGGCCGCTTTTGGCAAGGTCACCGCTGTGAACGCAGCCAGTTTCACTCTGGACAGCCAGCGCCCGCAAGGTGGCAGCACCGCCGCCGTCCCCACCACGAGAATCGTGCGGACGAGCGCAACGACGACCTACACCCGGACCGCGGCCGCCACCGCCAAGGCCCTGGTAGTAGGCCTGTGCGTCACAGCGTTCGGCAAGGCCTCAGACACGGGATCGATCGCCGCTACTTCGATCTCGCTGCGGCCGGCCCAGAACGGTTCGTGCTCCTCGGGATTCGGCAGGCGGCCTGGAGGAGCTCCCACTTCGCCGGGAGGTGCTGCAGGTGCCTGACATTCCCCACCGGGGGTGGGCACGCCGTGCCGTTCCCGCGGCTGCGGTCGCCGCTCTCGTCATCGCAGGAACGGCCGCGGTTCGTACCAACGCCAGCGCCAGTGCGACCGACACCTATCGGATGGCCACCGTAACCAAGGGCTCGGTGGAGCAGCGCCTGGACCTGACAGGGTCGGTCCAGCGGGTCAACCAGGTCAGCCAGGGCTTCGCCGTGTCAGGGACGGTCTCGAGCGTGTCGGTGGCAGTCGGGGACGCCGTCAGAGCTGGTCAGACCTTGGCCACCCTTGATCCCAAACCGTTCAACAGTGCACTGACCAATGCGAAAGCAGCTCTGGCCCAGGCCAAGGCGACCCTGGAGTCCGACCAGAGCACGACGACAGCCACCACAGCCGCGACCACCTCAACCGGTTCGACGACGGCCTCGCAGGCGGCGTCGACCCAGGCCTCGACAACCACTCCGCGCGTGGCAAGTCCGTCCGCGCGAACGGGTGCGGGCGCGAACCAGAGCCTGGTGGCGGCCCAACAGCGCGTGAGGAGAGCCCAGGGCGCAATCACATCGGACCTCGGGC